>NZ_QUES01000008.1:0-191828 GCF_003478085.1 Eisenbergiella sp. OF01-20 | reverse complement strand
AGTTTGAGTTAATAATATTAAACTCCTTCAAGAAATTTAATAAGGTGATATAAAATTATAAAAATATTATATGTTGGGAATAAATAAAATTATATTTTTTAATAATAAGAATTTTATATTTCTTTATTATTAGTTTTTATATAAGCCAATTATACAAATATATAAACTTGACAAATTTGTCTGATATGTGTATATTTAATTTAATATTACTTCAAATTAGTTCGTTTATGAACCAAAAAAAATAATAAATGGTGACAGATTATGAATCTTTACTTTGAATTACTAAAAAAACCTATTTTTAAAATGAAAGATGTGGATTATTATTATAATAATATGGATAGTGCCCGTTCTGCAATTAAACGGTTAATGAAGGAAGGAATGGCGGCAAAAATACGCAATAATTTGTATACTTGCATTAGCGGTGAGACAGGCGCTCCTGTGGCAAACCGTTTTCAGATAGCAAGTTATATCACGCCCACATCCTATGTATCTCATCATACGGCTATGGAATATTATGGAATTACCGATCAGGTTTATTATGATGTATATGTTTCTTCTCAAACCAGCTTCCGGGATTTTACTTTTGATAAATATACCTATCGGTATATTGCGTCGAAAACATTAGAAGGAATCGACAAGCCATCCTATAGTGGCGGTATTGCAGTCACAAATTTGGAACGTACAATAGTTGATAGTATAAAAGATATAGATAAAATAGCCGGAATTGAAGAGGTAGTGCAGGATATCGAATGTCTACACAGAGTACAGGAAAAAAAACTTCTCAAGTATTTGGAACTTTATGAAAACCAATTTTTATATCAGAAAATAGGGTATCTTCTTTGGGATTATAAAGAAAAAATAGGGCTTTCTGATAATTTTTTTGAGAGCTGTAAGGAACAAATAGGTAAGAGTAAGCGTTACCTTACGAAGGATCAGGTAGGTGGGCGCTATAATAATACTTGGAAATTAGTGGTACCGGCCGAGTTGCAGAATATGAAAAATGGAGTGATGACGGATGCCGATATATGATAAAGCTGAAATCGGACGTACTGCACAGAAGTATGGTTTTGTGAGAGATACCTTTGAGAAAGCCTTACGTTTGAAGGAAGTATTAAAATTTATAAACGAACAAGAATATCTCAGAGAGCATTTGCTTTTAAAAGGCGGAACTGCCATCAATTTTACAATTTTTAATTTACCCAGGCTGTCTGTCGACATTGATATGGATTATACTCCAAATGATACGAGAAATGATATGCTTACGGCCAGAAATGAGATTACTTTACTTATTAAAAACTATATGGAGACGGAAGGGTATCAGCTTTCTCAAGGTTCCCGATTTACTCATAGCCTGGATGCTTTTTATTATCAGTATCTGAATTCTGGTGGTAACAGAGATATGATTAAGATTGAATTAAACTACTCCCTGCGGGTACATATATTGGATTCTGTGCAGAGAAAGATCATTCCGGAGGCCTTTGATGATGGGATAACTATTCGTATGGTGGCACCGATGGAGATTTTCGCTGCTAAAGGAAATGCTTTAATCAACAGAGCCGCGGCCAGGGATTTATATGATTGGGGAAATTTGATTGCAGAAAAGCTATTTGAAGATGACAGGGATATGTTCCGTAAATGCCTTGCCTTTTATGCAACAATATCTGCGAAAACAGTTAACAGAAATTTTGACTTAACAGCAATTGATTCTCTGCATTTTGATAAGATACGAAGGGATTTATTTCCGGTCCTCAGTCAAAAGGAAAACTTTATGTTGGACGAAAGAAAACTTTATGCTAAAGAATATATTTCAGACTTGATGCAACTGACTGAACAAGAAAATGAGTATATGGATCGTTTTATAGCAAAGGATTTTGCTCCTGAGTTACTATTTGAAGATGCAGCTATAGTGGAACGATTAAAAGAACATCCAATGGCGATTTGGAAATGTCATCACTGATCTCTTAGTGAAGCAGTAATTGATTTCTATACATCTCGATGGATATCCCGGTTCCCAGAAGGAAACCGGGATATTACTGCGTATGGCATTCAGTCTTCCATCGGCCCCACCACCAACGTACCAATACTGTGGGGATCCATAAAAAGCTGCACAGCTTCCCCTTCGATCATGACCGTCCCCCGCAAAGACGCGTCCTGTCTGTTCATAAGTACGACGATAAGCGTCCCGTCCGGATTCCGGAACGCACACCCCTCCGGCCTTATTTCCGTACGCTCACCCTCCATCTGTTTTTCCAGGGCAGCCGCTCCTCTCCTGATATAACGGCTGAAATGCCCGATATAATAGTAGGAGGACATTTTTATCATTTCCTGCTTACTATTGTCAAGGATAACAGGAGCCGCACAGGGATTATCTGCAATTCCGGGTCCGCTGTTCTGATCCAGGAACAGATTCCAGTCCAGATAAGCGCAGGTCCAGTTGTTCAAATCCCCAATTATTTCATGTCCATAACGTTCCCCTGCGGACCAGTCCGTCAGATTTTCCGGCATCACCACACAACTTTCCGTAGCAAGCAGCGAAATCCCGGGAAATTCCTCATGGGTCTTTTGCAGTTCTTCAAAATAGTCCCCGGAATACCAATGAAAAGCCACTCCGAATATTTTATTCCGTAATCTGTCATCTGCTAACAGCTCCCGTGCTCTATTCCTCATAAAATCCTTATTACAGTCCCAGCAGAGAAGCTTTTTATCTCCGTAACCGGCTTTTTCCAGTGCCGGTATCAGATATTCCACCAGAAAGTGCCCCTCTTCCTCCCCTGTATATTCACAGGAAGCCCATCTTTGAACCTCCACCGGTTCATTCTGGGCGGCCAGCCCCCAGAGGGAAACGCCTTCCTTTTCATAGGATCGGATAAACCGGATCAGATAGTCAGCCATTGTCCCGTAATAGTCAGGAAGCAGCTTTCCTCCCCAACTCATTTTCCCATTGGATTTCATCCAGCCCGGCGGGCTCCAGGGCAATGCATAGAGCAGGAGTTCCTCCGGTTCCTTTCTTTTTTCCCCCAGTTCCTTTGCCATATGTATCAGAGGCAGGATACCCTTTTTATCCTGGGCGATGGAATAATGGGAAAGTGCCCGGTCCTGCGGCACCTCCGCATGGGAATAGGGGACGCTGGAAAAGTCGCAG
Source organism: Eisenbergiella sp. OF01-20 (assembly GCF_003478085.1). Classification (NCBI taxonomy): domain Bacteria; kingdom Bacillati; phylum Bacillota; class Clostridia; order Lachnospirales; family Lachnospiraceae; genus Eisenbergiella; species Eisenbergiella sp. OF01-20. The sequence goes on along the minus strand of NZ_QUES01000008.1, from coordinate 188,686 downwards.
CAGCCGATGGGTACCCTTCCCATATTATAACCAAGACCATTTTCAGGGTCAAAATAAGCGGCCATTGCCTTTTTCCGGATGGATTCCTCCATCCTAAAAAGTGCCATGGCCGCCGTATCCGTAAAGGCGCCCCCAAAGCCGTATATTTTCTGTCTTTCTTTCCCGGGAAACACGAAAAGGCGGAAATCCTCCCCTCCCTTTACCGGGGACAGCGCCTTTTCGGCAAACCTCTCCCCGGTATCCCGGGCTGTATAAATCCATTTCAGTTTCATTTTATTTTTCCTTTCTTATTTAACCTTTTACCGCTCCGGCAGTTATCCCTTTTACAAAATAACGGGATCCAAGAATAAACAACAACAGTACCGGAAAGGTAGACAACGCCAGCGCCAGCATCTGGGCGCCATAATCCTGCCGGTAGGACACGGATATGTTGGAAATCATCAGAGGCAGGGTGTAGACCTTCTGTTTATTCAAGGTGATAAGGGGAAGGAGGTAATTATTCCAGGACCACAGAAATACTAAAGTCGCCACTGTCATAATCGCCGGTTTGATACAGGGAACCACGATGGAAAAAAGGATACCCGGCTCGGAACAACCGTCAATCCTGGCACTTTCCAGCATTTCTTCCGGTACCGAATCCTGCAGGAACTGCATCATGAAAAAGGCGCTGAAAGGATTGGCTATCCAGATACAAATCACGGACCACAGGGTATTGGTCAAATGTGCAACCCGCATTTCCATGATATATCCGATAATGGAAATCTGCGTGGGAAGCATCATGCCGATTAAAACCAGCACCAGGATTGCCTTCTGTCCCCGGAACCGGAATTTTGCCAGCGCATAGCCTATGGTAATGCTGGTGAACAGACAGGCAAGCACTGACACCGCCGATACGAATATGCTGTTCAGATAGGTGGCAGGAAGGCCGTTATCCAGCGTGGTTTTTAAATTCTCCATGAAGTAATCACTGATAAGCAGCGGCAGCCCGCGGAACAAATCCTCACTGTAATAAGTACCCATGACAAACATCATATAAAAGGGGAACAAAGCGATAACGGACATCACCCCCAATAGCAGGTAAACCCAGAAATCCTGCCTATTTTTTTTACGCCGCATGGTATATCCTCCTATTTTTCTTTCCTGTTACTGAAAAGGAAGCTGAGTAAGGAACAGCCGCCGATAATCAGAAATAAGGTATAAGCAATGGCGGCTCCGTAGCCCAGTCTGGTATTGCTTCCAAAGGAATCGTCATAAAATTTCCAGATAACCGTGAGTACGGAATATTCCGGTCCTCCCACGCTTTTTGATGCCGCCGACCATCCGGAATACAGCTGCACCGGTTCATCAAACATTTGGAAGCCTCCAATCAGGGCGGTAATAAACAAAAACACCGTAACATTCTTCAGCAGCGGAACGACGATGTGCAGGAAGGTTTTCACCCTCCCTGCGCCGTCGATGGCTGCGGCCTCATATACATCCTGGGGAATAGCTGTCATTCCCGACAGATAGATCATCATACAGTATCCAAAATTCCTCCATACAATCATTACCGCCACAATCAGTCTCGCGGACCACGGATGCTGCAGCCAGAAATAGTTTTCCTCCAAAAGGCCGAAATGGGTCAGAAGGCTGTTGAGGATCCCGCTGTTCCAGTCAAAGATATAGGAAAAGATAAAACCGATAGCCACCGGCGTGGTAATATAAGGCAGGAAGTTTACTACCTGGAATAACCGCCGCCCCTTTGCCAGCTGGAACAGCAGATACGCAATAACCAGGCCGAGGATCAGATTGACCGGCAGAGACATAAACATGATTAAAACCGTATTAAACAATGATTTCAGGAACAGCTTGTCCCTGGTAAACAGATTGTAATAATTAGCCAGTCCCACAAAATGCTTTTCCACAATGCCATTATAATCAAATAAACTCAGATAAAAGGAATACCCCATTGGAAAAAGCATAAACAGGCCATATGCCCCCAAAAAGGGCAGGGAAAACAGATAGGGCCATTTGTTTTTCTTCATTTTCATACCCTTGCCTTTGTTTTATTGAATGTGTGCATCCGGGGCCTTAAGGGCCACCTCTTCCTTAAAAAGCTCCAGGGCCTTAGCGCTGTCAATGGATGTATCTGACAGGAGCTTAGGTGTCAGCGCCTGAAATACATCGTTGATAATAGCGTCATATTTGGTCTGGGAAACCGTCTTGGCGTGGGGTGCCGCTTCTTCTATATAATATTTCACAAGGCTCTGTCCGCCGAAGAACTTATCCACAGGACCTTCTTTTTCCAGGGGGGAATATCCACTGTTGTAATACGGCTGATAGCAGCTGTAATTCCCCGTGAGATCATACATATAGGATCCGCCCTGCTCTGAGAAATAGATAAACTGCAGGTAAGCCCATGCGGCCTCTTTATTTTCACTGTCCTTATAGATGCTCAGTGTCGTCCCTCCCAGGTTAAAGGAACCCTCCGGAGGCATGGTAACCGCCCAATTTCCCTCTCCTTCCGGGTCATTCGGAACGATAACAAGCGGGGGGCACCATGCGCCGGCTTCATAAAAAAGATATTCATCGGACGCATAGGCCGCGTACCAGGAAGCGGAATACATTTCCACATTTCCGATAATCCCTGCATTTCTCATCTGTATTGTGATATCAAGGGGCCTGCTCATTTTATCCGTAATATTCACCTGGGTGCCGTCTACATAATCCACAACGTTCTGATTGATGGCTGAAAGCAGCACATCCCCCAGGGAAGCCATCATTTTCACTTTGCCTCCGCTTTTTTCATTTACCTGCTGTCCGGTCGCCAGAAAGGTATCCCAGTCTTTGATTTTTTCTCCCACCTCCTTGGGATCGTCAGTTCCCAGATATTCCCTGGCCATGTCTCTTTTATAGGCAAAACCGGCAGGAGTCACCTGCATTTCCACACCCAGGATAGTTCCCTCCTGATCCGATACCAGCGGTACGGAAGAGGGAACCATATCGTTCCGTTCCAGATTATATGGAGCTTCTTCCAGGTTCTCACAAATATTCATTTCAAACAGTGTCCCCCGCCAGGCCATTTCCCCCAGGATGATATCCGGAAGCTCCATGCCCGATACATAGCTGGTCTGCAGTTTTGTCATATAATCATCCCAGGCCACATCCTGTACTTCCACCGTAACATTGGAATAAACTTCATTAAATTTATCCACATATTTCTGTTGTGTTCCACCATCCCAGTCCCAGATAACCACAGTACCGGATATTTCCTCCGGTTCTGGTTTCTGTAAGCTTTCCTGCTCCTTTGGCACGCTGCCTGCCTCCGCAGCGGTGCCTGACGCTTCCTGATTCTGTTCCGTCCCGGCAGCGGTATTATTCCCGTCCGTTTTGCTGCTTGTACAGCCGGCAAATGTAGATACAATTAATACAGCTGCCATTATAACGCTAACTGCTTTTCTTTTCATTAGGTGACTCCCTTCTCTTGTACGATGCAATAACGCATTCTGGTAAATATTTACTTTTCCCCAACCCGGTCTGCCGATTGGATTACCCTTGAAAATATCATACCTGTAATCCAGATTGCGGTAAATATCAGGAGAATCACTAAATATATCATTTTGCTTGTTTCTATATATTAGCTTGCATATATAACGCATTATGGTATACTCATTTAAAAACAGCCTGTATCCGCCGTTTTTTTACCTATACTGCGGATACAGGCTCAAAGGAGCGGATATGAATGAAAATATCACCTATATATTTCAGGGAACCAACTATATGGATCTGACTCTGTATCAATACGGAAGGGAAACATGTGCCCCTCTCCTTTCCTGCGGCCCTGCCGCCCATAACCATTACCTGCTGCATTATATTCTGGATGGCAAAGGCCTTTTTACCATCGGCACGGACCGCAGTTACTCCCTGCATGCAGGACAGGCTTTCCTTATCTGCCCCAAATCCATCACTACCTATACCGCGGATAAAGCCGATCCCTGGACCTACATCTGGATAGAGTTCGACGGTCTGAAGGTTCCTCCTTTCCTGTCTGACGCAGGGCTGGGGCTGCAGCATCCCATATACGCACCTACGGACCCTGCCGGCTCCCGCGAACTGGAATCACTCATGCTCCAAATGCTTGACAGCCATGACAATTCCCTCCGCCTTCTGGGCGGTATGTACTGGATCCTGGAGACTCTGATCCGTACCTCCTCCCGGCGTAAGCCTCCGAAAACAGGAAACCTGCAGGAATTTTATGCCCATGAGGCACAGATGTATATCGAACGGCATTATAATCAGAATATCACGGTAGCCCAGCTGGCTAACTGGTGCAATCTTGACAGAAGCTATTTCGGGAAAATTTTCAAGGATACCGTTCTGGTAACGCCCCAGGAATATATCATCCGCTACCGGATCAACGTTGCCTGCGATCTGTTGAAGGATACGGATTTATCCATTGGGGATATTTCTGCCCAGGTAGGCTATGATAACCAGCTGCATTTTTCCCGTGCCTTCAAGAAGGTTATGGGCATATCCCCCAGGGACTGGAAAAAAAGGAACCGTATTCCGGCTATGCCGGACAGTAAGGAATGAGAAATTTTGTGCAGAACCGCACCGAAGAAACAGAACTCAATTCCATGATAATGGCCGATACCACACAAGGCGCCCACGGCAGAACCTATTACAGCCTGCGCGAATTCAGCTCCTGTCCGGTACCGGCCTGCCGATAGCCGCCCGCCGGACAATCTGCCGGCGGTCATGCACCTGTTTCTATTCCGAATTTAATAACATGCCATTTATCCGTCAGCGTAAAAACAGGCGCATCCGGAAAGTCGGCAAACCCTTTTTCCCCGCTGTACTGCATGGGGCTTGTAAGATGCCTGTCCCCGTCCCTGTGATGGTGGGGACCGTACGTATTAAAGGTACTGGGAATGAGGCGGATTACCGCCCGATAGATTCCCGGCTTTACGCCCGCAAGCTCCCAATCCGGCCCCCAGCAGTATCCGGCCTGTCCGCTGTCCCCATCCGGAAGCACTGCCATGCAATCCGCGTGCAGGCCGGTTTTATCGAACACAAGCTTTCCGTCCTCTCCGGCATACAGCAGGCTTTCCAGCTCCACATAGGTGCCGCAGAACGGGAAACCGGATGCACACAGATCCTGCACCTGTATATCTTCCTTCCGGATATCCGTCAGGTAAAAATCCCCTTCCGTTTCCCATTGATGACTGTCCTTCTCCCGATAACCCGCCGCACTCTTTACGGCGAAGTCCCCTTCCAGGTATACAAAGGGGGTCTGCTCTCCGTGGGGGCAGACCTCCCAGCGCAGGCTGATTTCTCCTGCATTCAGAAAATCCTTCTTTACGGAGGCCGGGATGGCATACCGTATTATCCCGTCTTTCTCCTCACCCTGCAGCCGGGTGCCTCCGGCCCAGACACCCTCCAGCGGATCCAGGGAACGGATGTGCCACTCCCCGGTACTGTCCGTTCTTCCCTTCCAGGAAATGCGGGTTTCCTTAGTTTCCAACGGGATCTGATTCCCGCCATGGCGGGTATATTGCCACTGCCACTCTTTTGCATCATACCAAATCCCTGCGGCTTTTGCCTGTTCACGCTGCTGCTCCCGGACAAAAAGCGCATCCTCCGGGCAGATTACCGTTGTATATACCGCATTTCCTATCCGCAGGACACCGTTTTCCACACTGCCGTGTTCCTCCAGTATCCGTTCACTGGCAACATCAAAGGGGATCCCCTGCTGGTAACAATGTTCTGCAAACCGGGAAAAAGCCATGCTGATTCTGCCGCTTACCGTATCCGGCGTCCCCTCTCCGTTATGTTCATTAAGCGCCATGGCGTCCGCCGGATTAAACTGTGCCTGTACGCCTCTTTCCGGTGCCACCAGAAGCACGGGCCTGTTCCGGTGTACCTTATTGTCCCATTTCCGGTAAAGCTTTTCAAATACAGCCGGTGCGGCCTCCTTCCAGGTAAGTCCCTGTGGGATATTGGGAGGCCAGTCCCGCACGGAGGCGCTGTCCGCCCGATACTGCCACAGATGAAACGCAATGGTGTCAATCCCGCTTTCCGCAAGCCAGTCCACATAGGCCTCCAGATCGGCCGGCGACAGGCCCCAGCCGCTTCCGCCCAGAGCCTCCGCCATACAGCGCCCGTCCGAGAACTGGCGGCTCAGGGAAGAAACCGTCCTTGGATAATAATGGTTGCCCGGATAACGCTCCAGGGCATCCACGGCGGGCACATTCACCTGCTTCAGGTTCTGATAGAGCGAACCGCTGCAGGACGTCTGGAAAAACAGGGTTTCTTCCCCCTTAAGATGGGCGGTATACCTCTTTTTGTAGGTTTCACACCACCGGTTCACCGGCTTATAAAAAGCATCTGCCAGAAGATCCCCCAGGATCTGCCAATAGGTCTGCCGTACCTCCTGACAGCCTTCCCCGTCCGTAAACAGCAGCCCCCATTCGTCCCGAAGCTTCCTGCCTCGCAGCAGCCCATAGGCTTCTTCCGCTTCCTGGCACCAGGGGATCCCTCCCATACAAAGGGAAACGCCGTGTCCGTCCAGGAAGCCTACCTCATCGCTGAAAAAGCCGGTAACGTAAGAAAATGCTTCCTCACTCAGGCCTTTCCGGTAACCCTCATAGGTATATTCGATAAAATATGCCATTTCCTCTCTCCGGAACGTATTAAACCCGGGTTTTCCCTCCACAACCACTTCCCCGTCCCGGTACATAAGCCATTCGCACCGGCTGTCAGGGAAATGCGCCAGCACATGCCCGTCACCGCTGCCGGAGGGCCAGCCGTTTTCATCATAAATCCAGAATTCCAGCCCCAGCCGTCTTGCATGCAGAATAACTTCCGACAGAATATCCAGATAAGGCCCGCTCATATAAGCGGGCCTTCCGGGATAAAAACGGGGATGGAAAATGGTACCCCATAGTCCCAGGGCCTTCATTTCTTCCAGCTGGGTTTTCAGGACGGACGGATCCAGCTCACCATTGACCGCCCAGAAACTCAACAGCTTCAGACAGTTGTCCCGATTTTCCATAGTCTCTCCTTTATCCGTTATCTCCTGTTTTGGTAACAGGCAATCAGCTATTCGTTCAGGAACCGGTCCACGATCTGCTGCCGGTATTTCGGCGACAGGGACGAGAAAAAGGCAGAATAACCGGTTACCCTTACCACCAGATCCGGATCGCTTTCCGGATCCGCATGGGCTTTCAGCAGGCGTTCCTTGGTCAGGCAGTTCAGGTTGATTAATGTCCCGCCCATATGGTTATGGGTATGGATCAGGGTTTCCAGGGCTTCCACGCCGCCTTCCCTGGTAATCATGGAATTATCCACATCCAGGTGGAGCGGGGAGGAATTCCCGTATCCCGGCTGCAGTTTTGCCACCGTATTGGCTTTCAGGGACGGGGAAAACGTATGAAGGCCGTTGGCAAAACCCGGATCCGGTTCATTGGAATGGGAAATGGGATCCCCGTATTTTCTTCCGTTGGGTGTGGCCGGAAGGGTTTCCCCGTACCGGACAATATCCCCGTGGGAGAACATGCCCGCAATCACCTTCAGGTGATGCCTGGGAGTCGGTTCCTCCATGCAGAGGCTGACGAACAGATCCCTGATTTTTTCCGCCCACTTCATGGAAGGGGAATGCGGTGCGCCAAGCCGGTCAATATTTTTAAGCATGAGGCGTATTTTTTCATATCCTTCAAAATCGGCATCGAGGGCGGCATACAGCTCCGGGAAGGTAAGAACCTGCTCCGTTTCTATCCGCTGCTCGATGGCACCGAAGGAGTCCGCCACCGTAGCAAGGCCGATGCCGTCAATATTCAGATCCAGGATATCCACACCGCCCTGCGCACAGTTCAGCCCCCGTTCTATCGGGCCGTGCATGAACAGGTTCAGGATAATTTCCGGCGTATCCTCGGAAACATGCTCATAATGCCAGTCGTAACCTTCCTTCACACAGTCCACCATAATGGTAAGATGTTTGGCAAAAAGCTCCCACAGGGTATGCGTACCGGCCTGTTCCCTTCCTTTCATTTCTTCCATAGCCTGATATAAAGCCATAGGCATATTGATACGGGTCACATCCTGCAGCGGATATTCCACGCCGGGGATGGCGGTCCAGTTACAGCCCGACTTAATGCGCATCCGTGCCAGCTCTTTGGGAAAACCGTTCTTCACGAACCCTTCCTCACATCCCACATTACAGGAATAGCAGACCCCGGTTCCATCCTCCATGTTGTATTCCAGGGAACGGCGCAGAAGCACTTTGTTCATGGAATCATGCACACGGATCGCCACATTGGAAGGAATTTTCAGATAATGCACCGCATCCAGAATCAGGAAGCTGATCCGGCTTGCCACATCCTCGTCCCCGGACGGTGTGAGGCCGCCTATCTGGGCATAGTGGGTATCGTTAAAGAACAGGCTGGCAAAATACCAGACCGCCTCTTCATCGGTGAGGCCGAAGCTCTCCTTATCCTTTTCATAATAGGGACGGAACAGTTCATCGATCTGCCCCAGCGCCCCTCCGGCATAATACATTCTGTCAATGCACTGGAAATGGGCGGTGAACTGTAAGGCCTCCCGAAGAGTGCGGGGCGGGTTATCCAGCAGCCATTCGTTGCAGTCCGCCACCTGGGTATAATGGATGCGGCGTTCTTCCTTTGCCGCCTCTTCCGCCAGCTTTCTTGTATAATCCACATGGCGCCGGATCCATTCCAGGACACCCAGAAGCAGCTGTTCCTCTCCTTCATAAAAAGAGGCATCCCCATGGGTATTCCGTTCCTTATAGTATATTACCTTTTCCAGAAGCCCTTTCCATCCCAGCGCAAGCCCTATGGTAAGATCCGGGCACAGGTGGTTCATCCCCCCGCAGCCGTGCTGGAGAATGTTATATTTTTCATGGATAGGGAAAAGGTGCTTCGGCTGGTTTTCCTCCCGGAAACCGATTTCCATCCAGTTGGAAAGGTTGCCCGGCCAGCAGGTGGCCAGGGCGCTGGAAGGATTGCTGTAAACAGGCATCTCGTTCAGGATTTTCCTGTAATTGTCTCCCAGCATTTTCATCCCGTATACCCTGCCGTCCTCATGGGTTATGGGTTCAAAGGTAAAATCAGGAAAATACAGGAACCCATGATCGTCAATATCGAGATATCCGAAGTGATCGATTTTTTCTTTGTTGATCCGTATTTTATCCTGGTGCAGCTGCTCTATTTTTTCTCCTATGCGGGGAGAAAGAACTGTTTTTTCCGTATTTAACATAATTGATCCCTTTCACACCGGCCTCATAAAGGCCGTGTAACTATAGTCAAAACATCCGGTTATATTTGATAACGATTCCTATATTCTTCCATTTTACGGGCGTCCAGTTCCCGGAAACTTTCCTGCCGGACCGGCTCCAGGAGCAAATCGCCCTTGCCTACGCCCATCCTGTGGTAAGCCAGCAGTTCAATATCCCGGATTCCGTTTTCCCACAGGAAGTCTTTCATAAAAGGAAGCTCCGCAGCATTCAGCTCTTCGATGACAGGAATCCGAATCCGGATATCCGTTCCTGTCCGGGAAAGGCGCAGCAGGTTATCCTTAATCCTTTCATTGGACACGCCTGTCAGTTCCCTGTGGACCTGCTCATGGAAAGCCTTCATATCATAGAGGAACAAATCCGTATAGGGCAGAATCCGTTCAAAGTCTTTATACGGCACATTTCCTGCCGTATCCACCGCCGTATGGATCCCTTTTTCCTTCAGGCGGCGCAGTACTTCTTCCAGAAAATCCAGCTGCAGCATACATTCGCCGCCGGAAAAAGTCACGCCGCCCCCGCTCTCCTGATAATAGGGCAGTTCCTCCAAAAGCTCCTGCATAAGTTCGTCTGCTGTTATTTCATACCCTATCCTGCTCAGAGCCTTAGCATAACACCCTTTCGTACAGCGTCCGCAGTCTGTACAGTCCTTCCGGTTATACACCAGCCCTCTCACAGGATCCGAAAGGAGGCAGCTGCCCGGACAATGTTCCGCACAGCTTCCGCAGCCGATACATTTCTGTTTATCAAAAGCAAGCTGGGGCCGTTTTTCATAGGATTCCGGATTGTGGCACCAGCGGCACCGCAGATTACAGCCCTTGAAAAAAACGGCGGTTCTCACCCCGGGGCCGTCAAAAACAGAAAACCGCTGGATGTTAAAGATGACGGCCTTATTTTGCGGCGCCCGTTGTTTCTTATCCAAGCACATGCTTCACAGCCCTTTCGAAGTCTTCCTTCAGCAGATCAGCGCCCTCCAGTCCGATATGAAGGCGCACCAGTCCCTTTTTCATGGTTTCATTATCCTCATCCAGATCGGCTCCTACGGGGGAAATCAGGCTTTCGAAGCCGCCCCAGCTGGGTCCTGCATGGAAAAATTCCAGTTCCCTGACAATCTTCCTGATCCGTTCCCCGGGAAGATCGAATACCACGCTCATCAGGCCGCTGGCCCCTGTCATCTGTTTTTTAGCCAGTTCATACTGAGGATGGGTTTCCCACCAGGGGTAAATCACTTCTTTTACCGCATCCATGTTCTGGAAAAAGGCCGCCATTTCCAGTGCGTTCGCCATATGCTGCTTCATACGGATAGGAAGGGTACGCATTCCGCGCAGCATCAGCCAGGAATCAAAAGGGCTCATAACCGCGCCGAACAGCTCTCTTTCGCTTTGGGCAACAGCGTTGATGTCCTCCCTGCGTCCGATTACCGCACCGCCGATAATGTCGCTGTGGCCGCCCAGATATTTGGAGGCGGAATGCACCACCATATCAATGCCGAAGGTCAGGGGCTTCTGGAATACCGGCGTGCAATAGGTATTGTCGATCACCGTGGCCGCATGGTGTCTTTTGGCAAGCGCCGCAATTTCCGCCAGATCCTGCACCAGAAAGAGATAGGTGGAAGGGCTTTCCAGATAAATCAGATCCGTATTCTCACGCATGGCCGCTTCGATTTCTTCCGTATCGGTCCCTTTCACAAAGGTTACCTCCACGCCGAAGCGTTTCATATATTCGGCAAGGAACCGGTGCGCCGGCCCGTATATGCTGGCGACCGCAACCACATGGCTGTCTTTTTTCAGATAATGCATCATCGCCGCGCTGATGGCTCCCATGCCGGAGGAAAAACACTTTGCCGCTTCTCCCTCCTCCAGGGCCGCCACCTTGTTCTCCACTATCTCCGTCGTGGGATTGGACACTCTCGTATAGGCATAACGCCCTTCCCTGTCCCCTTCATTCCCTTCACACTCCGTAAACAGGGAACTTTGGAAAATGGGCGGCGTCACAGCGCCTGCAAACCGGGAAGGGTTTTCCCCATAGTGCGTACATATTTCTTCTGCTCTCATTTTTATACCTCACTCTTTTACCGCTCCCGCTATGTTCTCCACAAAGATCTCCTTCATGAAACCAAACAGAAGGATGGCCGGCAGCATGGCTATCAGGGTTCCCGCAGCAACATTTCCCCAATTGATGTCATATTTGCCGATCATGGAGTAAATGGCGACGGTCAGCGTTTTTTTATTGTTTGCATTGATATACAGGACGGATGTGTACACATCATTCCAGCAGGCCAGGAATACGAAGATAAACACGGAAAACAGGCCTGATTTTGCCAGGGGCATCACGATCCGGAAAAACGTTTTGATCCTGCTGCAGCCGTCAATCAGCGCCGCTTCCTCGAGGGCTTTGGGAATCCCCTTCATAAACCCGATTAACAGGATGGTTCCGAAGGGAATCTGTCCGCCCACCAGGATAACGATAACTGTGGACAGCTTGTCGATCATCCCCAGCCTTGACATGAGGATATATAGCGGGGCAAATCCCACCGCCGTGGGAAGCATCTGGGTCATCATAAACACCATGAACACAATCGGCTTCGACTTAAATTCCATCCGGGACAGAATATAAGAGGACATTCCCGCAATCAGGACCACAAGGCAGGCACCCGCCAGCGCGATGAAAAGGCTGTTCAAAATATAAAGCCCGAAGTTCCCCATCTGGATCACTTCCCGGTAATTGTTCAGGCTCGCTTCCCGGGGCAGATAGTGCACCGGGAATTCATACAGCTCCTTGCTCCCTTTCAGAGAGGATACCAGAAGCCAGAAAAAGGGGAACACCGTAAATACAAAAAAACAGGCAAGCAGAATATATTTTACCGCTGTGAGCACTGCTGTCTGAAACCTCTTTCCTGCCATCATTCGTCACCGCCTTTCAATGTGTTGGTACAGGCAATATAGATTCCCGTGCAAACCAGGGTTACCAGCCACAGGATAACGCCCGCTGCGGATACCAGGCCGTAATCATTTCCTTTTACCACTTCCGTCATAATATAGCTGGATGCAATATGGCTGCTTCCGGCAGGCCCGCCCTGGGTCATACCGAAAATAAGATCCGGCGCATTGATGGTCTGCACCGCCCGTAAAAGTACCATAAGGAGCAGAATTACACGGATGGAAGGCAGGGTAATATAGAAAAATTTCTTCAGGGCACCGGCTCCGTCGATGGCAGCCGCCTCATACATATCCTGGGGAATGGTTTTCAAAGCCGCCATGATAATGATGGCAAAGAAGGCCATACCGGTCCATACCTTTGCGACGATTACACAGGGAAGGGCATAATCCGGATTGGACAGGAAGCCTACCTGCCTTTCCACAATTCCAAGCCTTATCAAAATGTCGTTGATTACACCGTTGCTTCCGTTGAACATCCATTTCCACATGATTCCCACCATGAAACCGGAAAGGGCCCAGGGCATGAATACCACACATTCATACAGTTTTTTGCCGAAAAAATGTTTTTGCAGGAGAAGGGCGATTCCGAAGCCCAGCAGGAACTCAATGGCCACACAGCAGAAAACCCATATAACCGTATTTTTCCAGGTTCCCAGGTACGTTATATTGTCAAACAGATTCCGGTAATTATCCAGTCCGATAAATTTCTTGCTGAAAATATTATAGGATTTTACATCCTGGAACGACATGACGATTCCATCCACCGCAGGGTAATACAGCATGACCAGTATCATGAAGAGCCCCGGCAGAAGAAACAGGATGATAAACAGTCTGTCTCTCATCTTTTTTGATAGCTTGTTCTTCCTTGGCCGCATAATTTCCTTCCCTTTCTGAGTAAGCGCGCCCGGAGGTGCAAATTCACCGGGTTGGCATTGGGAAGGCTGCCGCAGGCTGTAAACAGCCCGGACAGCCCTCTTACTTTTATCTGTTATTTAGCGAATCGTTCTTTTACCCATTCGCTGTCCTGTGACCAGCTGTAATAGGAACCCAGCTTGGCGGCACAGTCCTCCGGACTGATTTTACCAAGAAGCATTTCCTGTACCAGACTGTCTGCGGCAGCTCCGAACTGGGAAATCTGCTCCAGTTCTTCCTTGGATGCAAATCTTCTTTCCCCGTAATCCACATAACCTACATAGGAATCCGGGTCTGCTGCCATATCCATATAGCACTTGTAGTAGCCTTCGCTGAAGAAGGGATCTTCCTGTGCAGTGGTATGGATGGGAATATTTCCGTTTTTCTTGCAGAACGTGGTGTTTCCTTCCACAGAAGAAAGAGTCTTGATTACTTCCCATGCGGCGTCCTTATTTTTGGAGTTTGCAGCAATACCCCAGCCTGCAAAGCCGGCAGGGAAAAGGGCCTGTCCGCTGGGTCCTACGGGCAGAGGCGCCACATCCCAGGTTCCTTCTTCCATATATTCCTCGCAGGTGGCAACCACCTCGGGATCCTGGATGAGCATAGCGGTTACGCCTGAATAGAAGGCTTCCACCATTTCCGAGTAGCCCCATGCGATGGAATCGGGATGGGAACCGTCCTCATACAGTGTCTTATAGAAATTCAGTGCATCAATGGCTTCCGGCTGGTCATAGACACTCTTGCAGTCCTTGGCAATAAACGGCACCGCGATATCAAGCTTTTCCGGATCCGCATAGGAAAGGAGGGTCATCTGCATAAAGCCTACCGTACCGGCACCGCCACGGAAGGAGTAACCGTAACGGTTCTGTGTGGGATCTGTCAGTTCAACCGCTGCGTTATATAAATCCTCCCAGGTTTTGGGAACTTCAATATTCTTTTCTTCGAACCAGTCTTTTCTATAGAACAATGCTCTTTCATAAACACCATAAGGAATGGAATAGATATTTCCATCGTAAGAGGTAACCTGATCCTTCAGGAATTCACTTACGCTTCCCCAATCCTCCCAGCTATCCACATAGGAGTTCAGCGGTTCAATAAATCCGTTGGATATATGATCCACAGGAACGGAATCCAGTTCAATGATATCAATATCCTCTCCGGCCTGAAGCATGGTGGAAATTTTCTGCGCCGCCTGATCCGCCGGGGGAGAGATGATTTCCAGTTCAATATTAGTAAGCCCCGCCACCATTTCCTGAATCAGGGCATCCCTGGTAGGATTTCCCAGATATGTGATCATGGTAATTTTGGTTTTTTCTGCAGAACCGGTATCACTGCCTGTGCTTTCCTTTGCACTTTCCGTATTTGCAGCCTGTCCGCCGTCCCCGGTACTCGTATTTCCGGAATCCGTCCCGCCGCAGCCTGACAGAAATGCCGATGCTGCCATCATTGCCGCCAGCATGAGCGCCGTTATTTTAGTCCCCTTTTTCCTTAACATCCTATATCCTCCTCGATACATCGCTGTTATGTTCCGTTACTGTCACGTACCTTCACAGTTACGTTTGTGTTACCTTCCAAGCTTGGGTTGTGGGCTTATTATAGCAAAGCGTATTTTGCACAAAAATAAAAAATTTTCACATCTCATGTGGAAAAAAGTCAGTTAGTAATTTTTGTTAAAACAAAATTCCCCTATGTGCCCTTCTATTCCTACGGTATAATATAGTCAGCCGTTATCGTCCACGGGTTCCCGGGTCCTTAACGTGGGAACCCGTGGACAACACAGCAAACCTGAATACCGTAAAAGGGGCGTATCTTATGAAGGCTATTGTAAAGCTCTGGAAGCATTACCTGTATGACACCAAACTTGTACATAAGTTTCTGTCTCTCCTGATTGTATTGCTTATTGTGGAGATCATTGTATCCAATTTTTATATAAGAAATAATGCCGCCGACCTGCTGACCAAAGAGGTGCGCACTACCTCCAAACAGTTTGTGGAACAGTATGTGGACAACATCGGCTATAAACTGGCTAAATTCAGTACCCTGCTGAACAGCTTAAGCAGCAATGAAACGATCAAAAAGGTTTTCTCCAAAACGGCTCCGGCCCGCTCCGATTATCAGACCGTGGATGCACAAGTCCGGCAGATACTGAACAACCAGTTTCCCTACGGATTGTATGATCTCACCTTTTATCCCCTTACCGGCACTGCGGCGGAAAGCAGTATTTTTATCAAATCGCCGGACGAGGAAACGGGCAATTGGAAAACACAGCTGGAAAACCGCTATTTCGACCATTATTTCATGCATACGGAGGGTTCCTATAATACGGAGCTGCTTTCCATCCTGAAGCCGGTCTATTCCCCGGACGGCTCCCGGATGACCTGCGTGATCAAACTCAGCCTTTTCCCGGAAAAGGTTTTTAAGGCCATGAAGGGCGTGGACGGAGAACACTCCCACCAGCTTTTTATCATCGATAACCGGGGGAACTATATTTACGGCCAGAATTTCACGGGAATGGATGAATACCTCCGCTTTTTCCAGGAAAAATACGGCATTATTTATAACGGCTATCCGGTGGAAGATTATGCGGGCAAAGAAGGGATGTACCTCACCAGCTCCAATTCCGCCTCCGGCTTCCGGGCGGTTTACTATTTTGCCTATGCCAGCTCCCTGGAAAGCATTGATAATCTGAACCGTACCCTCACCATAGGCATACTCATACTATTATTTATAACACTTTCGGCGGGCTTCTCCCTTTCCATAAGCGTAAACAAACGCTTTTCCATTGTACTGGACAAGATCCGGGAGGTCAGCCAGGGAAACCTGAAAATCACCTCCTCCCGCCTTGGGAACGATGAAATCGGCATTTTCGACACCTCTTTCACCAGGATGGTGGGACAGGTAAACCAGCTTATTGACAAAAATTACGTCATGGAAATGAAAAAAAAGGACGCAGAATTCATGGCTCTCCAGGCTCAGATCAATCCCCATTTCCTCTTTAATTCCCTGGAGATCATCAACTCCCTCATCGAAGTGGAGAAATACGATACTGCCTGTGAGGTAAACGCCCGTCTCTCCGCTCTGCTGCGCTACAGTATCAACCATAATTCCTCCGGCATCGTCACCCTTTCCGAGGAAATCAACTACATGAACAACTACGTTTATATCCAGAATATACGGTTCGGCAGCAAATTCACCTTCCATACCGAAATTGATGAAAGCTGCCTGGACAGCCACATTATCAAGCTGGTTTTCCAGCCCTTTATAGAAAACAGCATCAAACACGGATTTAACGGAATTCCTTCCGGCGGCAGGATCCTTTTCTGTGTGAATGCAAGAGAAGAAAATATCCTTATTTCCATTACCGATAACGGAAAGGGCATGGAAGCCTCCGAATTTGCCAAACTTTCCGCCCGGCTGGAAAAAGACGATTTCGATGATTTCCAGGATCAGAATGAAAGCATCGGTATCCTCAACATCCATTACCGGCTGAAATTAAAATTCGGTACCGCCTACCGCCTGACCATCACCACAAAGGAGGGGGAGGGCATGCGTACCGAACTCATCATTCCCAAGATATAAGAGGTGGCATTTATGAGATTATTGATTGCAGACGACGAATCCCTGATACGGGAAGCCATAATGGCCCGCCTGAAAAAAGGGAATTACCAATTCGAAGAAATCTATCAGGCCGGAGACGGCCTGGAAGCATGGGCTATCGCCAAAAGCGAACGCCCCGAAATCATCATAACCGATGTCCGCATGGACGGCATGTCCGGCCTGAGCCTGATCCAAAGCTGCCAGACCGCGGGAATTACCGCCTCCATCATTGTGATCAGCGGCTACGCGGAATTTGAATATGTACAGAATGCCATGTACCATGGAGCCTGCTGCTATCTCCTGAAACCCATCACCCAGGAGACTCTTTTTGACGCCCTGAATAAAGCCATTGAAAAACACGCGGCCCTCACTAAGTTAAATCGGGTACAGGAACAAAATACGCTGCTTCTCTTAAACCAGCTCCTGCAGAAGGTGCGGGACAATTCCCTGAATTCTTCCGAATACTCCCAGCTTCTTTCTCTTCTGGGCGCGGACGAAAACTGGGAATACATCGTGGGATCCGCCCATGTGAGCCGCTACGATCAGAACCGCTATTTCAGCATCGAAAACGTATACAGCACGCTGGACGACAGCCTTTCTCCCAGACTTCCCTCCGCGTTCCGGCTTGTCCCCGGTGCCAATACCTCCGACCGCATCCTCCTTTTTTCCGGCCCCGCCCTGACCGCACAGGAAAAACAGCTTTATGATATCCTGGACTCCCAGATCATGAAGCTGAATGTCCTCGGCGCCGTGGTGACCCTAGGCCTCAGCCCCATATCCCCTTCCATAGCCCCCGAGCTGTTCGGCCAAAGCGAGCAGGCCCTGAAACGCCGCTTTCTCACCGGCAACGGCAAGGTATACCATGGGGACAGCGGCCCTGCGGACACCGGCCAGCTCCCAAGCAACCTGGACTGGAAAAACCTGGAGAACGAACTGCGCTGCAAAAGCCCCGAAGATACTGCGGAAAAGCTCTGTTCCCTGACAGACAGCTTCTACCCCCTGGTACACAATTTTGAATACCTGATCCAGTATATCTACGAATTACTGATCCGCCTTAACTACACTCCCGCCAAAAAGAACTGGGATCATTTTACCGACAACAAATTCTGGGCCTCCCACGAAAACAGGGACGAAATTCTCTCCCTCATAAAAGAAGAAATCACCCTGACCTGCCGCACCAGGCCCGCGGAAGGGAACCAGTCCGTCACCGAGCAGGCAAAAGATTTCCTCCGGGAGCACTACCGCGAGCCCATATCCATGGAAATGCTGGCCGAATACTTCCATCTGAATCCCAGGTACTTTTCCACCGTCTTTAAGAAAAGAGAAGGGATTTCCCCCATCGATTACCTCACCCAGGTACGCATGGAAGCCGCCAAAAGCACCCTGAAAAACACCGATATCCCGGCCTCTGAAATCGCCTCCCTCGTGGGATATGAAGACCCCAGGTATTTTTACAAGGTTTTTAAAAAGTATACCGGCCTGACTCCCACGGAATACCGCACCTGACCTCTGTCATCCTCCAAAAGCATCCTGCTTTGCATTCGGGCTGCTCCTCTTCTCCAGGTTCACCCTCCTGCGTCCCAGGGCCGCCAGGGAAATCTCGATATCTTCCCTGGCTTCCAGTTCGTTAAAGCACCCTACCGTCACCATATCGCAGTCCCGGATGGTGGCCCAGGAAAAATTCAGCCCCACGAAGGGAGTACAGCGGCCTGCCGCCATGGATTTGATCGTCATGACCGGCTTTTTCGCATCATGTATGATCTGGTTTACCGTTTCGATCTCCACCTGCATCATGAATCCCATACAATTGTAAATCTGGATATAGGTCTGCACATCATATTCATTCCAATCGCTGTAAACCACCAGCTCCGGCATATGCGCCGACAGGCCGGGAATCATGCCGGCCTCCCGGATCATGGAGGTATAGTCCCCCAGCCGTTCAATGGTACGTTTTCCCTTATTCACCAGCTGTTCCGCACTGGAGTGATGGATCAGACAGATTTCGGCGCCCAGCTCTTTCCCTTTCCGGATGACCTCCTGCGCTTCTTTTCTGGCCTGAGGGCTGTCGTCCACATTGATAATGGGGGTATCGATCCGGATAAATTTTTTTCCCGTTTTTTCCGACGCTTCTTCCACTGCCCTGCAGATGACCGGAAGCTGGGAAAAGGGTGCCATTATGGTATCCACACCCGCCTCCTGAAAGGTTTCCAGTATGGGGATTACGGATTCCGGACGGGCATGGGCCTTCTTGATCATGTTATCCGCAGACGGGCTTGTGTGGCTCCACCCCGCCAGCCAGTTGGTTCCTATAATCATCCTGGATAACGACAATCCTTCCACCTGTGTTCTCGGCATTTGTTCCATCGCTTACTCCCTTCTGTGCGCCTCGGCGCGCACACAAATCAGGATGCCCGGTACCGTCCGGCGTAAATACGCCGGACGGCATTCCTGTACCAGGGTCCTGTATCAGCGGACTATTTTCTGCATCTGTTCACAATAATACTGAACCAGTTCGAATTTGGCATCCGGCGCTATCCGGTGATCCGGACAGGGGATGTAGCCTCCCAGATCCATGAGAGGCTTCAGACGTTCAATCTCCTTATCCACCGCCTCCCGATCCCTGGCAAATATGGTCTTGTTCATACCTCCCACACCGCGCAGCTGCTTTCCGTATTTCTCCCTCCAGGGGGCGATAGAAGCATTCCAGGTTCCCACCTCGATGGGAAACATGGTATTTACCCCGTTCTCAAGCCAGATAGGGATGAGGGAATCTATCATGCCGTCACAGTCCACCGACACAATTTCTATTCCATAGGAGCTGGTGAGATCCGTTATCTTCTTATACCAGGGGCCTACGAATTCCCGGAATACAGCGGGCGAAATCAAGGGGCCGTTTTTAAAACAGATATCTTCCCAGAAATGGGCATAATCAAACTTCACCCCGCTTTCCAGCACGAGTTTTGCACATTCATATCCCAAACCGCACAACGTATCCACAATTTCCCCATATAAATCCTCGTCATCCACATACAGATAAGAAAGCTGTTCCACACCCAGCATATTCCTCATATTTCCCATAAAGGATCCCAGATGCAGGCCCAGCGGTATTTCCCTGTCCGTTTCCTGCTTCAGCGCTTCCAGCTTCCTGTGGTCGATCCGGTCCGGGCTCATCGTAAGCTTGGGCAGATAAAGCTCCTCCCAGGCCTTTCTGTCCGTCAGGGATGTCCCTATTTCCGCCGGTATGGACACCGTCCCCGGTTTCACCTTGCATATCAGGCCCTGCCCGTCACGGATAATCCGGCTGCCGTCCGGGAATTCCTCCAGTATTTTCTCCTCAAAGGAAGGAAACAGAAGGACTTCCGAAGAAAAGCAGGAATTCCAGTTATAATCAAAGCCCAGCTTTTTCATAATGGACTTATCCCCCCCGGAATTATCACCGGAATCAATATAGTCCCGGGCCTCCTCCCTGCTGATATACCCCTCCTGTGCCCATTTCAATACGGTTTCCGCCCAATATCCAAAGGACACCACGGGTATCCGCGTATAGTCCTGATAGGTCAATACCGCCATGGTATTTTCACGGTTATTCATTGTCACACCCTCCTGTCCGCTGTTACGGACATTTCTCGTATATTTTTCAGATATCCTTACCGGCCTCCTCCATAACCTCTCTCAGCCGTTTACTATAATACCGGTAATTTTCAAAGGAGGAATCCGGCGTAGCCTGATGATCACAGCCCGGCACATAGCCGCCGCTGCGGATCACGGGAAGGATCCGTTCAAATTCCCGGTCAATGGCCTCTTTTCCCGCCTCTATGGTGAGCTTGTTAAAGCCGCCGATAAATTTAAGCCGGGGATACTGCTGCCTGACCTTGACAATATCCATTCCCGCATTTACATCCATGGGAAGAAAACCATCCACGCCTGCTTCCAGGAAATTGGGGATCAGCCGGTTAAAGTCACCGTCCGTATCCACAAAAATGTTCTTAACCCCTTTTTTCTTCAGAAAGGGGAAAAGCTGTTTATAATAATCTCCGACAAATTCGTCAAAAATCTCCGGGGAAATCATAGGTCCGTTACAGCCGCTGAGATCCTCCTCCAGAAGCAATACCTCCGGCTGTATTATATCGAAAACCTTATCCAGGTACCTTTTATAGGTATCCACCGCAAACTGGTTCATATCATGCAGAACCTCGGGCATATCATAAAAAGCATACATCTGCTCTTCTATGCCCATCAGCATCCTGGAAAGCCAGAAAAATCCTGTCAGCCGGAACCGTATGGAATAGTCCCCTGCTTTATGGCCCGGTACGTATTTGCTGTAAACCCCGCGGATATTCTCATCGGTACAGTACAGGGCAAGATGCTCCTTAATCCGTTCCTTCAGTGCATTCCAGTCCTCCTCCCCCGTCACAGGCGCCTTTATTTCTTCCACCAGGCTGCTGTTCCTGTGGTACTTCCGTACCCAGCCGTCCGTATCCAGCCGGACCACATATGTATCCGTCTCCTCCATCACCGTTTCGTCAAAACAAGAAAAAGGAATCCGGAACGCCATCCGTTTTACGCCGTCAAAACCCAGGTACTGCTCATATTCGTATACCGGATCGGTCATCTGGTCACTCAGGTATCTTTGCGTATAGCCATCCGCCGGAGGATACAGCCGGGAGGGAAGGTATTCCTCCGGCAATCCCTCTTTACACCACCTGTTCACGGTTTTGTCCCATGGGAAAAAGGTCTCCAGCACCGATCCCCCTTCCTCTCTTTTTTCAAAGCCTAAAGTCATTATTATCCGTTCTGAATGATTCATATTCACCCCGCCTTTTGCAGTCTTTTTGCCATTGTAGCACAGCTGCTGCCGCATAGCTTGTAAAGGCCGGTGTTATATGTGTAAAATACGGACTTTTTTACTTGTGCTCCCCTCTCCGTCCGCTTATAATAAAGATATGAAAACACAGGAATATTTAATACACAGCAATTTCATCACCACACAGACAAACCTCCCGCTTTTCACGGAAGAATACCGTTATCCGTGCCATCCCAGGGAAGCCGCCCACTCCCATGAGTTTCTGGAAATCGGAATTATCTTATCCGGCCAGGTCATTCATCATACGGCGCAGGAAAGCAGAACGCTCACCGAGGGGTGTGTATATTGTATACCCATAGGGCAGACCCATTCCCTGGAATCAGACAGGGAATTCACCATCCGCAACCTCTATCTTCTCCCAAAGATCCTGCTCACCGAAGCCTCCGGGGAAAATGCCCCTGTGCAGCTCCAGGATTTTCTTTTGTACTATACGGAATACCGGAAAAAACAGATGACCCATAATATCCTTTCCCCGGATCTGCTTTCTTCCGTAAAGATGCTCTTGAAATCCTATGACGATACGCCCCTTGCCCCCGCGCTGCTGGAACCGTTCCGGTATCACTGCCTTTTTAATATCCTTCTGCTTCTTTGCGACAGCTTTTACAGCACCCACGGGATCCATTTCGCCAGGAAAGATGCCCGTATTTATCAGATACTGGGGCTGATAAGGGATAATCTGTCCCTTCCCACCGGCAGCCTGCTTGCGCTGATAGCCGGAGAGCTTTCCCTGAACCCCCAGTATATAAACCGTCTTACAAAAAAGGAGCTGCACACGAACCTTTCCACCTTAATATTGGATACCAAGATCGAGAAAAGCTGTGAGCTGCTCCTGAAAGAATATACCATAACAGAAGTCGCCAATGCCCTGTCCTTCTATGATCACGCCCATTTTTACAAGGCTTTCCAGAAGAAGCTGGGGATAACGCCGTCCCAGTACCAGCAGAAACGCAGCTGTTCGGCGCCCCTTCCTGTTACTTATATTCCCTTAAAATACTTTCCGTAAGCGTCCGCCGCCAAAATCGCAGCGCATACCTTTTCCGGCGTCACCTCAAAAGGCATATTGTGAAGGGTATCGTTTTCTGCGCAGGCCGCCACCGCCACCGCCATGATCTTTTCCTTCGTCACTTCTTCCACTCCCAGTTCCTTCAAGGTTACGGGAAGCCCCACATCGATACAGAAACCGATGATATCCTCCAGCTCGTCCGCCGGCATATTCTCCAGCACCAGCTGCGCGATGGTTCCGAACGCCACCTTTTCCCCGTGATACATAGAATGGCATTCTTCCAGTACGGTAAACCCGTTATGGATCGCATGTGCTCCGGCCAGTCCGCCGCTTTCAAACCCGATTCCGGAAAGCAGGGTATTGGCTTCTATGATCTTTTCCACCGCCGGCGTACATGCTCCCGCTTCCAGTGCCAGCTTCGCTTTCACTCCTTCTTCCATCAGTGTGTCAAAGCACAGTTCAGCCAGGGCGTGGGCCGCCAGGGTCCCGTGTCCGCCCGCACAGGTCAGGCCGTCCTTCGCCAGTACGGCGCGGGCTTCAAAGTAGGTGGCCAGAGCGTCGCCCATACCTGACACAGTAAGTCTTACCGGGGATTTGGAAATCACTTCCGTATCCATAAGAACCATATCCGGATTGGAAGGAAGGAACAGATATTCTTCAAATACGCCGTTTTCCGTGTAAATAACGGACAGGGCGCTGCAGGGGGCATCCGTTGATGCAATGGTGGGACAGATCACCACCGGCGTATGCCTGTAGTATGCCGCCGCTTTAGCCGTATCCAGGATTTTGCCGCCGCCGATACCGATGACCAGATCGCAGCCTTCCTTTTCCATCACCGCAGTCAGGCGGTTAATTTCGCTCTTACAGCATTCCCCGTTAAAATAATCAAATACGGTGCTGCACCCGGTCTTTGCAAAGCCAGCCTCCACGCTGCCGCCTATTCTCTTATAGCCCGACCGGCTGATCAGAACCAGCGCTTTTTTTCCGTAGCCTTCCGCATATTTGCCCAGCTTGGACAGTTCTCCCGCCCCCTGTACATACCTGCCGGGGCTGTTCAGAATATTTGCCATTACTATGTGCCTCCTGTCTATCTTTTGATAAGCCGATTATCTTCGTGTTACAAGGCCATTGTATAATTGCGGTATGACGATGTCAAGCCGGATTCTCCACGGGGATAGCTTTGACAATCGGGAATTATATGCTATCATAAAAAGATGGAACAATATGAAACAGCTATCCTTATACTTGCACAAGTTTAACGGGGGAATTGCAGCATATGTCTAGCATTAGAGATGTGGCCAAAAAGGCGGGGGTCGGCATAGGGACCGTATCCAGGACTTTGAATGGGAGCGGTTATGTGTCCGAAGAGACGAAAAAAAGGATTTATTCAATTATGGAGGAGATGGATTATAATCCGGGAAGTACCACCCGGGTTTCCTCCGGCAGGAAAACAGGGCTGGTTGGGGTAATCGTACCCAGCCTGGAGCATCCGTTCTTTGCCAGGATGATGCGGTGTATTGAATTCGAGCTGTCCAGACATGATTATAAATGCATTGTCTGCAATACGATAGATATCATGAACCGGCAGATTGAATTCATGGAAATGCTGGAAAAAAAGGCAGTGGACGGGCTGATCGCCTGTGTGGATCCCATTCCGGGCTTCGCCGGACGGAATGGGAAAGCGATTGTGAGCATGGATCGGTACTGGTCGGCTGATGTTCCGCTGATCCGCTCCGATCACGAACAGGGAGGCCGCACGGCGGCGGAAGTGTTCCTCCGAGGCGGATGCCGGAAAATCATACAGTTCTACGGCGGTTTCGACAAACACAAAAGCGCCAATATCCGCCATGAGGTTATGGAACAGGTCCTGCGGGAACACGGCTGCGAGGTGATATCCGTAAATATGGAATGGGATGCCATGAGCTATGCCTATAACAAAAATATCATTCTCAAATACTGGGATGTGATCAAAGATATGGACGGATGTATGACAAATGATATAGGTGCCTTGAGCTGCCTGGCTGTGGCGCACAAAATGGGGCTGAAGATCCCGGAGGAATTCCGGATCATCGGCTATGACGGAACGGAAATCACGAATCTGACATATCCGGAGCTGTCCGTTGTGGAACAGGATTGTCCCGCACTGGCGAGGGAATGTGTGGAAGCCGTTCTCCGGCTGATTGATAAAAAAGAACCCGGCAGCCTGCTCCGGATTGTTCCTGTTCATTTGCGTGAACGTGGAACAACTTGACCGTTCCATATGAGCAAGCATAAAAACAAGCCGCTTTGACAAAATAGCAAAGCGGCTATTTTTATGCTTATTTTTATGTTTTCATGAGTTTTGTTCGTTGTTTTAACTAGTTTAATCGATTCATTTTTGTTACTATTAGACGAATCGACGGAAGTATATCAAATTTCAATTGACATTATCGGCAATAGTGATATTATTTATAAATGGAACAGTTCCATACGAATTGGTTAGGTTATAGGAGGATAAGCGATGAACGTGGTAAACAACCGTGAACGATTGAAAACCAATGCCAAGAGAACATTGAAAGCCTGGCAGCTGTATGTACTTCTCATACCCGCGCTGCTCTGGGCAGTTATTTTTGCCTATTATCCCATGTACGGTGTAGTCATTGCCTTTAAGGACTACAAAATCAGGGCCGGCATCCTGGGCAGCCCCTGGGCGGACCCTCTGCTTACATACTTCCAGCAGTTTTTCAGCACAAGCATTGCGCTGAACGCCATCAAAAACACCATTGTAATCAGCCTGGAAAGCCTTGTAATCGCATTCCCCATCCCTATTATTTTTGCACTGCTTCTGAACCAGATCCGGGGCGACAGGGTCAAAAAAACCATCCAGACTATCAGCTATGCCCCCTACTTCATGTCAAATGTTGTTGTTGTCAGCATTATATCCGTCTTTTTCGCAGCAAACGGCGTGGTAAACAATCTGGTAACAAGCGCAGGCGGAAAGGAAACCCTGTTCACCTCCCTGCCCGAATGGTTCCGGACTCTTTTCATCGGGTCCAACATCTGGCAGACAATGGGGTTCAATGCCGTTATTTTCATCGCGGCTTTGACCGCCATCAGCCCGGATTACTATGAAGCAGCCACCATAGACGGCGCTTCCCGGTTCCAGAGAATCCTGTATATTGATATTCCCATGATCCTTCCCACCATCATCCTGATGCTCATCCTGCAAATCGGGAATATCATGAACGTGGGATATGAAAAGGCGTATCTGATGCAAAACGGATCTAACACCATCGTGAGCGAGCTGATTTCCACCTATGTGTACAAGGTCGGGCTGCAGACGGCGCAGTACAGCTTCGCAACGGCAGTGGGACTGTTTAATTCCGTGGTTAACTTCATCATACTAGTCACCGCAAATTTCGTAGCTAAAAAAGTGAGCGATATCAGTATTTTCTAACGAATGGGAGGAATCAGGATGATTGGGCAGAAAACAAAGAACGCGGCAAAGGCCGCAGACCATAAAACAAAAATGAAACTATCCGTTGGCGACAGGATTTTTAACATGGTAAATGCGGTTATCATGATCATTATCTGTCTTGTTATTGTATATCCCATTTACTACGTGGTCATCGCCTCCATAACGGATCCGGTCATAGTCAATTCCGGCAGGCCGTTGTTCTATCCCGTAAAGCTTTACCTGAACGGGTATAAAACCACCTTGAGCTATACCCCTCTCTGGACGGCATACGGAAACACCATTTCCTATACCGTTGTGGGGACGGTTGTCTCCCTGTTTGCCACAATTCCGGCAGGATATGCTCTTTCCAGGAAGGATCTTCCCGGCCGGCGGGGGCTGATATTCCTCTTTACCTTCACCATGTTTTTCAGCGGCGGAATCATCCCCTTGTACCTCACCATCCGGAATCTGGGCATTTACAATTCCATATGGGCTATGGTACTGCCTGTAGCCGTTTCCGCGTATAACCTCATCGTCTGCCGCTCCTTCTTCGAAGCCGGCGTCCCTGATGAACTGCTGGAAGCGTCAAAGGTTGACGGCTGCTCGGATTTCACCTTCTTCTTTAAAATTGCCATCCCGCTCTCTTCCACCATCATCGCCGTCATGTGCCTTTTCTACGCCACCGCGATGTGGAACCAGTTTTTCAATGCGCTGATGTATCTGCAGGATGACAATAAGATGCCTCTGCAGGTGGTGCTGCGTAATCTGGTCCTGATGAACCAGGCCAATCAGATGGGTTCTTCGGGGGACGCCATGGTCACCAAACAGAAACTGGCCGAACAGCTGAAATATTGTATCGTCGTAGTATCCGCAGCGCCTTTGCTTGTGGTATACCCTTTTATCCAGAAGTACTTTGCAAAGGGTGTCACAATCGGGGCGGTTAAAGGATAAATAGTTACGGTTCACTCGGTGAGCAGCAACTATAAATATTCCAAAATCAAGGAGGAACATACATGAAAAAGAAAATCGTCACATTAATGCTTTCCCTGACAATGGCTGCCGGCCTGCTCTCGGGCTGCACAAGCAGTTCCACATCCGGTAATGCCTCAGACACCGGCGCCGCCGTCCAGACCGCTGAAAACATGGAAGAAGCGGTGGCAGCGGCATCCTCGGCAGAGGACAGCGGCCTGACGGCAGAGGAGCAGGAAGCCGTAGATGCCGGCTTAATCAATCTGGACGGCACGCTCCCCATCATCACCGATCCGGAAGCCTTCGAAGCAAAGTACGGTAAAATTTCCGCCCTGATCGTTAACTCCGCCGACCGGGTTGTACCGGTAGAGGATCTGGAAATGTGCAAGGTATGGTTTGAGGATACCGGCATCGAATTTGAATGGCAGGCCATCCCTTCCGAAGGCGCGCAGGAAAAAATCAATCTGATGCTCGCTTCCGGGGAAGAGCTGCCTGATGTATTCTGGAGTTTCGGCGACGGCAAATCCGGAAATATCGTCGTACAGTACGCGGATCAGGATATTTTTATGCCTACTGAAGGGCTTATCAACGAATACATGCCCAACCTGAAAAAAATCCTGGATGACAGCGAAAACTACTGGTCGGAAATCACCGCACCCGACGGCCATACCTACGGCTTCCCTTATATCGAAGAAATGTACGGCCTTGTCCTGACGGGCGGCCCTCTCCTGATCAATAAGACCTGGCTGGATGAGGTTGGCAGGGAAGTTCCCACAACGGTTGATGAATGGGTTGACTGCCTGAAGGCCTTCCGCGACGGCGGCGATTTAAACGGCAACGGCGCGGATGATGAGATTCCCATGGCTACCTGGTTCGGCGCTACCGATACCTTTGGTTCCTATAACATGTTCTACCGGTTTACCGGCGCCTTCGGCTGTGCCGACTCCTACTGCGGCGGCAACGCCTATGCCGATCACCTCAGACTGGTTGACGGAAAGGTTACCTTTACCGCACAGGACGAAGCCTTCCGCAAAACCGCTGCATTCTTTAACATGCTTTATGACGAAGGCTTAATCTGGAACGGATCCTTTGAAGCGGATGAAAGCGCATCCTATAAATCCAGCTTAATCAAAGAGGATGTAGCCAGAATCGGCTGCTTCGGCACCTGGACCGATCAGGAAATCACAAACCTGGATGTACATGATGAATATGTTGCCATTCCCCGTCTGCAGGGGGAAGCGGGAATGACCGGGTTCGAAAATAACTATTCCGAGCTTCAGGATTCCTCCAATACGGCAATAACCACCACCTGCAAATTCCCTCATGTCGTTGCCAAATTCGTGGATTATATGGTAGGCGATCCCGCCATCTCCATCCAGTCCAACTGGGGCGCCGAAGGCTACAATTACGTAAAGGACGAAAACGGCATTTTAAGAACCCCTCTGGACGAGCAGGGCAGATATCAGCCCCAGACCGAATATACCACCTTTGGGGAAGCCCGTGTGAACTCCACGACCACCCGCGGTTCCATGATCGTGCTGAATGAATATTATGAAACCGTTGCAGGCTATGCTTATGACGCCGTACAGCTTCTGGAAAACCAGAAAACAAACGGAAAAGATGAAATCATGGAGGAATACGATACCATCCCCCGCGTTATGATGACCACCACCGAACTGTCAAGGCTCGCCCAGATACAGCCCACCATTTCCGATATCGTTGACAGATATATCAACCAGTGGGTGACCGGCGGCGTCACCGACGACAACTGGAACGCTTACCTGGGTGAACTGCAGTCCGCAGGTGTGGAAGAGCTGGTATCCATCTACCAGTCCGCAGTTGACAGAAGCCGCAAATAAGCGGCATGACTATGATCGGAGAAAAGGAGAGAATCGGAACTCATGCAAACAAAAAATACCTACAGGCCTGCCGTTCATTTTACCCCTCCGGCAAACTGGATGAACGACCCTAACGGCATGGTATATATAAACGGCGAATATCATCTCTTTTACCAGTATTATCCGTCGGCCCCCCACTGGGGGCCGATGCACTGGGGCCACGCGGCCACCCGGGATCTGCTCCATTGGGAGCATCTTCCCACCGCGCTGTATCCCGATGAGCTGGGCTGCATCTTTTCCGGCTCCTGCGTACTGGATAAAGATAACGTATCAGGCTTTGGCAGTACGGATAAGCCGCCGCTGATAGCCGTTTATACCAGCCATCATACAGAAACGCACCAGGAACAGCAAAGCATTGCATATAGTCTGGACTATATCCATTTTGAGAAATACTATGGAAATCCGGTGATCACCGGGGAAGGAAAAACGGATTTCCGCGACCCGAAGGTATTCTGGAACCCGGTTAAAAAATGCTACAGCCTGGTTCTGGCCGCAGGAGAAAACGTGGAATTTTACAGCTCCCCAAATCTGAAGGATTGGGAAAAAACAGGGGAATTCCAGGCCGGAATCCACGGGCTGGGCGGGATCTGTGAATGCCCCGACTGTTTTCCCCTTAAGACGGAGGAAGGGGAAAAATGGGTCCTTATTATCAGCATGATACTGCCCCCGGAAGAAATAGGAAAACACAATAACGCATACGACCGGATGTCCCATATCACACAGTACTATATCGGTACCTTTGACGGAAATACCTTTACGGACACGGAGGAATCCGGCTTCCCTCTCCTGCCAGACTTCGGAACCGATAACTATGCGGCGGTAACGTTTCAGAACCTGGAAGAAAAGGTGATGATCGGCTGGGCCGACAATTGGGATTATGCCGCCAAGGCGCCCACGCAGAATGACGGTTTCCGCGGCAAGATGACCCTCGCCAGGGAAATGAAGCTCGTTAAAACGGACCGGGGATACCGGATCGCCTTTTCCTTTGCCGGCACAAAAGCCCTGGAAGCGGGTGCCTTTCCTTTGACAGAGGGGGATAACCGTCTGCATACGGATTCCTTCGGGCTGAAAGCGGCAGTCAACGGCACCGGCAGCATCACCCTGGCAAACGACGCCGGCGAATCTGTGGAAATCGCAGTTACGGAAGACGAAATCATAGTAGACAGGCGCCGCGCCGGGCAGACTTCCTTCCAGGAGGATTACGGCAAAGAATCCTACGGCCTGAACCGTGCCCCCAGGCTCCTGCATCATACCTCGCAGATGGAACTTATTTTTGACAGATGTGTCCTGGAGGTTCTTGCTGATGACGGGATGACTCCCTTTACCATCAGCCTTTTCCCCACACAGCCTTATGATAACATAAGCGTGGCCGGGGATATCCGGGCAATGCTGTATCACCTTCGCTAATTATCCTTTTTTTGTATCGCTTATCCGGAAGCCCCGGCTTAATATTAAGCCGGGGCTTCCCATGATCTGCCGGGATTATTTTATCTTTAATTCCTCCAGAAATTCTTCCTCTGTCATTCCTGCTATCTGTGCGCAATATCCTATGGAGACGCCGCTCTGGGTATAATATCCAAGAGCCACTGCCCGTCTTGCGAACTGATTGGCTTCCTCTCTGCTCATCTTAGTATCAAAAAGAACTTCGTCCGGTATACTTATAGCGATCTGGCACATAGCCATTCCTCCTGCTTTTCTACACCAGCGATTGATTCAGATATGCCTCCTGATCCGCCGTCAGGGTATCTATTTCCTTGCCCATGAAACGAAGCTTTCTGGCCGCCACATCCTCATCAATTTCCACAGGGACATCAATAAGCATTTGGGTCATCTCTTTTCCATGCTCCACCAGATATTTGGCGGAAAGCGCCTGAATGGCAAAGCTCATATCCATGATTTCCGCCGGATGGCCGTCGCCTGCCGCCAGGTTCACAAGACGTCCCTCCGCCAGGACGAAGATCCACTGTCCCGTGGGCAGCTTATAACCCATAATATTTTTACGCATTTCTCTGGATTCCACAGCCATTTCACGAAGGCCGGCCATATCGATCTCGCAGTCGAAATGTCCTGCGTTGCACAGGATGGCACCTTCCTTCATCACGGCGAAATCCTCCGCATCGATCACCTTGTCGCAGCCTGTAACTGTTACAAAGAAATCGCCGACACCGGCGGCTTCCTTCATGGGCATTACCTCGAATCCGTCCATAACCGCCTCAATAGCCCTGACCGGATTGATTTCGGTTACGATTACTTTGGCACCCAATCCCTTTGCCCTCATGGCAACACCTTTGCCGCACCAGCCGTAACCGGCTACCACAACGTTCTTTCCGGCCACTATCAGGTTGGTGGTACGCATCACGCCGTCCCAAACGGACTGGCCTGTGCCGTATCTGTTATCAAAAAAGTGCTTACACTGTGCATTGTTAACGCGAATCATGGGGAATTTCAAATCCCCCGCCTTATTCATAGCCTCCAAACGGATAATTCCTGTGGTTGTCTCTTCACAGCCGCCCAGGATATTGGGGATCAGCTCCTTCATTTCCGTATGGACCATATGCACCAGATCGCCGCCGTCATCAATAATGATATTGGGACCTGCCGCCAGCACAGCACGGATATGTGAATTGTACTCCTCTTCCGTTGCCCCGTACCAGGCGTGTACCTCCAGCCCGGCCTTTACCAGAGCCGCCGCCACATCATCCTGTGTGGAAAGCGGATTAGAGCCGGTAACATACATTTCAGCACCGCCTGCTGCCAATACCTTACACAAATATGCGGTTTTTGCTTCCAGATGGACGGAAAGAGTGACCTTTTTCCCGGCAAACGGTTTACTCTGGCTGAATTCCTCTTCCAGCATGCGGAGCAGGTCGCAATTCCTTTTGACCCATTCGATCTTCTGCTCGCCGGATTCGGCCAGGTTCATGTCTCTGATTTCGCTACTCATATTAGTTCCTCCTAAAATTTGCAGTTTCCGCCCCGTTAAAGGGACGGCATACATTACATTCACCAGCCGAATTTTTATTATAGTGATGGTCGTCTGTCCTGTCATCACTGGAGTATCCGTTCTTATGGTAGCAAAGATAACGCAAAAATGCAAGACTGTCCTAAGTAATGTGTGTAGAGTTACAATTCACGGCTGCGCTCTGTCCGCTGGCTTCTCCCTGGCCCAGACTCCCATTCCTCCTTTAAAAGCCGGTATTCCACCCGATCCCGCAGCTGTCCGTGCATCCACACTTTCTTTTTCATATCCGCTTCTTTGATCATACCGCTTTTCATCATTACCATCTCGGATCCTTTATTTTCCCGGTCGCATCCCGTCGTTACCCGGCAGACCCCGTCCTCCTCGAATGCAAACCGCAGTACCTCACGGAAGGCTTCCGTCATATATCCTTTTCCCCAGAATTTTTTTCTGCTGAAATAGCCCGCATGAACCAGCTTTCCCACAGGGGTTTCTTCCAGAACCGTATAGCCGGTTTCCCCTATTAACTCTCCCGTCTCCCGCTCTTCCATACGCAGGAAATATTCCTTCCTGGGCCGTGTGCCAACCGCCCCCACGGAGGTCATCAGATCCTGACGGGATTCCTCCAGGCTGTGTGTCATAATATCGGGAAGGTAATACATTACTTCCGGATCGGAAAGCAGGGCATGGTGACTTTCCAAATCCTCAGGACAGTGTTCCCGCAGGATCATCCTTGCCGTCTCA
The DNA here is from genome assembly GCF_003478085.1 of Eisenbergiella sp. OF01-20. Lineage (NCBI taxonomy): Bacteria > Bacillati > Bacillota > Clostridia > Lachnospirales > Lachnospiraceae > Eisenbergiella > Eisenbergiella sp. OF01-20. The sequence goes on along the minus strand of NZ_QUES01000008.1, from coordinate 156,079 downwards.
AGACGTATGGGAGCATTCTCCCTTTTCTTTTCCTCTGTTATGATTTCTTTCATTTTTTATTCTCCCTTTCCATCCGGCATTTTCCTGGCAAATACGGTATCCATACAGTGCCTGTGGGGAATGCCGCTGCTGCTGCAGTCAAATATCACTTCCCTGCAGTCCTCGATCCTCCAATCCCTGTAGTAGGTGAACAATTCACCCGACACCCAGTTTTCGGAATTCAGATCCGAATCCGGCGGTTCCGGGATAAACGGCTTATCCACAAATACATTCACCGCATGCATTCCCCCGGGTGCCGTATGAGAGAGGTAATTTCCCATTATTTCCTCCCGCAGGCCGGGCAGGATATGATGGAATACCCCGGAGCTGTAAATAATATCATACTCCTCATCCAGACGGAAATCCCGCAGATCCGCCCGGAAAAAATGAATATCCGCCTGATGGATGTCCGCCAGCCTCCTTGCTTTTTCTATCCCGGACTCCGTCACATCAAATGCCGTAACCTGATAACCGTTCCTGGCAAAAAATACCGCATCCTTGCCTTCTCCGCAGCCCACCTCCAGAAGCCGCAGAGGCCTGGTGGGATAACACCTGTTAAGGACCTCCATGCACATCTTATTGGGCATGGTTCCCCAATAATAGTCCTCGGTATTATACCGCTCCTCATAAGGCGTCACTTTTTTCTTTTTAGGGATATATCCCATCAGTGTGTCAATATCTGTTTCCAGTAATCCGGCCAGAGCCGGAAGCAGAGTAATATCGGGAAGTGACTGGGCATTTTCCCATTTGGATACCGCCTGGGACGAAATACTCAGCTTTTTCGCAAGCTCCTCCTGGGTATAGCCCTTTGATTTACGGAATCTGGCAATGTTATCGGATAATCTTATTTCCATTGTTTGCTCCTATCTTTACGCTTTGCCGGCATTTATTACATTGACACATCCTGTAATCACATGGGACATGCCTGTTTCCCTTACCGCTTCATTGTATCACTTCCCGGCTCCGGCGAAAATAACGGGACAATAGAAAAACCGGCAGAATCCAACTGCCGGTTGTAATAATTCCTACCAATGATAGGACTGCATTCTTTTTAATGCCACCAGGTTGTGCATCATTTCTTCCGGAATATCCTGCTCAATACTCACAAGCGCCTGCTTCAGCTGTTCCTCACTGCTAAAACCGGCTATGGGTATGGAAGGGAATGCCGCCCGTTTCACATAGCTGTACAGAAAATCCGTCACCTGATAGCCTTCACTCACATACAGCTTCAGCTGCCGCAATATGGCCTCATTCGCCTCTGCGTGATACCGCGCCTTCTGTTGGGGAGAAACCGGCTTTCCGGCCATCCTTTTGGAAAAATAACCGCCTGCCATACACATATAAGCCATAAAACTCAGGCCGGTATCCTTCTCATACTGATAATACGCATCATCCAGGATGGTCAGCTGCGGTTCCACCAGCGTCTCCGGAACCACATCAGCCAGGACAAACATCATCTGGTTACAGGCAAATCCCCGCAGCCCGTGCTCTCTGGCATAAGCATCCGCCTCCTTCAGACGATCCAGGCTCCAATTGGAACAGCCGTAATAACGCAGACTGCCCTTTTTCACCTCTTCCTCCAGTGCCTCCAGCAGCTCTCCCACCGGCACCTGGGGGTTATCCCTGTGCAGAAAATATAAATCAATATAATCCGTCTGCAGCTGTGCCAGGCTCTGCTCCACATCCTGATGAAGGTTCTTCACATCCACCCGTGAGCAAAGCATATTATCAATGGGAGGATGACAACCCTTGCTGGATACAACCACCTTATCCCGCTTTCCTTTCAGCCATCCCCCAATGACCTTTTCACTGCGGCCTCTTTCATCACAGGCCCAATCGCCATAAACGTGCGCGGTATCAATAAAATTTCCCCCGCCTTCCATAAAAATGTCCATCTGCCGGAACGCTTCCTCCCGGCTCCTTTTTGTGCCGAAATCTGCGGTACCCAGGCATAGCTGAGAAACCTGCAGATCCGTGTTGGTCAGATTGACTCTGTCCATTGCTAACCCCGCCTTTCCCTTTTCTGTCGGTAAATTATAATATAAGAACATATAGTAACTGTTCAGCAGATCTGCGCACTTGCCGTACAGGCCGCTGGAAAACGTATAGCAAAAACAGGTGAATCTGTCACCGAAGGCGATTTTGCATGGATATTTTCCTGTCCTTGTGAAAATACTGAACAGCTATGATATAACATTCTATCATTGTATGAAGAAAAGAGGAAGGGGCAGAACACTTTTCTCAAGGATGAACAGCGTATATCCGTAACTTATCAGATACCTGTATGATCCATGAATTGGCGGACAGACTCTGCTTTGGCTGCTTCCTTTATCCATTTCTTCAGTACCGGTAAATCGGACTCGGAAAGGATTCTCTGGCGCAGTTCAGGGGGGATCTGCCCCAGTTCCTCCAGAAGTTCCAGTACGGCTTCGGCTTTACCTTCGGCTTTTCCCGCTTCTCTTCCCACCTGAAATTCATCAGCACGGATTTTTTTCATTTCCTCTTCTTCGTTATATTCAAAGATTGACATCGCAATCACCTCCGCCCTCTGCGCGGACAAAAAGTCTGCCAGTATATCATTCCGGACGCATTCCGTCACCGCCCGGTCCACGGCCTCCGCAATTTCCATATCCTCCGCGTATTTTCGGATGCATTCCACAAACCGGGGCACGGGAATTTTCTGCAATTTGCTTGAATACAGGGTTATTCCCCTCGCATACTTCTCCAGCTGTCTGGCAATGTACAAGAGATCCCGCAGCGGCATATTCGGATTGAAGGTAGACTGATGCTCATATAGGTTCATTTCTGAATCAAACAGGAATGAAACATCATTTTTTACGCCCATATAGATTGCGTTTTCCAGTGTACAGATTTCCATCGCACTGGTGTCCTCATAAGCGGTTCCGTTCAGTGCATTATATAATTCCAGCAGTTTTTCCCTGTCTTTATACAACATACGGAACACCGTATCCTTATGGTTTCTCACCACGTGTAGTTCTTTTGCTTCCCTGGAATGCTTTTCTTCCATAGACTGCTCCTTTCTGCAATTGTGAGCAGGAAGCTGTCTGAAAGAATATGCCGTAATCCTCTTCTGTCCAGCAACCCCTGCCTGTATAAATGGATGGTAAGCATAGAGTTTCTGAATAGAAATAGAAATTAAGATGGCCCAGGCCCTGATTCATAGAAAAATATGCTTGTTTTTATCTTAGCATGCCATTCCCATTATTGCAATGATATATTTGCCTCTTGACGTGAATTCCTTCCGCAACCACAATTTGCTTGTAATTTCATTCTAACCCCTTCATAATATGGATGATACCCCAAAACAGACGATTATGCTTTGATAAAGACATCTGCCGACAAATGTATATGCATTGCTTGTACCGCTGTCCGCAGTTAACAGGAGAATCCCATGATATTTCAGAAAGAATACATAACCGCCGTCCTCATGCCCCAAATCAGGGAACTATGGCAGTCTTCCGAAAGCACCTTTCCCGCTTTCCTCCCGGAAGTGTGCCCGGCTGAAAAAAAGGCGAATGAGGATTGGATTACGGAACAGACGGAACACATACAGCTGCACCTGAAATCATTTCCTTCCCGCCGTCCTCTTCCTTTTTCCCATAAAAAAGAAAAGGGACAGCTCACCCTCCGCCAGCAGGCCTGGATGCAGGATATGGAAGGCCTTTTCCACACGCTTCTTCTCACCGAACCGGTGCTGGGTATCCGGAATGCCCTTCCCCCTCATACCCTGGATGCCTTTCAGGATAAAATGAAGCTTTTTCTCCGCAAGGTACGCAGCTTCGCACCGGAAATGAAGCCGGAGGATATGGGGCAGGCCATCCGCAATTACATGGTTTATGCCATATTCCGGGAACAGAACAGCCTTTCCCAGGAATGCCCTTCCTCCATTTTCGGTTACAGTATGCTATATCCCTTTACCGATAATTTTCTGGACGATCCGGCCCATACCGCGGAGGAGAAAAAGCACTATAATCTGCTCATCCACCATAAAATCAGCGGCCAGCCTGTGACGCCCCTTTCTTTGCATGAAGAAAAAACAGCCATGCTCCTGGATGCCATAGCGGAAAGTTATCCCGGGCCGGAAGCCGAAGCCGCTTATGGAGCCGATTCTGATGCGGATATCCGGCAGGGCCTTCTGCTGATGCTGGAGGCACAGGAAATCAGTCAGAAACAGACAGACCCCTCCCTTTTGCTATCAGAAAGAAATATTCTGGATATTTCCATATACAAAGGGGGATTGTCGGTACTCATCGATCGCTATTTCATTAATCACAGGATAACAGAAGAAGATATCCTTTTTTATTTCGGCTTTGGTTTTCTGCTGCAGCTTAGCGATGATCTCCAGGATATCGCCCAGGATCAGGAAAGCGGCAGCCGCACGCTTCTTTCCTGCTGTAAAAACCGGGAGGAGACGGAGGCTGCGGTAAACAGGCTGTTTCACTATACGGACCGGCTGTTCGGCTTCTCTCCTTCTCCCAGGCCGGCTTTCCGGGACTTTCTTCTTTTAAACTGCTATCAGCTGATCCTTTCCTCCGCCGCAGGCAGCGGGAATTTTTTTAATACCGGCTATCTGGAAAAACTGGAACGGGCTTTCCCTGTCTCTTTTTCCTACCTGAACCGGATGAAGGATAAAATCCCCGCATCCTTTACTGCGGGAAAACCGGCGGAAGAGGAACGTATGATGGATATGCTGGATGCATTTTTGTGTAGGGAAGAAGTTATTTTTTAATTCCGATTTGATATAAGCACCCGGCATTCAAAAGTATCTTCTTTTACTTCGTATTCCCTCCGGCCATTTAAAAAGGTATATCCCGCATCCAATTCTAACATCAACATTATATTGTGCGGCTTTCGGATAAAGAAAAAAATCTCATCATTCCGGCGTACCCAATACACATTAAGCTTTCCATGAGGCGTTTCATGACTTGCCTGTGCAAACGTAAGCGCATCAATAAAATGGGGGTGGATGACAGCCTTCGCACCGTCACTTCCTGAAGGATTGTAGCGAATACCCGCAATCTGTTTTATCATCCAATGACTCACGTCTCCAAAAAAGTGATGATTTCTCGATGTGACCACCGCATTCTCCGGCTGAAACTCCTCCCACAATGAGGTGGCCCCCCGGACAATCCAATTACCGTATGATGGGAAGTCTGTACGCGTAATCATGCGGTATGCCAGATTACTGTATCCAAATTCAGACAACACATGAAACAGTACGCGCGCACCCAAAATGCCGGTATCCATATGCTCATCTTCCGCATGAATAAACTTCAGCAGCTGCTGGAAGCCATTTACCGCTTCTGTCTTTGTAAAAACTCCATAGAAAATGGCCATGGCCTGTGATGTCTGACAATTTCCTTTGACACAGAACGCGGAAAAATCAACAAGATGCTTCCGTATACTTTCCCGCAGAGACTTAGCAAGCGCTTCTGCAAAATCACGCTCAAGAGGCATATGTATTACCTCGAGCAAAAAGGCCGCTTTATAAGCCATATCCATACTTAAAATGCTGTCCGTCACCACCTGCGGTGCCTTTGGTGTATTAGCAGGACGCGCCGGTTGGCACCAGTCCCCAAGACCGAAACCAATCAGACCGTTTTGATCCCTTTTTGCGGACAAAAAATGCAGATAACGCAGAATTGCCCCATAATTCTCTTCGATAATCTGTGTATTGCCACGATATATGTAGGTATAATACGGCAGGTTGACAATCACATTATCCCATGCAGGCCCTGCCCAGCCATCGACACCCCAACCGCCTGTAGGCACAATTCCGGGGAAAGCGCCATCCTCTGTCTGGGCTTTACGAATATTTCTCAGCCACTCCTGAAAACTTGTTTCCGGATTTAAGTTGAGCAGCATATGTTCCGCCGATACCGATGCATCACCCGTCCAGCCGTTTTTCTCCCGGTGGGGACAATCTGTAGGAAAATAATAAAAATTGGAAAGTGTGGAAATGCGTGTCATTTCCTGCAATTTATTTAATATTTCACAGGAACAGGAAAAGCTTCCCCGCTCCTGTAAATCAGAGTGCAAAACCAAATATTTCAGTAAGTTCCGCGTTGCCTGCTGTTTTGTAATTCCTTTTACAAATACATATCTGAAACCATGGTAGGTAAAGCTTGGCACATAGTTTTGTTCCCCTTTTCCATTACATATAAAAATATCCTTTTGCACATAACCTTCCGGTACAAACGCAATATTTTTAAGATCCAACCGTCCATTCTCCAGCAGCCGCTCCCCATGTTCCAATGAGATTTCCTGCCCCCGTCTTCCCGTCACCTGCAAAGAGCACAAACCTGCACGGTTGACGCCAAAATCGTATAAGTACCCATCATCTATAGGGGTGATGGACACAGGTTCAAGTATCTGGCTGCATACTATCGGTTCGCACTCACAAATCCGGGCCTCCCCGCGGGGTACTTCCAAAAAGACGGCGGGTTTCCAGGCAGAATCGTCAAATCCTTTTTGCGTCCATCCCCCCTGCTCCTTTGTGGAATCATAATGCTCCCCGCATCGTAATTCATCAAATACTATAGGTGAAGCAGCACAAAGCACACTTTCATCACTTTGCACCCGTATTTCTTCTTTTGTTTCCGTCACCGCTGTCAGGCAAAAGCTCACTCTCGGGGAGCCGCGGAAGGGAGCCTTGTCAAATTCCCAAACCGCCCCGCCGAACGCATTCTGCATACCATTTCCAAGCAAAATACCGATGATATTTTCACCTTCCGTCAGGTACTCTGACACATCATACCGATCAAAATACAGCAAATCATCAGGTGCACTAATATATGGAGCCAGATATCCTTTTGTAATTTCTCTTCCGTTTACAAACAATCTGTAAAATCCTAATCCACAGATTAGCATTTCCGCACTTTTTACAGGCAAAGACAGGGAAAAGCTCTTCCGTAAACAGGGTGCCGGGATATGCCGGGAAAAATCACTGTATTCTGCCGATGACCCAATAAAACGAGCCGGTAATTTCATTTTCTTACCCTTCTTTCCAATCGTATCCCCATCCGCAATCCATAAAAACCGTCTCTCCCTGAACGGCTTTTACAGAAAGCTTGCAGGTATTTCTTTCCATAGGCACTTCCAGATAAATATTGTCTTCCTCTGTCAGCGGCTGCACTTTAATCGTAATACTGCGCGGAAAAAGATCCCGTACGTCGATTACCCATGTGTCCCCATAACAGAACCAATCTGCAATCAATTTACCCTCATGATAAGCCTGGGCCACATTACCAATCGGATCTACGAGCAGGTAGGTTTCGTTCTCATCCCATGTCACCAGAAATTCCCGGGTCTTATCCGTAAGCCCCAGATACCGGAACTGTGTAAACGGAATGCTTTCATGCACGCACTGCAAAGCAAGCTTCCTACCTCTTTCGGGCACAAAACTCCGGGGATGTTCCAGCTTGAGAATGGTATTTCCAGCCAAAACACCCGATTCCGTCAATGCAATTGTTTCCTCTTCAAAATAACACAAAGGCTCATTTCCCTGAATGGGTAAAAAACGCCATATTTCATTCCCGTCCGCCCCCCGCTCCACCGACAACGGCTGTGCCGTTGCATACTTCAGCCGTTTGCCGCCAATGGTCAATCCCACCGGTATAATGCAGCAGCTATCCGACGCCAGATAAAGCTTCTCCAATAAAATTTCTCTGTTCTGCAGCAAAATAGAAAGCGTTATATTTTCATGAGCCGGCATCTTAAAATTCCGCTGTAAATTATTCAGAAAGAGGAAGCCTTCCACACCATCTGTACGCAGGGCGGCACGTAAAGTCTTCGTATCCATACGTTCCCGGGGCACCATATCCGGCAAAAGGCTCTCCATATGGCACAGCCTTTCTCCAAAGCTTTTCACGAACTGATGCAGTAAATTAAGCGCCGTATAGGAAGGACGGATCTGGCCGCACTCTCCAATGGGAGCCTGGAAATCATAGGAACAAACAGGATAATCATTCAAGTAACCGGTTTCCCTGCTCTCCTGTGTAGTAACACCATGCAGAACAGGGTTGCTTCCTCCGTGATACATATAGTAACCCAGAAGATTGCAGCCGCTTCCTAACATGGTAAACGGTATCGTAAAAACATCTTTGGCCGATATCAGAGGCCTGCGGTGATAGGTCACCTGATTCCCGCCGCCGATTTCACAGGTTAAAAACGGTACAGTTCCCTGGCAGTCTCCGCTTTTGCTGCCGTTTTCCTGGTTTTGCCGTGTTACTGATAAGACATCCGTACCAATCATGGCATCATTCCGTTCTTTTGTAAAAAAATTATGCAGGTGGGGAGGCAGTTTCTTTGTATGCTGTTCCCAGGGGGCTTCTGGGTAACCGCCGAACACAGGCAACAATTCCTGAACAGGAAACGGCGCCCCATCCCCCCACGCTGTTGCGGTAAATAAAGGTGCACATAGCCCGCTCTCCAGCAGCAGTTTCTTTATTTCAAGCAAATATGTATGATTCTGCATCATCTCATTTTCTGCCTGGACACCGATAATATTTCTGCAGCCTTTTGTCTGATCTGCAATTTCCCGGAAGAATCGCTTCACATATCCCAAATAAACTTTATCCATGCAGCGCAGCTTACCGTGACAAGCCAAATCCAGCCAATCCGGGAAACCGCCATTTCGGCATTCGCCATGTGCCCAAGGCCCCGGCCGGAGAAAAAAGTACAGGGAGTGTTTCTCACAAAGCTGAATAAACGCACGGAGGCTGTAATTACCCTCCCAGTTAAATTTACCCGGCTCTGTTTCATGATGCAGCCAGAATACATAGGAAGATATGATTTCCACTCCGCCGTCCTTCATTTTCAACAGTTCTTTCTCCCAATCCTTTTGCAGGATGCGCGAATAATGTAGTTCACCCATAACAGGCAGCCAGGCTCTGCCGTCCTTTGTAAGATAATGTGTGGTAACACCGATATCACTTCCCCCGCACCGCATAGTCTGGCGTATTTCTTCACCCACAAGCGGCGTAACTCCTCTCGCATCAAACTGCATTGTATTAACCTCTCTCTTTTATCCTGTAATCTTTAGGATATGCACCAGTCACCTTTTTAAAAACACTGCAGAAATATCCATAAGATGCATAACCGGAAAGCTCTGCTATCTCTGCAACCGTCTTATCTGTAGTTCGCAGCAGTTCTATGGATTTTTTTACCCGCACATTATTCATGTAATCGGTAAATAACATTCCTGTCTCATTCTTAAATAATTGTCCAAGATATACCGGATTGATTTTATATTGCTCCGCAAGACTTTTCAGCGTTACGTTTTCCCCCTGCTCCATTGCGTTTATTGCTCTTACCACATGCAGGCTCATTTCCGTTTCCGCTTTACATATTCTATCTATTTTTTTCATAGCCGATGTAGCCAGAATCTCCAAAAGGCTGTCAATCGTCTGCGCCTGTGTAATTTCATCAAATACTCTTACAAGATCATACTCCTCCTGCGCCGTACCTCCCACCTTTAATTTTGAGATACTATACATCAGTTCCATAACCGGTATTTTAATTGCGTTTGGTGTCTGCGCGCCGCTTTGTGTCAGGATCCTTTTTAAGCTCTCCACAAAAGTTTTCACACCTGCTTCATCCTTCTGCGAAATAGCTTTCAGCAATTCCTGTGAATCCACCTCCATAGGTTTGCTTTTTTCGTTCATAAGGCATGAAACCGCATATTCATCCGCCACGGTCCCGGGGGGCAGTATCAATCCAAATTCTGCCAAGAACATGGCGTCCGAATAGCTTACGCTTAGCTGCATGAAATCTTCCTGCAGCTTTCCCAGAGAAGATATTGCATTGAGACGCATACGGGACAGCGCCTGTCCGGCCCGTATAAGCGCCTGCTTAATCTCCTCCCGGCATAAATCAAGGCTGCCCCACAGAGCTGCCAGAAAATCCCCCCGCTCTCCACGGCACACCGCAAAACGGGCCTGTTTGACACACCCCAGTTCTGTACAGATAACGCGTAATACATTTTTTTCACAGGCAATGGTATCCCTTTGAGTCAGCAACTCATAGTTCCGCACGCGCAGAACACTTACCTGGAAAAATTTTTCCGTCAAATCAATATCCAGCACCCCGGCCCTATGCTGAAATGCATTTATATCAATCTTCCCCGTAATCCAACGATAACAAATAGCATCCCGGAATTCATAAATACTATTCCTGGCCTTGCTTGCATCCTCTTCCAGCTTTGCAATCAAATTTGTAAGGGTAAGAATCAGCTCATTTTCATCCACCGGCTTTAATATATAGTTTTCAATTCCAAGCTGGATTGCCTTTTTGGTATAGCTAAAATCACTGTATCCGGTCAATATGATGCACCTTGTTTCAGGAGAAACCTCATGCAGTGCGGAAATCAGTGCAAGACCGTCCATTTCTTTCATACGGATGTCCGTCACTAGAATATCCACCGGATTTTCACGAATATACTGCAGGGCACTCTCCCCGTCCGTAACCGCAGCCACAAGATTAAGGCCCAGCTCATTCCAGCATATAATTGTTTTTAGCCCCTCTAAAATAGCAGCTTCGTCATCCGCAAGCAATACATTATACATAATCTTCCCCTGTCCCCTTCCCCTTTGCACCGATTGTCAGCTGTACCGTAAGCCCTTCCCCCGGCCTGCTCTTTATATGGATACCATATTGCATACCATAAATCAGCTTCAGCCGTTTATTCACATTCGCAAGCCCTATATGCTTTTCCCTGGAGGTATAATTTTCTATCTGCATATTCAGATCCTCCAGCTGCTTATCCGTAAGCCCTGGTCCGTTATCCTGTATAGTAAATAAAATATCATTGTCCTGTCTATGTGCAGAAATGGAAATAACGGCATTTTCTTCCGCCAATCCATGCACAAGGGCGTTTTCTACTATAGGAAGCAAAATATGGGTGGAAATCCTGCTCTTACGGATTTCAGGACAAATATCCAGCTTTACACGGATGCTGCTTTCTCGGCGTATCTCAAATAAGCGGACATAAAGCATACAGCATTCTATTTCTTCGCTGATGGTTGCAAGGGCCCCGCGCCCTACACTTTCCCTGAAAATATCAGACAATATTTTTACCATAAGCGCAGTATCCATACAACCATCCACCACAGCCTTCATACGGGCCACCTCCAGCATATTATAAAGAAAATGGGGATTTATCTGGGCCTGCAGGGCATAAATTTCCGCGTCCTTCTGACACAAAACGGCTTCATTGCGCTGTCGTTCGGCCTGCTGCTGCAAAGCGGCTTTCTCCCGCAGACTGTTACACATATCGGTCAGGCTATGGGCAATTAAATCCAACTCATCCTCCTTGGGCGTTGTGGGAATACGGGTGTACATATTCCCCTGCTTTATACTGCCGATACCGTCCGTTATAATGGATATACGCCTGGAAATACGTCTGGAAAATAACAGGACAAGAAAACTCACCGCCACAAGCGCTGCTCCCATCATGGAAAATGTAAATACATTCAATGCCCTGATTCTCGAATATAACTGCTTCTTGTCCGTCAGGCATACTACCCGGAACCCAAAGCGTTCATTCTCAGCAATTCCCATTAAATATTGTGCGGACTCGTATATTTTAGCCCCCATACTGTGGTACCGTTCCATTTCCCGGAAATCACTTCTATCACCAACAGGATCCAATCCATAATTCATATCCAGGCTGTACAAAACCTCATCGTTATCTGACAGCACCAATATTCTCCTGCTCTTTTCTCCCGGAACCCCCTTAAGCTCTCCGGATATTTTATTCAGGTCATAATGAAATGCCAGAATAGCGATAATATGGGTCAGATTTCCCGGTTCACGGATAAAATCATACATGGAAATCGTGCCGTTAAGCAAACCGCCATCCTCTCCCCTGTCCAAATAGACAGAATAAAATATCCGGTTCTCTGAAATATTTGTATCTGACTTATTCTTTGCATCGGCAAGCAATTTCTTCATGGCGGCTTCTCTATGATGAAAACCACCTGTCTGCAGCAATTCCGCCTGCTTGCCATACTCCAAACCATACAAACTCACCCCGGACAATGCATGATCTGCATAACCATAGCGGGAATTAAGCATTTCACTGCATTGCTGTATGATAGTAATATCCTCTCCCGGTGTATTGCTGCCGGCAAAAAAGGTCTGCACAGCGTAACGGATATCCGCATCCTGATACATTCCATAATGAAAACGTTTTACCGCATTCATTTTTTCTTCAAAAAAATCATTCATAGTAATCAATGACTGACGGCTGTCCCCGATGGCATCGTCCCTCATCATAATACTCACATAAGCGCTTAGAACTGTTGATAAAAGTATAACCACCGAAAAACTTGTTATCATGCAAAAAAGAATAAGCCGGATAATAAAACTGGATTTTATCCCCAGCCTTTTCTTTCCCTTTCCTTCCTTTTTCATAGTATCTCTCATTTTTCCGCCGGTCTCATCACACATTTGTCCATTCCTTCTTCTTATGTGCCGCTTTTCAGATGGTTCTAAAATCCGCAATGGGCAAATTCACCCATTGCGGTAAAACACACCTCTTATTTTATGTAATCATCTACGGCTTCCTTTGCCTCAGCAAAAGCCGCTTTATACCAGTCAAAGATTTCCTCTACTTTGTATTCCGCTGCCCCATCCATAATTTTCTGCTTTGCCGCTTCAAATTCCGCATCATTTTTTGCATACACACAATTTAAATACTCACGGTAGACAAAGTTACCTAAATCTGTCCTGTTTTTCTTGATATCTTCCGGTGGAGTGGGAAGCATCGTAGAATACTCAGGCCATCTGAACACATAATTCTTCACATCGGGATTGCGGTAAATTTCTCCCATGGAATCCACGCCGTAATAGGCCAATGCATCCTTTTCCGCCTCAGAAAGGTTTTTTTCCTCATATTTTGCCGACATAGTCAGGTCAAAGAAGTTATTGTCCGCAGGGCTTACGACATTGAGCGCATATCCGGTAAACATACCATACTTATATACCGCATACTTTTCATTCAACTCGGCCGCCTGTAGGGCTGCCTTATCCTCCAAATACTTCTGGGTAAATTCCGCCTTGCCATCCACCATTTCCCAAGATTCCCCTTCAATACCAGAATGAGTCAGACGGGATCCTTCGGGCGACCATAAATAATCCAACAACTGAAGTGCTTTTTCAGGATGCTTGCAGGTACTGGAAATAGCATAAGTATAACCTGTCAATTCACCTGACCAGTCCATGACTATATTGCTGTTTTCAAAGGGCTTCAGCGCAACATAAGACAAACCGGATTTTTCTTTAATCGGAGCCGCCTCCCAGCCGGGCCCAACAAGTAAATATCTGCCGGAATACGCTTTTTCCTGCCACTGATCATATTTCTGTGTAACAGAGTCAGGGTCGATCAGTCCTTTCTGGTTCATTTTGTACATGAACTCCACGGATTCCCACCAAGGACCTTCTGCATCTAAAATAGCCGGTTTTTCCCGCAGATCGTTTGTTTCCATATCAAATGTGAACACAAAACAGTCATCAGTTTGATAACCAAATGCATTTTGTAATAAAGAAACCATCCAGTCACCCCAACCAAGCCCTTCGGCAAACCAGCCTCCTACGCCGTATGTTTTCTGTCCGCTTTCTGTTTCGGGATACCGGGCAGCCATCATTTCCACAGCCTCCACCAAATCGTCCAGATTATTTACTTCTGGATAACCGGCCTGCTTATAAATGTCCCATGGCACATACATCCCCACTGTGGGAAAAGATGCCCCGCCGGTACCGCCCCACATCTGCACGCCATACCTGTCGCCTTCAAAATACTGATTGGCAAAGAAATCCTGTCTGTTTTGGGCATCCGGGTTATCCCCCAGCATATTGGGGCAGTTTTCTTTTGTCCATAAATCATTCAGCTTAATTACCTGATTTGCCTCAATAGCTGTTTTTAAAACATTTATATCCGGTACAAAGAATATATCCGGCATATCATTTGATGCCATATAAGCAGCAATTTTATTGGTTTCATCGGCCACGTTTGTATTGCTGTCAATTATATTTAAACGGATCCCCAGATCCTCTTCTATTTTTTTAGCCACAGGATCTGTTTGAATCCCAATTTTGTCAACGGACAGCATATGACCGAAAACCGTAAGTTCTACCAGTTCCTCCTGATCTGTCTGATCGGCCGCCTCACTTTGTGCCGCATCCTGGCCGGAAGATGCATCTTTTGCTCCTCCGCATGCTGTCAGGCCAAATATCATAGTGCATACAATACCCATAGCCAATAATTTTTTCATTTTTTTCATGAATTATTCCCCCTGTTTTTTATTATACGAAACATTAATATTCTTGTCTAACATAACGATTCCGTCCCCGTCGTTTCCGATTCACCTAACCCTTCACTGCTCCCAACATAATACCCTTTACAAAAAAACGCATCATAAACGGATATACTGCAAAAATGGGAATGACTGTTACCACCGCAATACTCATTCTTATAGAAGAAAGCGTCACTGTCCGCTTACTCATACTCGCCGCCGCATCACGCATATTTTCCACGCTGGGGGCTGTGGATTGGAAATATTCATACAAAGTCAGCTGCAATGTTTTTAATTCCGGCGCCTTTACAAGAAAAAAATTATCTGACCAGGAATTCCACTGCCCTACTGCCGCAAATACTGCCACAGCGGCAATAACAGGCAGGCACAGCGGAAGAATCACCTGGAAGAATAATGCAAATATCCCTGCCCCGTCCAGTTCTGCCGATTCTGATAAGGCTGCGGGTAGGCTCTCCATATATGTCTTTATCAAAATCATAAAAAATGCATTCACCGCCGACGGCACAATGTATAAAAGGAACTTATTTTTCAGCCCATAGGCAGACATGGTAACATACCAGGGAATCAGGCCTGAACTAAGGTACATTGTGATAATCACAAATTTATACAGACCTTTACGCATAGGCAAAAGCGGATTGGTAAACAAATACGCCAGAAATGCACTGCACAGCACCGTAATACCTGCACCCAGCACCGTACGGGCCGCAGAAATGAAGAAGGAGTTTATAATATTGCTGTCCTGAAAAATCATAGTGTAATTTGCCAGGGTAGGGTTTTTTGGTAAAAATGCAATGCCTTTTGCTGCTTCCAGGGGATCGCTGATTGAATAAATAAAAATATAATAAAATGGATAGAGGCAGGCTATGCCGATAAGGACCATTAACAAGGTATTTAATGTATCAAATACGATTTGCGAGGGCTTTCTTTTATATTCCATATCTTAATTTCTCCTTTCCCAGGGCCAAAGCATATTAGAAAATACTCTCTCCCCTGATTATTTTTGATAACTTATTTGCACCCAGCAAAAGCCCAATACTAAGCAGTGATTTTAACATACCGGTAGAGGTGGCAAAACCAAAATTATTTTGCTGCAAACCTATTTTGTAAATATAAGTATCCAACACCTCAATTCTGCTCATCACCATAGGATTTTGGAATACATAATACTGTTCAAACCCCGCGCCCGAAAGCATATTTGCTATCGCCAGCAGAAATAAGACAAAAAAGGTTGCTGAGATACACGGCAATGTTATATGTATCACCTTAGCGAAGCGCCCCGCCCCGTCCACCTCAGCCGCATCGTACAGTTCCGGATCAATGCCAGACATTGCAGCAATATACATAATCGCCGAATATCCCATTGTTTTAAATAATCCGATAAACAGCTGCATAGCCCACGCTATTTCTTTGTCTGCCAACAGGTTTGATGTGAAATCCGGTCCGAAAAACTGTCGTAAAATTACGTTTACCGCACCGTCGCTGGGGGCCAGGAGGCAAAAGAAAACCGTATAGAGCAGCACATACGAAATGTAATTGGGTAAAGATGATATAATCTGCACCATTTTAGACAATCTCTTAGAACGCATTTGTGAGAGCAAAATGGCAAATATCAGCGGAACCGGCATAGCCAGCAGATTAATCCCGCTGAGCGCAAGGGTATTTAACAATATTGTCTTAAAATCTCTCCAGGAAGAAAATATTAGTTTAAAATTTTCCAATCCTACAAATTTCTGCGAGAATATGGAAAGTCCGGGCTTATAGTCCAAAAATGCTATAATCCATCCCAAAAGAGGAACATATGAAAATGCAAAAATAAAACCTATAAAGACCATCGTAATAGCTAATATTTTTAATTTCTTTTTTTTGAATGTATTTGTTCCTGCCTGTCTTCCAGATTGCTTCACACAATCCCCCCTATTCTTCTAAAGATTTAAACAGCTTAATTGCGGTCCTTAACTTTGTGTGCACATTTTAGTATAAATCGAGTTTAGCACACAGCCAAACAGTGCAACAATACAACAAACTATAAGTATAGGCACAAACTTTATATAAAATTAACCAAAAATAATATCCACCGCTGTTCTATCGTAACAGTTCAAACGACCCTTTGTGCCCTGCAGCTTCCCCCTGCCCCTCCCATACATTTGTGTAGTTAAAAACAGGTTGCATTTTCCCCGCCCATCCCTTATACTATTACCAAATCCATTCTCTCTTCAGAGAGAAAATGAAAGGAGCGTTGTGTAATGAAAACAAATAATGAGGTGGCATTCCCTTAACTTCATAGGCAGACCGGCAACAACCCTTTTAAATAGCTGATACGGAATCTTATACCCGCAGAAACAGCATGAAAAGGCTTGTTTCTGCGGGATTTTTGCGCCTATTTTTGGCATGCCGCCCATCGCGGAAGGAGGAATTGATTATGATCATGACAAGAAAAGAAAAAGAGGTAACTATGAAAACGTCAATCAAAGCAAACAATTTTGGAGGAATTAATTTTGAACATGATAGAATATGGATATATTCCTGATGGGGAACCATCCCGCGACGGGGAAATCCCTGCCAGGGTAACCGCCGTTTATAAAGACAGATATGAAATTGTCTGCAGCTTCGGCACAGGTCAGGCAACACTGAAAAAAAGCGCATATTTTACAGGGGAAGAACCCTTCCCCACCACCGGTGATTTTGTCATGATAAACTGGGAAGCTGACGGAGACAGCCGGATTGTAAGGACACAGGAAAGAAGAACCTTTTTTGCACGTCTGGATCCTTCCTCATCGGGCCATTGGGAGCAGCTTGTTGCCGCTAACTTCGACTATGTATTTATTATGCAGTCCCTCAACCATGATTTTAATCCAAGACGTCTGGAACGGTATCTCACCCTGGCATGGCAGAGCGGCGCCCAGCCTGTAATTGTACTCACGAAAGCGGATTTATCGGAGGATACACAACGGCTGCTCGCAGAAGCCTCCGCTGTGGCGCTGGGGACGGATGTGATTGCCGTAAGCGCCAAAACCGGATATGGGATGGAGCAGCTGCAAGGTTATCTGAAACCAGGTAAAACCATTGTGTTTCTGGGTTCCTCCGGCGTGGGCAAATCCAGTCTGGTAAACGCCCTTGCCGGCGGGGAACTGATGCCAGTGAACGGGATCCGGGAGGAGGATTCCAAGGGCCGCCATACCACCACCCACCGCCAGCTGCTTCTGCTGCCCTGCGGTGCCATGATAATCGATACTCCCGGCATGCGCGAACTCGGTATGTGGGATGTAACCGAAGGCCTGGGAGAGACTTTCACCGATGTGGAGCAGTTTTTCACCCAATGCCGTTTCTCCGACTGCCGGCATCAAAATGAACCCGGCTGCCGGGTAAAGGCCGCTCTGGAAAACGGGGAGTTGTCACCGGAACGATGGAGCAGTTATTTGAAACTGAAAAAGGAAGCCAGATACTCGGCCTCCCGAATGGTTTACCTGAAGGATCAGCAAAAGAAAGCGAAAAGCCGGGCAAGGACAGAAAAACAAAAAAGAAAAAACAGCGGCTCTTACCGCTGATTTTCTAAGGGTTCAGCACATTCCGCGCTTTTCCCTGCAGAAAGGCTTCGATATTTTTACAGGTTTCCGTCACCACGCGGGTGCGCGCCTCCACACTGGCCCAGGCCATATGGGGCGTGATCAGGAGACGGCTGCTGTCCTGTATTTTCAGAAGAGGATTTTCCGGATTTATGGGCTCCTGGCTTAATACATCAATCCCGGCGCCCATAATCCGATCCTCCTGCAGTGCCCGGCATAAATCGGCCTCGTTCACCACAGCCCCTCTGGCTACATTTACCAGGACTGCCGTTCTTTTCATTTTCACCAGAGCATTGTAATTGATTAGATTCTTCGTTTTCTCATGTAATGGACAATGCAGGGTAAGCACATCGGATTCCTTAAGCAGAGTGTCAAAATCCACCTGCTCATAGTCCCGGCAGCTGTTTTTTCCCGATGTGGAATAATAAATGACACGGCAGCCGAAAGCAGCCGCTATTGCGGCCACCTTCCTGCCGATGTTCCCCAACCCTGCGATGCCCCAGGTTTTTCCCTCCAGTTCATAGTAGGGGAGTCCGAAATGGGAAAAACGGGGCTGGGCGGCATAAGCGCCTTTTTTTACGTAATCATCGTAATAACGCAGCTTTTCCAGGATGTAAAGGACACAGGCAACCGTATGCTGGGCCACGGCGGCTGTGGAATAATTCACCACATTCACCACTGGGATCCCCCGTTTCCGGCAATATTCCAGATCCACATTGTCATAGCCCGTGGCGAACTCGCAGATCAGCTGTAAATGCGCGGCGCCGTCCAGCGTCCGGGCATTCATGGGTGTCTTGTTCACTATGATAATATCCGCATCCTTTACCCGCTCCGCCGCCTCTTCATCCCTTGTAGTCATATGAAAGATAACATTGCCGTATTGCCGCAAAGGCTCCACGGATACATCCTCTCCCACACTGCTTCTGTCCAGCACTACGATATTCAGCAATCGCCTCTCAGCCTCTCTTTCCTTTCAGCAAAAATACCATTCCCAAACGGAACCTTTTTATTTTGCTGTCAAAAATTCAGTTACACATTTCACCAGATCCTCGGACAGCCCCCTACACTGCAGCTCGCCGATGATAATATTTGCAGGCCGTCCGCTGCATACAAGCTGATAAATTCCGGTCTTACTATCAAATTCCATTTCCGCCTGATCCAGGAAATCATAGACCAGCTTTTCCACATGATTTGCAGCAGGTACAAGCCTCCCGCGGAAGCTTACCACGATCTCTTCCGTTACGGCGGCAGAAGGAAGCGTCATGCGCAGGCAGTTACAGCTGCTGTCGTAGCTGGTTTCCACTTCCGTGCAGCTGCCTGCCACACGGCAGTCCGCCCCGCTTTCGTTACAGCCGTACAGCTCTATGGTATAAGTCCTTTCAGCAGGAATCAGGGATAATTCTCCCTGGGCCGGATGGATGGTAAAGGTCTGCCCGTTCTCCCACCTCAGCTCAAACTGTGTGGTCACACAGATATTCTTTTCGTAATCACAGGTCTCATTATCATCCTCATACATCGTAAAGCTGCCGTCCGCACCGGCATAAACCCGCAGCGTAAAGGAGGAGGGATTACTGCTTGTGCTGACCGCATCGATTTCTTCCGTCATCGGGATAATGGCGCCGGCCTTTGCAAATGCAGGAAGCGTATTGATATCCCTGTACATATCCATCATGCGGCCGCCTTCATATATGGTTCCCGTGAAAAAGTCAATATAAGTCCCCTCCGGAAGCCATACCTTCTCCTTTGCCATATTCAGCGAAGGAATACGGGGAGAGGTAACAGGAGCCACAATCAATTCCGATCCGAAATAAAATTCATTGGGTACCTGATACGCCTGTGCCTCTCTGGCATGATGATAATACATGGGCAGAATCAATGGCGTATCCTGGGCATGGGCCCGGTAATTCATGGTGTACAGATAAGGAACCAGCTTATGGCGCAGCCGCAGGAACTCATCCATCATACTGCGGATCTCCTGCTTATAACGCCAGGGCTCTTTTCCGTTAAATTCGTTCTTGGTGCTATGCAGTCTGTTAATAGGTGAAAAAACTCCCAGCTGGAACCAGCGTCCCGCCATTTCATCATCCTTATAGCCCTGCATATGCCCGCCGATATCGTGGCTCCACCAGCCATAACCGATATTGGAGGCCGTGCTGGTAAAGTAAGGCTGGAACTTAAGAGATTCCCAGGTTACCACAGTATCTCCGGAAAAACCTACCGGATACCGGTGGGATCCGGGTCCTGCATAACGGGAGAAGGTCATGGGACGTTTTCCGTTCCTGGCGCTGTCCAGGAAATGGAAATGATTCAGCATCCACAGCGGATCCAGTCCTTCCATTTTGGTGATGCCGCCCTGCTGCCAGTCAATCCACCAGAAATCCACGCCCTTTTCTTCATTAGGATGATGGGCATATTTAAGATAGGCGGACAAAAATGCCGGATTGGTAATCTCAAAAGCAACCGGCTCTTCTCTGGAGATATCCTTTCCCAGTTCTTTTGCCATAGCCTCATACATTTCCTCATGCGCCCGGATGCCATCAGCAGGATGCACATTCAGGGTAATTCGCATTCCTCTCTCATGAAGGCGATCCATAAATCGTTTCGGATCCGGGAAAAACTCGTTATTCCATGTGTAGCCAGTCCAGCCGCTGCCGTATTTGGGATTGATATCCACCAGGTGCCAGTCCATATCAATAACCGCAACGGTAAAAGGGATGCCTTCTGCGTCAAAGCGGTTCATCAGCTCCAGATAGCTTTCTTCCGTATATTCATAATAGCGGCTCCACCAGTTTCCTAACGCATATCTGGGAAGCATGGGAGTTTTTCCGCAAAGATGATAAAAATCCTTCAGGCATTCCAAAAAGTCCAGGCCATATCCCCAGAAATAAATATCCTTTATCCCCTTTTTCCTGGGACTCACCCATCCTTCCTCCGTCAGGAGCAGGGAAGCGGAATCATCCAGAACCGTATAACCTTCTCTGGATACCAGGCCGGATCCCAGCTCGCAGGCGCCGTCTATGGTATCCAGGGTTCTTGCCGTCCCTTTCAGGTCGCGGATAGGATCCCCATAGTGCCACACATCATTCCAGGAATTGGTGTTTGCCGTCACCTGAATCCGAAGGCCTCTGGGATTGAATTCCGTCTTATCATAGGTGAGCCTGAGCCTCCAGGTTACAATTTCCAGTTCTTCCGGCGTTTCCTTTACATGGAAATCCACCGCAGGGAAGTCCCTGTTTATGACGGTCTGTGTGGCCCGATCCTCGAAAATGCCGTCCTCACTGTACTCCAGACGCACCAGGCCTGCCGTAAGCATGGTGATACGGTACTTTTCCCCCTGTACCACATTCCGGCTGTCGGCCTCCGGCCTTACGGCCAGCTTGTACAATTCTTCCATGTTGTAACCCTCCGTTATTCCTATTATAAATTACAATGTTCTTTCGTAACTGCCCCGTACCAACACAGTCACGCTTTTTCTTCATTATATCCAAGGGAAATCGGGAAATCTAGCTCTATCCTATCTCAAACTAACACAATCCTATGATTTATGAAGGATCCATTTCTGCAGGATCTCCGCAAGCTGGCTGGACTTGATCGGTTTTGCAAGATGCTCATTCATTCCTGCCTGGGCGGACATAATCACATCCTCCGCAAACGCATTTGCCGTCATGGCAATAATTGGTATGCTCCCCGCATCCGCCCGTTCCAGATTCCGGATCGCTTTCACGCAGTCATAACCGTTCATAACGGGCATCTGGATATCCATAAAGATCAGCTGGTAATAACCTTCTCCGGCTTCCCGGAACTTATCCAGGGCTTCCTGACCGTTCCGGGCACTGTCCACTGCCGCCCCTGTCATCTGCAGAAGCTCTGCGGCAATTTCCCGGTTAATTTCATTATCCTCCGCCAGCAAAATACGGGCACCGCTGCAGTCCACTTCCCGGATATCAGGCAGGATCTCTTCCTCTGTCTCGTCCATCTGAAGCTTCAGCCCGATTATTACCGTAAAACAGCTCCCCTCTCCCGGACGGCTTTTTACCGTAATTTCTCCGCCCATCATCTGTACCAGGTTCTGTGTGATTACCATACCCAGGCCCGTTCCGCTGATTTTACTGATCCGGGAATCGTTTGCCCTGCTGAAGGGTTCAAAAATATGACAGAGGAAATCCTCACTCATTCCGATCCCCGTATCCCGGAATACAAACCGATATCGTCCCACTTCCTTATTCCCTGAAGGAAGTTCGGATACGGATATATAAATATCACCGCCTTCCGGGGTATACTTACAGGCATTACTCATAATATTCATAAAAATCTGGTTGATCCGTGAATTATCCCCAATTACCTTTACGTGGGTGATCCCTTCTTTATCCAGATGAATCCGCTGTCTGCGCGACTCCGCCTGGGGCATAATAAGCCCGATCAGTTCTTCGATCAGGCAATCCAAATCAAACCTGCCGTCCTGCAGTTCATAATTACCGCTTTCGATCCGGCTCATATCCAGAACCTCATTCACCAGACCCAGGAGCAGCTGACTGGATGATGTGATTTTATCCAGTGCATTGACCAGCTTTTCCCGATCATCCATATGAAGACGTGCCAGCTCCGTCATTCCCAGCACCGCATTCAGCGGAGTCCTGATATCGTGGGACATTTTGGAAAGGAAATCGCTTTTTGCTTCGTTCGCTTTTTGAGCCATCTCATAAGCCTCCTTCAGCGCCCTTTTGCTTTCCTCATCCTTTTTCTTCTGTTCATGCAAATCCTGGAGGGCCAGAAGTGCCCAGTCTTTCTTTCCTCCCAGGTAAACGTTGCAGGATATGATATGATATTCCCCGTCTACCCTGCGGAAACTCTCTACCGAATACCTTTCATTCCCTTCCGCCATCAGCTCCCGGAAATGAGCAATGGACAGCTCTTTCTTTATTTCTTCCAGATAATCGGGATGAAAGGTCTGGCTGGCATAATCCTCCCAGAAGCTCTCATAAGAAAATTCCTTCCGGGGCAGCTTATGTACATCCCCGGGAATCCGGATAGCACAAATGGTGCCCTTTTCCATATCAATCCGGTATACGGCAAAGAAAAGATTATACAGGGAACCGATTATTTCCTGGTTCAGCTCCTCCAGTTTTTCTTTTTCCCTCCGCATGACCGTGGTGTCCGTCACATTTTGATGGTAACCTCGCAGGCGTATCATATGGGCAAAAGACTGATCGGCAACACCGCCGCACCGCACATATATCTTTCCAAGCTCCGGATGATACCAGGGATACTGCACTTCTGCCCGTCCCTTCCTGGTCATTTCCTCCACACAGGCGTTCACTACCGGATAATATTCCTTCTCTATCCTGTTATACCAGTGCTCATAGCATTGCTCCGGCGTTGTTTCCTCCTTCAGTCCGAGGAGTTCCATCATGGTCTGATCGGCAAACATACGCGGCGGTCTGCCGTCCTCCAGCTCGATAATCCATAATCCTGTCATTGACTCATGCAAAACATCATGCATTGTTGATATGTCCTGTATGCTTCCTTTCATATCTTCCGCTACCTCATTTTCGTCTCTCACAGCCGCTTGCGGCTATTCTTCCGCCGATGTCATCTACCCAGATTGTAACTTATTTATGGCTTTCCGGCAACATGATCCTATTGAACCTAATCCGGTTGTCCTATTGCGCCTAATCCGGTTGATGCAACATCAGATATTTCATATGCACTTATTTCTCTTCAGGATATCTTCTGCCCGCGGAAAGAAAGAAAACGGAAGGATCCTGCCATCCTTCCGGCGAAATCCTTCCGTAACTTATTTAGATTCTCTTCTATGGAGGACTGTCAGTAACTATTACCTGACGGTCTCTGTCTGCAGCTGCCTGACTGCCGGTTCTCATTCACCGCCAAATTTGCCGCTGCTTACAGTCTCTTCAATAATTCTTCCCTCTGTGCCTCATAACCCGGTTTTCCAAGCAGCGCGAACATGTTCTTCTTATAGCTTTCCACACCAGGCTGGTTAAACGGATTCACACCCAGCAGATAGCCGCTGACACCGCATGCAAATTCAAAGAAATAGAATAACTGTCCTAAGTAGAATTCATTGACTTCAGGCACGTTGATCACCAGATTGGGTACCTGTCCGTCTGTATGTGCAAGTATGGTTCCGTTCATAGCGCTTTTATTTACGAAATCCACGCTCTTTCCTGCCAGATAATTCAGTCCGTCCAGATCAACGGGTTCTTCATTGATGATGATTTCTTCTCTGGAAGTCTCCACATTAATAACGGTCTCGAACATAATACGGGCGCCGTCCTGGATGAACTGTCCCATGGAGTGAAGATCCGTAGTTAAATCCACGCTTGCCGGGAAAATTCCCTTCTGATCCTTTCCCTCACTCTCACCATACAGCTGCTTCCACCACTCGGAGACATAATGTACACCCGGTTCATAATTAGCCAGGATTTCCACTTCCTTCCCTTTTCTGAGAAGGATATTGCGTACTGCCGCATACTGCAGCGCATCATTTTCCTCAAAGGCTGTATCCAGGGCTTTTTTACGTCCGTCTGCCGCCCCTTCCATAAGCTTGTCGATGTCCGCGCCGCTTACAGCAATAGGAAGCAGCCCAACAGCTGTCAATACGGAGAAACGTCCTCCCACATCATCCGGAACCACAAAGCTTTCATAGCCTTCTTCCGCAGCAAGCCCCTTCAGGGATCCCTTCGCCCGATCGGTAGTAGCATAAATTCTTCCTGCCGCTTCTTTCTTACCGTATTTCTTTTCCAGCATTTCCTTAAATACGCGGAAAGCTATGGCCGGCTCTGTTGTAGTGCCGGATTTGGAAATCATATTAATGGAAAAGTCCCTGTCGCCAATCACATCGATCAGATGTCTGATATAAGTGGAGCTGATGGAATTCCCCACAAAATAAATTTCAGGGGTTTTTCTGATTTCCTTGCTGACACAGTTATAGAAGCTGTGTCTTAAAAATTCAATCGCTGCTCTGGCTCCCAGATAGGAACCGCCGATTCCGATTACCAGAAGCACTTCGGAATCGCTCTGGATTTTAGCCGCCGCTTTTTTAATCCGGCCAAACTCTTCCTTATCATAATCCACAGGCAAATCAATCCACCCCAGAAAATCATTACCCGCTCCGGTTTTGGAAACAAGAAGATCCCTGGCATCCATTGCCTGTTTTTTCATAAAATCTACTTCATGCGCACCCATAAAAGGCGCTGCTTTTGAATAATCAAAAGTTACTTTGCTCATCTGCTTTTCCTCCAATTCTGCTGCCCATGTGCAGCAAACCAATAGATATGACGGGCTTTCATCGCAAAATTCTGCAATTTGGCACATTATCCGTTCTTAGTGTAGCAAAGTTGTTTTTTATTTTCAAGAGTTTTTATCTATGCAAAGAACTCTTTGAGCAGCTCCTCCAGCTCTTTCTCCTGGTTTTTTGTAAAAACCTGCTCCTCCAGGCGTTCCTCGGCCAGGCTTTTCTCCTGTAAAGGCATTCCCTTGACCCGTTCTTTTTTAACAGGCGCAGAAGCCTCCACAACCGCGGCCGTTTTCAGGACAGGCTGTTTCTTCCCCTTTTCTGCCTTCGGTAACGGCGTATCCCCATTTATCAGACTTTCCGTCTCATCCAAAACCGAAAGCCTTACCGCCATATGATTTTCCAGATAGTCCGTCAGGCTGGTTTTCAAAGCCGCCCGTTTACCGTTTAAATCCACCATGCCGGACACGCTGAAATATAAATACAGACCCAGAAAGCTCATCAGGTAAAACGGCAGAATTTCCCCCAGCGTTTTCCCGTCTATAATTCCTTTGCAGGCCCCCGCCCCTGCGAAAAATACCGACAGCATCATAAGCTGCCCCGCAAAATGGGACAGGCCGTCCATGGAAAATTTCCCTATCTGGATACGGTTGATGAACTTGTCCACAAAAACAGGGATATTGGGAACCCCATCATTAAGCTTATAACAGTTTCTGAATTTAATTTTACACTGCTTCAGTACCTTGTTTTCCGTGGCAGACATATTTTCCGCTTCCTTTATCAGGGAATTCAGAAAAATTCCTGTAATAAACTTGCATAATATGCTCAATAATAGCAATATAATTGTCATAGCCACCAGTTCTTTATTTTCCATAAACGAAGTCATATTCTCCTCCAATCTGCTGTTCCCCGTAGTATGCGTTCCCCCGGACCGGGCTTTTCCGGACGGCATTCCCCTGGACAGCGGTTCCTTAACGGTTCCTTTGTGAATAGTATTATAGGAGATCATACCGCCCGCCACAATACGGACAGGCCGGAAATCGGTCGGAGAATTACGCGCCTTTCTCCCATAATCATGGAATTATTGTGAAAATACTGGTAACAAAGGCTGTTTTTTGATATAATTCGTGTATTGCATTTATCAGTAACTCATACTTGGCACATGCGGCGTTTGAGTTAATAAATAATCATTGGAGGCTTTCTTATGAAATACAGAACAAAAGGTACCTGTTCCAGTGCCATCGATATCGAAATGGATGGCAATATTATTAAATCGGTGGTTTTTACCGGAGGCTGCAACGGCAATCTCCAGGGAATCTCCAGACTGGTGGAGGGCATGTCTGCAGAAGACGCCATTACCCGGCTGAAAGGAATCAAATGCGGTTTCAAGCCTACCTCCTGCCCGGATCAGCTGGCAATCGCCCTGGAATCCATCGTAGGAAACGCTAATTAAACAATCCGCTAGGGGGCTCATTCATGTCAAAAAAAATCGTTCTTACCGGCGGCGGCACCGCCGGTCATATTACGCCAAATATCGCCCTGCTGCCCAGGCTGTCTCAGCTGGGCTATGAGATTTCCTACATCGGTTCCTATAACGGAATGGAGAAAAAACTGATAGAGGATTATGATATCCCCTATTATGGAATATCCACCGGTAAATTCCGGCGCTATTTTGATTTAAAGAATTTTACCGATCCTTTCCGTGTTCTGAAGGGTTATGGAGAAGCCCGCAGAATACTGAAGGAGGTACGTCCCGACATTGTTTTTTCCAAAGGAGGATTTGTATCCGTTCCGGTAGTCAGAGCGGCATCCTCTTTGAAAATTCCCTGTGTCATCCATGAATCCGATATGACCCCCGGTCTTGCCAATAAGCTCTGTATCCCGGTTTCCACAAAGGTCTGCTGTAATTTCCCAGAAACCCTGCATTCTCTTCCCACAGAGAAAGCGGTTCTTACCGGCTCACCTATCCGGGATGAGCTTTCCCGGGGAAATAAGCTTGCCGCATTGGAATTATGTCATTTTACCGCAAATAAACCGGTGCTTATGATCATCGGCGGATCCCTGGGCGCCGCCTCCATTAATCAGGCAGTAAGGGAGGCTCTGCCCAGGCTCCTTGCAGATTTCCAGGTCGTACATATCTGCGGCCATGAGAAAATTGATAACCTGCTTTTAAACCAGTCCGGCTATACCCAGTTTGAATATCTCAAAACTGAACTGAAAGATGTATTTGCCATGGCGGACGTAGTGGTATCCAGAGCCGGGGCAAACGCCATCTGTGAGCTTCTCGCATTAAAGAAACCCAATCTGCTCATACCGCTTTCCGCAGGAAGCAGCCGGGGAGATCAGATACTAAATGCCCGCTCCTTTGAAGCCCAGGGCTTCAGCATGGTGATTGATGAAGACTATTTAAGCCCGGATCTCCTGGTGGAGAAGGTACAGGAGCTTTATTTTAACCGCCAGACCTATATTGATGCAATGGGTAAAAGCCAGCAGATGAATGCAACCAAGACGATTGCGGAACTGCTGGATGGAATTGTCCGGGAAAATACGGTTAAAAAGAAGTAACTATTCCGTCAGGCCAGCGCCCGGCGTAAGAAAATGATTCCGGATTGCAAAAAACATATGCCCGGAACGGCTGACAGTGCTGCCGGTATATAACTGTCTGCTGTTCCGGGCATTTTTCCGTACCTATTGGAACTATACTGCCTGCAGGCCGTGCGTTTCTTACGGCTGCCCGCAGATAGTTTTCCGGATTTCCTCCAGTTCTTCCTGCCCGGGTTTTCCCGGAACCCAGTTAATATTCTGGTGGTCATCCTCATAGCGGGGAATCAGATGCAGATGGAAATGCATAACCGTCTGTCCCGCGCATTCCCCATTATTCTGAACCAGATTAAAACCGCTGCAACCCAGCTTACCGGTCATCCGGACAGCCATCTTTTTAGCAAGATGCATTACTTCCCCGCAGGCATCCTCCGGGAGTTCATACAGATTCTTATAATGGTCCTTGGGAAGTATCAGGGCATGCCCTCTTGTTGCCGGTCCCAAATCCAGGATCACACGGTACTTTTCATCTTCATAAAGTGTTTTTGAAGGGATTTCCCCATTTGCTATTCTACAGAAAATACAAGCTTCTTCTTTCACCCTGTCTCCTTCCGCCCGAATAGGGCATGTTTTTATCAATTCCGGTAACGCAGCCTTCCCTCATTCCTTCCGATATGACACAGCAGGAAGGTTATCAGGAATCCGCTGAGCAGCCCGCCCAGATGAGCGGCATTGTTCACCATAACGCTTCGGAATCCGGAATAAAGGGAAAAGGCTATCATCAAAGCCATACGCTGGATAGAGATCCGTGCCGCATAGCCTTTCTTGGTAATCACAAGATAAAGCAGACCTCCCACCAATCCGAATACCGCACCGCTTGCCCCAATGGAGCTGTAATACAGCCCGGTAGAAAGCTCATATATAGCAGACAGCAGGTTGCCGCAAATACCGGAAACAAAAAAGAGCACAAGATATCTGGCGCCGCCGATTGTCTTTTCCACAATTTCTCCGCCAAAATACAGCAATATCATATTATTAACCAGGTGACTGATATCTGCATGAAGAAACATCGCCGTCACCAGCCTATAGTATTCCTGACTCCGGATCAAATAAAAAACTCCGAATTCACCTTTATCATACAGCCAGTCACCTGTAAAATAACTCACCAGAAAAATAATGACATTTGCAGCCGTAAGCACTGCGCTGCACCAGGGAACCTCTTTCATGTTCTGGTTTTGGTACCGATATGTCTGCGGTTTTACCATAGTAACCCCCATTACTGCCCTTTATATGTTATTGTACAACGCTTTACCGGCTGATACAAGTATATTTATTCAATCTTCAATTACTTGCGTAAATTCGACGGAAGTGCCTTATATCCCCGTGGCTAAAGCAAGAGGTTTTACGAAACTATGGATAAACTGCACAAAGGAGAAGCTTTTGCAAACTATGAGAATTCCTCATAATGAAAGACCATGTCCCCAAGCCGGATTTCATCTCCGTGCTCCAGCACCATACTCTCGTTCTGCTCCAGGCGTATGCCATTTATAAAAGTACCGTTCGTGGAATTCAGATCCATCAGTGCCACCCGTCCCTCCTTTTCCACAAATCGGGCATGGATACGGCTGACGGATGCGTCAGACAGCAGCAGCTGGACACGGTTCTTTAATTTACCCGCTATCATAGGCAAGGGCTCCAACCGGTATCGGATTTGCCTGCCGTCCGCATTTCCCGTCAATGCAGGGGCTTTTGTTTGATACCCGCCCTGCTTTACGGGACTTATTCCCTGTGTCCCCATATAAACGGTATTGTCCCCATCCCCGTATTCCGGCAGCCAGTCAAAGGACTCCCAGGCCTCCCCGTATTCCTTAGCCGTGCTTTCTTCCTCCTTTTCAGCCCCCTTCTTAACCAGCAGCCTCCATAAAAATACCAGCAAAATCAGGCCGTCCAAAGCCAGAAGCCCGAACAGGACTGCCTTAACGGTATCTTCCGGCTGAAGATACCAGATAAACATACACAGAATCGCAAAAGCCAGGCATGTGGCCCCAAGCCCTGCAAAATTCATCCTGCGCAGTCTTTCTTCCTGTGTTTCTTCGTCAGCTTTATCTTCCCTTTTTCTATCTTTTTCATATGTTTCTTTTTTATTTCCATCTTTTTTATCCGTCTCTTTTTTTTCCGCTTCTCTTCTTCCCGTACTTTTTTTATCCGGCATACTTTTTCTTTCTGCTGTTTTTTTCCCTGTGATATCCTTTACCGTATAATCTTTTATATACTTTTCTTCAATTGTAGCGATTCCCTGCTTCTCATATCCGGTTCCGCAAGTGTATAAACCTGGCTCCTCATAAAACTGCTCCTGCCAGTCCCCTTCTTCAGCCACCCATTCCGGATAGCCGCCTTCTCCGCTTCCGGAGAGCGTTTTACCGGCATAACATACTGGTTTCGGATCCTCCCGGCCGGTACCCTGGCCCTTTTCCCACATCCCCCGGAAACTATCCAGAGCAAAGCTTTCGGCCTTTGACATCTTATAAAACTGATAGGCGGCGCTCACCGCCATCTCCTCCTTATGATCCACATGCTCCAGAAAAAACTCCGCTACCGGCATATAAATGCTGCCGATCGGATTTTCCATCTCCGCAAAGGGATAATAAAGAAGGCATAGCTGTTCCGTATCCAAATCCAGATACATATACCGGGGATCCAGCAGGAGGTTTTGTTCTTCCAGCAGGAAACCGGACATGCCCTCCAATACGCGGGCAAGCTCCTCCACTATCCCCAGTATTTCCGTGAAAGACATTTTGCCTGCTTCATAAAGCTGATCCAGGGATTGGCGGGAGCTGATATCATAATACAGGCATACCTTCCCATTTATATATCTTTCGCTGCTGCACAGAAGGCCGGGAATTCTGTTTTTCAGGATCATCCGGTATTGGTAATTATCCATTTTTTCCTTAGGAATATCATCCAGAATCAGATAGCTGTGACTTAGCTCACGTTTATATTCAGGCTTTATCATTACATTCTCCCATCGGTAAACTCCGGCGTCAGTCGTTAGTTGCCGGTTTTTCTTGCCAGGCGGATATAGGAAACCGCATTCCTGCCCAGCGCCTTTTTTTCCGCTTTTATTTCCCAGCCCGTCCCTGCAAAAATCCCCATGCCCGGAAAAGGAAGGGACAGCTTTGCTTCAAGGGACACACTCACTGCCAGGGGAGAGGCCCTCACCTGCTTTTCCAGGTTCCGTACCGGCAATATTCTTTCCTCCAGCAGTTTGTCCAGCTCCTCCTCCGCCTTTGCCCGCATGCTGCCGCTGTCAGGTTCATACAGGCTTCCCCGGAATGCAGATATATAAGCAGCCTGGTTGAGGAAAATTACCGTGTAGAGATAAAAAGACAGATACATTAAGGCCGCGATCAAAATGACTGCCAGCGGCATGACAAAACTGGCTTCCAGGGTCATATAGGCATCCTTCCTATTTTTCTTATCCACAATTCTGCTCCTTATCTGTCACTTATCCACAGAGACGCCGAAAACGGCTTCTATTATCCACACCAATACAACCGCTGCCAGGAAAAACGGGGCAAAAGGGATCCGGGTATCCCGGTTTCCTTTTCGGCTGATCAGCAGTCCTGCTGCCAAAAGGAATGTGAGCAGACAGGCTGCCATAATTTCAGCGGTACATCTCTGCCATTGCTGCAGAAGTCCTGCCGGCAGTACCATAAGCCCATCGGCTGTCCCAAGCTTCCCTTCCGTAATATAGCTGTAAAACAGCATCATACAACCGGGCAGAAGCCCTGCCGGCAGGGCGAGCCAGCCGGCCTGTCCGGATACTTTCAGAATTCCCCAGTAGAGGGCACCTAAAAGGATACCTGTATATAAAAGCCAGCCGGGTATTTTTTTCAGTTTCAAGTCATAACAGCTGCAGATTCCAAGGAAACTGCATAGAATGATATTTTCCGCCATAAATCTCCTTTCTTATCCGCATCTGGAGCAGGGCGGCCTGCCGCCTGCTTCCGATAAGGGGATGCTGATAACGGTTCTTTTCAGACCGCTGCATGTGATGGTATTGTGGTATCTGGATCCTTCTCCTGTAACGTATACGAAGCTGCTGCCGTCACCTCCGCATTTTTCACAGGGATAGTATTTTCCTCCCGACTCATTGCGCAGCTGCCCCACCTCATCCCGCCCTGCAAGTTCCACAGAAAGTGTCAGATGGGTACAGTTTCTTTCCCTGTGGTAGACCGTACCGTTTTCCGTAATATATACGATCTCCTCCTGTTCTTCCGTCTCTGTTTTTCTCTCCACATCATAGCCTGTCCATGCCCTCATATAGCAGCAGCTTACAATCGTGGTTCCGGGATAAGCCAAAATAGGAACCACAGGCTTTACCCGGGCCGGACGTACCAGCTGTATCATCTCATCCGGCGCTCCGGTTGTATAAGCCAGCATGGACAGCTGGCGTCCCTGCTGGTGCAGCGTCTCGAGATTCTGTGCAAAGGTATGGAAAAACAGGTTCATGGATAGAATGTTTACCATAAAAAACAGAAAGAGAGGGACGGCCAGGGATGCTTCCACGGTCATGGAACCCGGATAATTCCTGCATAAGCTGCCGTCCTGACAGGGGGCGGGCAGGGACACCCCCTTTGCCGGATGCTTGAGGGGATATGTAAATGTGTGAAGTTTTTTATATGTGTGAGGAAAATGCGTTCGGAAGTACATGACCTTTCTGTTGTATTGTTTATTGTTTCTTTTTACATGGCATCCGTACAAAAGGGGCATCCCTGCTCACCTCCTCTCCCTTCTTATTATTCATAGCCATAGCTTCTTGCAATGCTGTACCGGTAACCATAACCGCTGGATACCTCCGCCTCAGCACGCATCCCGTCTATGCATCCGTCTATGCGGAAACAGATATTTCCTTTTGTCTGTCTGATATCCGCTTCCATAACATCCATTAATCTGCCTGTTATCTTTTCCTGCGTTTCCAAAAACAAAAACGCCTGCAGGTAATCTTCGTAGCCAAGCCCGGACTGCCCTCCCGGATATTCGGACAAATGTCCGCGGAAGGTCAGAAGCTGGCTGAACGGCGTATGCCAGGTGGACCCATCCTTTATGACCGGCACCTTTTCACCGTCAAAGAGCATCCGCATATCCTTCACGCTTTCCGCATACCCCCAGGCGAACAGAATCAGCTGCGTAACCGCTTCTTCCAGTTCCGGCAGTCCCAGCAGTGCGGTAATCAGGAGGGCCGTGCTTCTCGCTTCGCTCTGTTTTCCCCCGTCGCTGTACAGATATGCCATATTGGCTGCTTCCCTTACCAAAAGGAGTTTATTGGCGGTTCCACGCAGATTATCCAGATCATTGTCTTTTCCCTGAAGCAGGTATTCCACCTGATAAGTAAAGGCGGAATCTTCTTTCGGTTCCCTGTAATTCCCGCATTTTTCCATAATGTATCGAATAAAAATACAGGTATCCGCCACACTGGAAGGTGTCTGCACCCCCGGCCTCAATCCGGTACCTTCCAGCGTACCGTTACGATGGGTATACAGGTTGTTGACCGGGAGAGAGGCTGCGGATAAGGAGGCGCTGTTTTCTACGGCAAGACGCAGGATTCCTTCCTGTCTGGCCTGGTTCACCACATCCGAAGGCAGCTCCAGATTCTGCCCCTCCCACCCCTCTTCTTCCTGCTGCTCTTTTCTGCGTATGGCGTCCTTCACCTGTGTTTCCGTTTCCAGACGCCTTTGCTCCACATCACTTTCCAAAAATCCTCCGGACTGGATTATCCCTGCATTCACCGCCGCCTGCTCCAGGAAACTCAGCCCCCATTTATCCTTCATATACGCGATGGCCTGCGCTTTTAATACCGCGCCCTTTTCATCCGATGCCACGGACGCCTGCTGCAGCTGTACGCTTCCGGCGGTTAAGGCGGTCAAATCCTTTCCCACCGGAAGGGTAAAAACCTCAAAGGGGCGGAAATTCATATTCATATAGCTTCTTATGTGTTCTTCCGTATTGGAAAAGGACGGCGCTTTTCCTCCATAGGACATATCAATAAAAAACAGATCATATTGCTCCAGCATTTCCCTGTGGTATTCTGCCAGGGCCGAATCCATGGCCATATCCATGACACATTCCGTCTGGGTACGGATCGTATGCATCCTCACGCCTTCTGTAACCGTCAGCAGCAGGGACAGCAAAATCCCGGTGACCAGGGAAAGATAAACCGTAATATATCCGTTTCGCACCCCATATCTCCTCTTCTTAAATACTGCCGGCCTGGGAGGTTATTTTCCCGAAGATAGAATTTACCAGAGCTGTCAGCTGGTTCTTAAAAATAATAACGAGCCCTATCAGAACGAGAATGATCAGAATCACCTCTACCGTTCCCATACCTTCCTCTCCCTTCAGAATTTCCCTGATACGTTTTTTTACCTTCGCAGCCCCGTTTACCGTCTGCCAATATATATTTTTCATACATTCCTCCATTCTGCCTCCCGGCATGGTTCTAATCTGTTTCTGTTTACATACCTGCAAAGGAAAAGCAGGCCGGCACCATAATAAGTACCATTACCACCACAAGCATCATCATCATGGGGAGAAGCAGTCTGGTACCCGCTTTTTCCCCCGCTTCCCTGGCATTTCTCTTACGTTCCTCAAATGCATGCTCCGACTCCTGCTGCAGGGCATCCAGAAGTCCTGCTGCACCTTTTTTCAGATTCTGGCTAAGCAGCGCGCTGCATTTACGGTACTGTGTCAAACGGCAACGCTGCCCGAAATGTTCATAAGCCTGCGTCTCAGTAATTCCGCTCTCCATTTCCCGGCACACCAGCATTAATTCTTCATATACATAGACCACGCCGCCACCCGCTTTCTTATTTCTGTAATCGGAAGCCATCCGCATAAAAGCGCTTCTGACCGGAAGTCCTGCCCCCATGAGCAGGACCAGCTTGCTGACAAATTCCGGATAGGACAAAAGCAGCTGCTCTTCCCGATCCTTTCTTTTCTTTTTCAAATCCTTGTCCTGGAACCGGTACAGAAAACCTCCTGCAGCGAAAAATAACAGAAACAGCAGCATACTGTTGTCCTTAATCTTTTCCCTCCAAAGGACAGGCCTTTTTTCCACCTGTTTGGGAAGTACAAACCCTTCCTTTGTCCGGGAGGCCTCTTCCTTTTCCGTAACCGCGTCCTTCAAAAGCTTTCGGAACCGTTCTTCCTCCGTCAGCCGGGGCGGGCATACACGAACGGAAAAGGACTCCTCCCACCGTTCTTCATAGCAGGTAAGGACTGCACAAAGCTCCACCACTTCCCCGCTTTCTTCCACATCTTCATTCCGCACCTTTCCATCGCTCTGGATCCTCTCATAATTCTCACATTCCCAGGTTATCTGAAAAGGGTATCCGGGAAGAGAAGAAGGGAAATACAGATCTCCGGTAACCTCATCCAGACTCACGTTCTCTCCGGCAACCTCCTCATACAGGATTTCCTTCAGGCCGGGCAGCATATCTTCCAGCTGTTTCCGGGTATATTCCCTTTCCTGTACATCTATCGTGATTTCTTCCTTCCGTTTATCTTCCTGTGCTTCCAGGGTTACCTGGCGCATACCTCCTCCGTAAGAATTCCGGTACAGGATCCCTGCGTCTGACAGGCTTTTGTCCATTTGGGAAGAAAGGGAAAACGCGGCGGCAAGAAAGGTACCGGCTGTTACAAGAAACAGAAAGGTGCTCACCTTTTCCGCCGTATATATGCGCATCCGCTCCTGTGTATCCCATGGATACAGAATCTCCATGTCCTCCTGGATACGGGGGTTCCCTTCCGGCCATTTCCCTCTCTTCCTTCCTTTTATTTGTTTTTCATAACAAGTACAGAGCCAAACCGCCGGCCGGTAAAAGATACGGACAACAACCGGCGCATCGGCATCCGCATCCGCTTTTGTATGGCGGCCGGCCAGAAATAGCACAAGAATTCCCGCCAGCACTGCCGCATAGATCACCCACATAATTCAAACCTCGATTTCTATCATCTTTTTTGCTATTTGTAAAGCGGCAAGATATACTGCCAGACAGCCGGTCATAATGAGAATGCCGGCAGTATTGAAATAAAGACAGTCGAAAAAACCTCTGGAAGTCAGTTGGAGATAAGCCATAATGAGAAAGGGAACCATGTTCATAATCCGCTGCTCATAACGCCTGGATGAAAGAAGGGTCCGTATCTCTCTCTTTACTTCGATCTTTTCCCCGGTTATAGCAGCGCTGCGGCGTATGATAGCATTCAGATTTCCTCCCGACCGCTTGGCAATGGCAAAAATCTGTGCAAAATCCTCCATGTCCGCCTCGCCGCTTCTTCTTCCCAGATCCGCAAGCAGGATTTCCAGGGGCACATGGTTTTGCAGTCCCTTTTTCAGATAGCGTATTTCTTTTGCCATGAGGCTGTCGGTCCCATACAGCCGCTCCATATCCTTGCCTGCTTCCAGAAAAGCATTTTCAATGGAATAACCTGCCTGAAGCCCCGCCGCCACTGAAAGGATGGCATCCTTGAACTGATCCGCCAGCTCCTGTCGTTGTCTTCGTATCAAATCCTTCTCCGCCTCCCTGAAAGAAAACAGAACGACCGGAGACAGAGGCAGCATAGCCCAGAAGGAATGATAGAAAAACCAGGAAAGAAGTGCCGCGGCACCGATTCCCTTGGCTCCGTACAGCAGAATTTCCTTCCTGCAAAACGGATATCTGCCGTAATCCGGGGCATGCTCCTTTTCCTGTTGGGCCCCTTTCCTGCTATGCCAGGGAAATCCCTGCCATTTTAAGCTTATCTGCATGGCGCAGTTCCTCCTTTCTTATCAGCCTTCCCTTTACCTTATTTCCGGCGGCTCCCCCTTCCTCCTCAAAGGTATATAACGGGGAAAGAGTTATTTCTCCGTCTTCAAAACCGGTAACCTCCGCGATTTCCAATACCTTCCTGGTCTTGTCCCGCAGCCTTCCCAAATGGACAATCACGTCCACCCCGGAAGCGATTTGTCTGCGTATGGCGGGAAGCGGCAGCTCTACTCCCATCAGCATCATGGTTTCCAGACGCATTAGCATATCCCTGGCACTGTTGGCATGCCCTGTGGACATGGAGCCGTCATGCCCGCAGTTTAAGGCGCTCCCAATCAGATCCACCGCCTCCTGGCCCCTCACCTCTCCCACGATAATCCGGTCCGGCCGCATACGTAAGGATGTCTTGATCAGGTCCCTGATGGCAATGGGTTTACAGCCTTCCACATTGGCATTCCTGGTCTCCATACGCACCAGATTGGGGATTCCCCGGATCTGCAGTTCAGCGCTGTCCTCAATGGTAATCAGCCTTTCGTCGGACGGGATAAAACCCGCAAGGGCATTGAGAAACGTGGTTTTCCCGCTTCCTGTCCCTCCGCTGATAAAAATGTTGTACCGGGCTTTAACCAGCTTCTCCAGAAAATGGCAGGCCTCTTTACTGAGGGATCCCATTGCCAGCAGTTCCTTCATTCCTATGGGTTCGTCCGGGAACCGGCGGATAGTGACCACAGGGCCGTTCAGGGCGATAGGCCCCAGCACCACATTAACCCGGGAACCGTTCTCCAGCCTGGCATCCACGATAGGGGAAGTTTCGTTCACCACCCGGTTACAGCCCGCCACGATTTGCTGGATTACATCCTGGAGCTTTTCCCGGGATTCAAATCCACAGGGCCATGGAAACAGCCTTCCTGCCCGCTCCACAAAAATCCCTTCCAGGCCGTTTATCATAATTTCCGTTACCTGGCTGTCGTCAATCAGCTCCTGCAGCACATCCAGGCCGCGTATGGCATAAAAAAGTTCCTTTCCCAGCCTTGCTCTTTCGTATACATTCAGCTTTCCGCCGAATTCCCTGGCACGCAGCCTGTCCGCTATGGCATCCCGGATATCCTCATCCGACATCTCCCGGGAAAAGTCCATATGCTCCAGAAGTTCTCTGCGGATATCCTGCTTGGTCTCCAGATATTTTCCCTGTTCCATAAGCTTCCCTCCTTTTGATTTCACGCATCCTTCCAATCCTCCCGTATTATCTCCTGTACAAGTGCCGCCAGTTCCCCATGGGTGAGGTTTTCCAGGCCCGCCGGCAGCTGCCGGAACAGCGGAAGCCGGAATTTTCTTGTTTTTTCCAGAATCTCCTCGCAGTCCAGACAGCGGAGAAGTTCTTCATATTGTTCCTGTTTGGCAGCTGCAAACCCATCCTCCCTGGTGATGGTATACACTCTGGTACAAAGCCTCAGGATGTCAAACAGTCCCTGGACGGCTTCCGTCAAATCAAGAAGGACATACTCATAGAGGCCGGACATATCCAATTCCTCGAAAAGCCGCAGCCATTCCTCCGCTTCAATGCGCTGCAGATCCATGCAGGAAAACACCGGGGGGATATAGGCTAGGCCGTTTACCCTCTGTACCATGCCCTCCAGCCGGTAAGGAAACCTGTCGTCCCCGTTGTGGAGAAAATAAATCAAATCCGACAGATCCGTACTGAATTCCTGCTGCAGCATACGGGCCAGTCCGGAATAGCTTTCAAAATTCAAATAAAGTACTTTGTGTCTGCGGGCCAGAAGCTGGCCCAAAGTGAAAGAAAATGTGGTTTGAAGACACCGGCTTACCGGCGTATAGATTCCGATAAAGTGAACGTTTCCGCTTTTATCCCCGGATGCTGCGGGGGGAAGGATTCCCGCATCAGCAGCTATTTCCATGATTTTACGTACAATGTTATCCATAGACTGGTATTTATTTATCCGTTCCAGTCCCGGGGGCGCTTCTCCCTCTTCCTCCAGAAGCAGGAGGCGGGCCGTTTTCCAGGAATCCTCCTCCCAGTCCAGCGCCTCCTGATACACCTCCTGTGTCAGCAGAAGGAAGGCAACCCGGTTCTTACCGCAAAATTCTTCTAATGCCCGTGGATTTGTAAATACCTGCACCTCAAAGGGAAAACCGTCTCTGCCCGACAGCTGCCCCAGATAATCCGTGAGATGGCAGGTAAATCCCTGCTCGGTATCGCAAACTGCCAATATATTTTTTTTCAACTACACCTCCCGGCAGAAAACCAAAATCCGTAATGCGCAAGGGATACTCCGGCAACTGCCTGATCAATTAATAATGGGAATTCATAAGTGAAATGCGCTTCTGCCGCATGGGCGGAATGCGAAAAATCAAGAAATGCTGAGGCCTCAGCTAAAAGGAATTGTGAGAATGCAATAACAATACTGCTGTCAGAATGCAGCTGTTTGTGATTGGTAAAATGAAGTATAAATCATGTGTTTTAATTTGTCCAGACCGTTTTGCCAAATAAAATATTTTTGTTGCTTTTACACAAACTGCTCCGGAAAAACTGTGTACAAAAACAGGAAACACCTGGAAAACACTGGTTTTCCAGGTGTCAAACAAACGGTCTCCAGGCTTGCTTATTTAACTTCTCCTTCCCAAAACCCCTGTTCCATCAACGTCACGAGAAGCTCCCCGAAAAGGCTGTTGGCCCAGGCAAACCACGGCCTTGTAAAGTCTTCCGGTTCATCCGGATGAAACGATTCGTGCATGTAATTGGTACCGGCATGGGTATGGGCCAGCATTTCCAGACAGTTCCTGATCTCCGTTTTATCTGTTGATGTCAACGCCTGCATGATAATGCCGATATGCCAGACGTATCCCTCCGGCGTATGGGGGCTTCCCATTCCCGCCGCCCTGCTTCCGGCATAATAATAGGGGTTATCCTCCGAAAGAAGAAAGCGTCTTGTATTCTGATACAGACTGTCTTCCCTGCTGCAGTAACCCAGATAAGGCATGGCAAGAAGGCTGGGTGAATTGGCGTCATCCATCAGGTTATAATTGCCGAAGCCATCCGTTTCATAGGCATATATCCGGCCGTATTTATGATGATCCACCACGCCATAATCCATGATGCCGTCTCTGATTTCTTCCGCCAGCGCCTTACAGCGGTCTGCCAGTTCCCCATCCTCATAAACGTCCCTGCAGATTTCCTCCGCATACCCCAATGCGGCTGCCGCCATCATATTGGACGGAATCAGGTATCCGAATTTACAGCAGTCATCCGACGGACGGAAACCGGACCAGGTCATACCCGTAATATTGACAGGCCTGCCCTTTCCGCCGGCGGGTAGCGTATCTGTTTTCACACAATCATGTCTGGTAAAATAGTATTTTGAACGGCTGTGATCCTGTTCTGTGATAAAGGTTTCCAGAATACAACCTATCATTTTCTTATAAACCGGTGTGAAAATGCTGGTTACCGCCGTCGCTTTCCAATACGCATATCCGAGATACAGCGGCGCGCAAAGGGAATCCACCTCATATTTCCGTTCCCACACCTGGTCATTATTTTCCGTTTCATCCTTATGCCCGGAACCGTCGGCTCTCTCATTAAATGCATTCGCATAAGGATCCAGGCAGACAAATTCCGCCTGTTTTGCAATGACTCCCTCAAGGATTTCCCCAAGCTCCCTGTCCTTTGCCGCATACTTTACATATGGTTTCACCTGGGCCGCCGAATCCCGCAGCCACATAGCGGGAATATCCCCTGTGATTACAAAATAGCTTCCGTCCTCCAGTTGTTTGACCGTGGTTTCTATGGTATTCAGAAAACACCGGGCCGCCAAAGGAGCCAGCGGTTTATAATGGACGTTATAATACTCTTCCAGCTCTTTTGCCTTATTTACAAGTATTGAAGGGATTTTCATAGCACTCCTTATCCGCGCATTTCTTAAGACGGTGTACAGGCCTTCCCTGCCATCGTCCCCTGCCGCGCCTAACGTAATTGTTTATTTATTTCAATCGTACCCGTTTTCCGTAGCCTCAATGATTTGATAGGGTACAAGAACCGTTTTAGGTTCCTTTGCACCGTTCAGGGCATCCGCCAGCAGCCGGACACTGGTGTGTCCAATCGTATCCTCGTCCTGGCGCACATGGGTGAACATGCTTTCCTGAATAATGTTGTCACTGCTGTCAAAACAGACGACCGGACATTTTTTGTGCATTTTCATTTGATACAGACAACGGTATATAATCCGCGCAATGCTGTATTCCACGGCAAAAAAGGCCTCAACCTCCGGATGGCTTTCCACATACTTTGTAATCCGGCGCATATCCCGTTCCAGGTTTTCCTCAGAACGGGTACTTGGCAGGGTAGCCTTTAAATCCGTTATCCATAACGATTCGTCCGCAATCATTCCCTGTTCGCGGAAAGCCATGGTCAGGCCATTCTGGCGGTCCACAAGAGTGGGGGTCTCTCTGGAAGCCGGCATTGCAAAGCATATATTTTTATAGCCTTCATTCAGAAGATAGTTGGCCAGTTCTCTCGCCGCCGCTTCGTTATCCGTGCCTACAAAGGAAAGAGGTATTCCTTTCAGCTGCCTGTCAATGGTTACTATAGGGAACCGTTCCACCACAAGCTGCAATACTTTTGAATTATAATTTTCATCATGGACACACATGATGATAATGCCTTCCACACCGATTTGAAGCAAATCATCAATCGCCCTGGTTTCTTCTTCGATACTTCCATAAGAGCAGCGCAGAACCATACTGAAACCCTGGTTTTTGCATTCCATTTCCAGACTTCCCAGCAAGCGGCAGCCGAAACTCGGCCCGAAGCCATCCAGAATTACTCCAATCAGACGCCCGGGTGTTTTCCCTTTATCCTCTGCCTCCTGTATTTCCTTCGCCAGCACCGCTCCCGATACAAAAGAACCTTTTCCTGCCATCCGGATGATTTTGCCTTCCTCAGCCAGCATATCCAGTGCTTTTTTGCTTGTTATCCTGCTGACACAGTACTTTTCGGACAATTCTTTCTCCGACGGCAGCCTGTCTCCTTTTTTACAGGTTCCGTTAGCAATGCTCTCTGAAATATCCTTGTATATCTGTTCATAAAGCGGTAATTGTTTCATGGGATTCCCTCCTGCTCATTAAATGATATATCATTTAATTCATATTAACATTTGATCATATCATTTTCAATTGCTTTCGGGAATCTTTTTAAGGATTTGCCTGATTTGACGCAGACCCTTCATAATCTGCCGGCGGCAGGCAGTTCCACAGCTGTGAAACCGCGGCGGAGCAGCCCCATGCGGTATAGAAGGTATCCTGCGTTTGATCCGCCCACCTGGTCCACATAATACCGCTGCTGTTTCTGTTCCTCCATGCCGTCTGCGCGTTTTTCTCCATCCATTCAAGATATTGGGTCTGGCCGCCTTCATAGACCAGCTTGCCAAGCCATCTCGCCAGTATTCCCTTAAAGCCCGGCAGATCATTTCCCTCATCCTCCGTATTCATAACGCCGGCTTCATACATGACATCCCTGGTATAATCCGCCGCTTTTACCGAATTATCCAGATATTTTTCTTCCCCCGTTATCTGATACAAATAAAGGCCGGCGCCGATAAAGGTTCCCTGGTTATAGGTAGAGCACCATTGATTGATTCCGTTTTCCAAATCATAGGCGTCATAAACGGCTCCGTCTTCCCCCACCAGGTTTTCACACTGCCACTCGTATATGCTGACCGCTTTTTCCAGATAATCCGGCTCCCCCGTAATCTGGTACAAGAGACATGCGGCTATTGCGGCGGGACCGTTGATACACGAATTTTTTGTTTTATTATCCGTCCTCCAGAACAGGCCTCCTCCTAAATCTTCACTCCATGCTCTCTCATATACCAGATTAAAATGTTTCACTGCCTGTTCTTTATAAACATCCTTTTCATCCGCCTGGTACGCCCTTGCACATGCTATCGTCATCCAGATAATATCATCGTTATATTCATTATCAGACCAGTCTTCCCCGTGATCCTTAACGAATCCCAGATACATCTGCTCTATCAAATCCCTGTATTGCGGACAGGAAGTTTTTTCCCAGGCATCCACAGCGATTTCCATGATTTCCGCCCGCGGCCAGAATTGTTCTCCCACGATAGCGCCGGCACCATCTTCAGACACGACATAAAACTTGGCAAGGAACTGATCCATCGCTGCAACAGCCGTATCCCTTCCAATCTGTTCCCTTCTCACTTCTTCCGGTAATCGTCTTTCCATCTTTTCCGCCATTTCCTCCTTCTGTCTTTTTTCTGACTTTCCAGCCGCGCCGTTCATACCCGCACAGCCGCAGACGGCTGCCGCCGCCAAGAGCAGACAGAAAACAGCAGCCAGCCCATGCAGAACAGAATTAATAATCTTTCTCATATCCGTTCCTCACCTTTATAATACATGACTTGCTTATCGATTAATCCAGCAAATCCGCTTCCGAAACCCTGCCTGTTTTTCCGTCCAGGAATAATGTCTTAATTTCAAAAGGATTGCATTCCAGGGTATATGCGGTTTCCCATGCAGGCAATTTCAGTTCTGCATAGCTCTTTTTTCCTGCCGCTTCGTATACACGGATAATATAGCCGTCCTTTGCCGATGCCTTTTTAAACGCGGACAAAATAACCGCCGGATTATCAATCGTAATAAGCTCCCCCCTCTTGTCTCCATTTCCTGACGGATTAAAGGCAAAGGCATAGGGTGCTTCGTTAAAAATCTGGGCTTTTCTGTCAAGGCTTTCCATAAGCTCCCGGGGTTTTCCCGCCTCTATGCAAAACCGGAAAATCCGTTCCCCCTGCTCCATCCTCACCGTATGCCTTTCCTCCCGCAGCGTGCGTTCAAAATTTCCGTCCGCCGCGCTGTAGCCTGCGCTTCTGAGAAGTGTAAGGCCAATATTACCGGCATGTATGCTGCTGCCGTGGGTTCCGCAATTAATGACTGCTAATGCCTTATCCTCATTTACAAATGCATTCCATTTCTGTGCTGTCACTTCCTGGTTTTCCTGCCGCAGCTTTTCCCTGGCGAACATCACCTGTCCCAGATAATCGCCGGACTCATATGCTGATTGGATATGTAATTTCAGGAAGGTATCCTTTTCATTCCAATATACCCCTGTTTCTATTTCAAACGCGGTACCTTTCTTCGGTAAAATGTAGCGCTGATATGCTTTTGACTCATGCCAGCCAAATAACGACTCCACCACGGTGCGGACAGGACCGTCCTCAATTACTTTTACCGAAGGTACCACCTTATCCGCCAGGCCGGAAAAAGCGCTCCCTTCATGAGGTGTAAGCAATGTCAGATTTCTTTCGCCGCAGCTTTCCGGCGTGCGCAGGCCCCATGAATTATAGGTATCATCATAAGCTGTCAGCTGAAAGCTTCCCGGCTTTATATATTCCTCTCCGTTTACCTGATAAGAATCCATCAGCCCGGTAGCCGTATTGATAACTGCACGCATGGACCCATTGTCAAATACATATTCTTTTTTTCCTGTAATCGGCTGGAATACCGGCCGTTTGGGAATGGTACGGAAACGGATATCGATCCGGTTCATGCAGGCAGGTTTTAATGTTGCCTCAATTACTACTTTCTTGCGCCAGTCTATACAAAAATGGCTGCTTTCCATCTCCCCCTGGGTAGCAACAGGCTCCCCGTTGCAGGAGCATTCCGGATAATAAAAGACATCCTCCCAGTTCTGCTTCGGAAGCCCTGCCTCAAAAGCGAACTGCCCGGTGATTTCATATGGATGGGGATTATAAAGAAAGACACAGGAGGTGCCGTCCGCAATTGCTTCCTCTCCGGCTGTCAGTGCGATCGCCGCCTTCATTTTTTCCCTGGACATAATCTCCAGACCGTGATCCAGCAGCCGCAGGGTATCTTCCTCCACGAGCTGCGTACCGGAACCCGGCAGGGCATCATGGAACTCGGCAAAAAGCAGATCCTTAACCGCCTCATGGACCGCCGTGTCCGGATACGGTTTCCCATACAAAAGAGAGGCCGCAGAAAACATTTTTTCTCCGCTGTAAATTTCATTCTCCAGAAGTCTGTGCTTCTGCTTCACCCGTATCTGGGAGGTATAGCAGCCCTCCGCCACCGGATTCAGCCCTCTCTCCACCAGAGGGAGTTCCTCAACCGATTCCCTGATTTCGCGGAAAAAGCTTTCCGTGTCGGAATGAAGGATGCTATATTCTTCTTTTCTTTCCTGAATCAGCTTCTCCAGGTCTTTCAGATCCTGTGCGGATGCCCCGCCGCCGTGATCTCCCACTCCCCAGAG
Source organism: Eisenbergiella sp. OF01-20 (assembly GCF_003478085.1). Lineage (NCBI taxonomy): Bacteria > Bacillati > Bacillota > Clostridia > Lachnospirales > Lachnospiraceae > Eisenbergiella > Eisenbergiella sp. OF01-20. The sequence goes on along the minus strand of NZ_QUES01000008.1, from coordinate 111,242 downwards.
AAACAGCGACACTTCCTCTTCCCTCGTATCATTCAGGAATTTCTCCAGTTCTTCCGCTGCATGCCCATGAACGGAATTGTAATTTTCATCCGATCTGTGTACGATTACTTCCGAACCGTTGAAGCCTTTCCAGCGGAAATTCTGGCTCTTAAAAGGAAAGTTATCCTTTGCCGGCCGGCAGACCACATAAGAATCATATCCCGCCTGGTTCAGAATCTGCACCAGTCCCCGGGAATGTCCAAAGGAATCAAAGTTTATTGCTGTTGTGGGACGTTTCCCGAATTCCTCCATAAAAAAACGCCTGCCTTCTGCAATATTCCGTATGATCGATTCACCGGACGGCATGTTGCAATCGGGCTGGAGATACCACCCGCCCATTATTTTCCAGCTTCCTTCCTTTTCCTTTTCTTTTATCCGCGCATAGAGATCCGGCTCGTTTTCCTTCACCCACTGATATAAAACAGCTTCATTGTGATTAAAAGTAAATCCAGGGAATTCATCGGTGAATCGTTCCGCCGTACGAAAGGTCGATAATGCCTCCGTACAGCCCTCCTCCCATCTCCACAGCCATACCGGATCCAGATGGGCGTTGCAAATCAAATGTATTTTTTTCATAGGGGTCTCCTTTTACCAGCTTTAACTGTTACCCAGTTTTGCCGCCATTTCCAGTGTCATTACAGCGCTCAGGTGCTGCGCGAGATCTATCGTCCCCCCGGACTTCTGTCTCCAGTCCCCGCCGGCCAGGCCTTCCTCGTTCATACCCTTTTCGGCTATCATCCGGGCATTCTTTTTTATGATGTCTTTCAGATCCTCAAATTCGTCGGACACCTGTGTCAGTTCATACACATATCGGAAAAAGATACCTCTGAACAAGCCGCAGTCATCGGGGCCTTCATAAGGAAAGATGCCGTCCTCATCCGCCAGCTCCGTCACCGCTTGGCGCGCCACTTTTCCCGCAAGCTCCAGATATTCCTTATGATTGGTTATACCTGCGTATTCCACGGCCGCCCCGATGATCACGCCCTGGCAATACGTAAATTTCCAGTCATAGTCCACCGCCCCGTCTCCCAGCCTGTTCATGCCATCCCATATGAAACAGGTGTCAGGATCCATAAGGTGATCCAGGTTCCATTTTAAAATTTTCTCTCCCCATTCCCGATCCTCTTCCCGGTGGAGTCTCTGATAAAGCCGGAAAGCTATTATAGCAGCGGGGGCGTTTGCCGGCGTATTTTTATAATCCGGCTGATCCTTTTTCCAGGCCATCCCTCCGCCGCAGCAGTCATTCCATGCCGTCTTACTATCATTCCATATAGAGACGGCCTGTTCCATATAACGTTTTTCTCCGGTAATATCAAAAGCACGGATGAGGGCAAGCGTCATCCACTCCATATCATCATACCAATTATGCAGGAAGGTTCCCCCATTTTCCCGGAAAACGCCATCATATTCCGCCTTAAAACGTTCCAGATAGTCCTTCTCCTTTGTTCTGGCATACCCATCCAGCAGGGCATCCAGCGCATGGGCATGCCACCAGTAAATCCACGATTCCTCTTCCTTTACCGGGTAATGATTGACAAATACTGCTTTCTCCTGATCCCAGAACTTGTTCCAAAGCGCATATTGTGCACGTTCACACGCCTCTTCTATTCTTTTCATCATACGCCTTCTTTCCTACAGGCTGAATCCTGTCTGTTTAAAACAGGGCCTGCCACAGCTTCAGGCAGACCCTGTACTTGAATCTTATATCGTCAGCAATCTCACTGCTGCGCTGCCTCCGCAAGGATTTCATTTCCCTGCTTTTCCGCATTGCTCAGGGCTTCCTCTGCAGTAATCTCACCCGCCACATATTTCTGAAGCTGGGGAATCAGGGCAAGGCCTTCCAAATCGGAGTATCCGAATACTTTGGATCGGATTCCTGCATAGTCCATCGTTTCCGAAAATACCCGAAGGATATCATCATCCATAAAATAAGGATCCTTTGCGGCTTCTTTATTTGCAGGGAGGTTCCCGCTGATTTTGCAGAATTCCACTCCGTTTTCAGGCTGCATTGTCCACCACTTAATGAATTCCCAGGATGCATCGGGATTTTTAGCCCCATTGGGGATTACCAGACCGAAACCGCCCATCATAGCGGATTTTTCACCATGATACCCCTGAGGCTGGCCAATAACACCGAAGTTAAGTCCTGCTTCTTTATAGGATTCCAGAGTCCAGGGTCCGTTAAATGTGATAGCCACTTTACCCGCTTTAAATCCGTCGCCGCCGAAGCCGTCTTCAAAACCGAGCTGATATACTTTATCCTGATTCAGTAACTGATCCCAGTATTTCAGCACTGTCAGCCCTGCTTCGGTATTAAAAGCGGCTGTAGGGGGATTGGTGCCGTCATCCACCATTTTTCCGCCCGCCTGGCCAATCCAGTTATTGAACAAACCAACATCCTTCAATGAAAAGCCGGACTGGATCAGCTTGTCACCGTCCCATTTTGTCAGTTTAACCGCCGCATCCCGCAAGCTGTCCCAATCGGTAATGGAAGCGGGATCCACACCTGCTTCATCCAGGAGGTCTTTATTGTAAAACAAAACCCTGGAATCAACGGTAAGGGGAATTCCGTACACCACATCTGCGGAAGTCATTTCATCCACAGCGGGTTCATAAAACTGGGACATATCCACATTATCTTTTGCAATGTACTCATCCAGGGGCGCAAGCGCTCCCTTCGGCGCATAAACTCCCGTATTAAACCGATCCCATAATACGATGTCGGGCACCTCATTGCTGGCTATTGCCGTAAGCAGCTTCTGCTCCATGCCGTCCTGTACCATATAGGTCACATGGTAGGTATCCTGGGAATTGTTAAAACCATCCAGCTGTTTTTCCAGCTGTGCCACCTGGTCACCGCTCCAGCTTCCCCACATCGTAAGCTCCACTTTTTCTCCGCTGCCCGATGCGGAAGTATCGGCTTGCTTTCCGCTTCCCGCTTCTGCCGTTCCCTGAGAAGTCCCACCGGTTCCTCCTGTCTGGGTTTTGCCGCATCCCGCAAGCATGGTTGTTGTCATTACTGCCGCAAGCAGCAGCGTTAATGCTTTTCTTTTCATTGTAAACTCCCTTCCGTGCATGTGCACTGTCATTTTTCCTCTTTATACCTGAACAAATGCCTGATGGCACCTGATCTTGCTTAAGTAATTGCCCCTATTCCTTCCCTCCGCTGAAAGCAATACCCTGGATATAATACTTCTGTGCAAAAACAAACACCAGAAGTGTAGGTATCGTGGCAATAACGGTTCCTGCCATCAACGGCCCGTACATCGTATTGTACTGGTACTGGAATGTGGAAAGCCCTACCTGAATCGTCATCATATCCTTGGAATTTAAGACAATCATAGGCCACATAAAGCTGTTCCAGCCTGACTGAAATGTCATGATTCCCAACGTTATCGCCGCTGGCAGAATTAACGGAAGATAAATATTCCAGAAAATACGGAATTCACTGCAGCCGTCCATCCTGGCAGCCTCCGCCAGATCATCCGGCAGTGTCTCGAAAAACTGCTTCATAAAGAAAACCGCATAAGCGCCCACTGCGCCGGGAAGTATAATTGCCGCATAATGATTGATAAAGCCCTGGCCCCCCTGGCCGAAGATATTATTGCCTCCCACAAGGGGGAAGTTTTTTAATACCAGGAACTGCGGAATCATGGTGATGACGCCCGGAATCATCATGGAAGAAAGCAGCAGGGAAAACATGGTCTTTCTCCCCTTGAACTTAAGCTTCGCAAAAGAGTATCCCGCCAGCGCCCCCAAAAAAATATTGGTAAGCACACCCGCCACAGCCAAAAACAAGGAATTCATAAAATATCTGCCGAAAGGTATCGTATCAAATACTTTCGTATAATTGGCAAGCGAGAAATTCTCTGAAAAAAGGGAAAGGGAACTGGAATAAATCTCCGCCTCCGGTTTAAATGATGTGGCAATCATCCACAAAAACGGATATACCGTAATTAAAGATATAAGCAACGCACCTATGTACCAGAAAACACTTTTTATATTTTTAGCTGTTCTTCTGCTCATCCTCTTCCTCCCCCTTAAATATCCGCTTTATTAATTTTGCTGTTTATCACCGTCATCACCAGGATGATTGCAAACAATACCAGTGAAATGCTGGATGCATACCCCATATCCAGATTCTTAAACCCGTTATTATATATGTAATAAACAATAGTAATGGTTGCATTGCCCGGCCCGCCCTTCGTGAGCACAAATGCCTGATCAAACACCTGGAAGGTACCGATAATCAGCATGGTTGATACAAGGAAGGTTGTCTTTGTTATGGAAGGCATTGTAATTCTCGTAAACATCTGCCATTTGCTGGCCCCTTCAATCTTTGCCGCTTCATAATAAATGGGAGGAATCCCTTTCAGCCCCGCCAGGAAAATCATCATATTCCCTCCGAAACCTGCCCATAAACTCATGAGGACAATAGAAAACATCGCCAGCTTGGAATCATACAGCCACGCCTTTCCGCTGATCCCGAATAATTCCAGAATCCCATTCAGCAGACCCAGCTGAGGATTCAGAATCCAGAACCACAACGTTGCCGTAGCAACTGTTGATGAAAGCACCGGCAGATAAAACAACGTCCTAAACAGCCCCACCATTTTCTGATCCGCATTCAGAAACATAGCCGCTCCCAGGGAAAGCAGCAATCCCGCAGGGACATACATCACGGTATACACACACGTATTTTTAAGCGCAATCCAAAAAAATTCATCCCGCAGCAGCTTCTGAAAATTAGCAACCCCCACAAGCCTTGGCGGATTAATCACATCATACTTGGTAAAACTCAATCCAATCGCCATAATCATTGGCAGAAGCGTAAACAAAAGAAATAATATCACCGGAGGTGCTACAAATAACCTCCCCATCCGGTCCTGCTTCCCAATAACCTTCTCTTCCACTACCCTTTTTTCTTTCTTTTTCATGCCCTCACTCCTTCCTGGTGATAATCCGCACTTTCCGCCTATCCATATCATTTATGTTATTTATAACATTTATTTTATATCATCCTCAGCAATCCTTTCCCCAATTTACATTATTTTCTGCCAATTCCGCTAATTATTGTCATTTTCTTCGTTCCCCTTTAAATAATATATATCTGTTTCGTTAATATGTACATATAATATCACTACATATCATAACATGCAAGTATTTTTATTATATTTATATTAAATATATCATTTATAACATTTAATAAAAAACACCAGGATCATTTTATATCCCGGTGTTTACACCACCTGCCGCCAATATCCGCTTATCCATTTTACATATCCTGCTGCCGCAGCAAAGCTTCCGCCATATAATCTATGTAATAAAAAAAGTATTACGATGATAATGGATTAAATGAAGTAAAATGTCGTGAGCCCTTATAAACGCTGTACTTTCATGCCTTTGTGGAGTGTGATAATCTGAATCAATTTAACGAATGCGGATTATTCGCTTCCGTTCTTTTTTTTCATAATTTAGAGGTAAAGAAATTGAAGAGCAAGCATAGGAAGAGGTACCCTCTTCCGAAAAACTGCTTGTTGGGAATTCTCCCAAACCTCTTTGCATTTTCGCAAACATCTATCCAAGGCACGTTCCGAATGAAAAGTAGAAAATTGACAAGGAATAGAATATAATCTAATCAAGTGATAAATTCTAATTTAAAGGAGGATTCCGTATGCAATATGCCATTGAAATGTACTATGATGATCTGACTGAAAAGGCTATTTATGATTTGGCAATTCAAATAGCTGACAGGGGAATTAGCAGTAAGTTTTTAGAGTGGAAAACCCGTCCGCATATTACGCTTGCGTGCTTTAATGATGTAGATGAAGATAAGTGCGAAAAGTTATTAAAGGACTTTGCGGTTAAACATTCTAAAAAGCCGGCATATATTGGTTCCATTGGGATGTTCAATGATTCAAGAACGATATTTCTTTCGCCCATAATGACGAAAGAAATGTATGATTTACAAAGAGATTTGCATGAATGTATGAACCTATTTGACACGACTGGTTGGGAATGGTACTGTCCTGATAGGTGGGTGCCGCATTGTACCGTTGCTTTAACAAAGGAAGACTCGGAAGAGGCATTTTTTGATGCGGCAGATTTTGTTTTGCACGAATTTAAAAAGATACAGGGTATCTTTCAATCGGTTGGCTTAGTTAAAGTTACATTCCCTGTTGAAGAACTTTATACAGTGGAACTAATGTAGTAAATCCCAGTTTGCTCTTGTCAACGATAAATTGAACGGGCTATTTACCCGTCACCCGTACTTATGTAGCAGCCAAGAGTGCAAAAGCAACGAGTGCAATCAATAAAAAATACATTACACAGAATAATATGATACCATTGAACAGCGTAACAATCCCCTTCCCCAAATAGAGAATGCGGATTCACACCCATAGACACACTAAAAAACTACGCCGGAGACTACGATACCATCTTCCTGCGCGAAATATAAGCCCTGCCCCACCATACTAATCTCACACGCTACCTTTTTATTCCCTTCAATCCAATATACATAAAATTTGCCGCCATACCCCAGGATAAAAGGAACCGTCACAGGGCCGGCTCTCCTTCGTCACAGCAGTCCGGGGCGGGATTTTCCTTCCTCCGCGGGCCGGACTGCTGTAACGAAGGAGAGAACGCAGCCCTGTGACGGTTCCTTTATCCGTCCTCCCCCGCAACCTACAATTCTACATTACGGCTCTTCTCCAACTTCTGCAGCTGCTTCTCCCCCTCCACAGCGATCTCCTTAAATTCCTCGATCGTCCGTGCAATCTGAGGCAGCGCCTTGGACTTATACGCACTGATATCATCCAGTGCAGATATGGTATCCGCAAATGCCTGCTTCAGGGTATCCGGAGAAATGCTTGCTTCCACCGCCTCACGCTGAATAGCAACGCCCTGCTCCTTCAGCATCTTGGATGTGGACAGAATCATATTGTTTGTCGTTTCATTCAGCATCTGTACCTTTTCAAGCACGATTTTCTGATTATACAGCGCGCCCGCAACGGTCACCGCAACCCGCAGCGAGGAGATAGTCACCGTTTCCGCACGGTCTACGGCACGGATAAGTTCCAGGTTGTTCTTGCGGATAACTTCCATAGCTATGATTCCCTGCTGATTCACCACCAGCAGCTGCTGGAAATCCATCAGCCTCTGACGCAGCGGAAACAGGATTTCTTCTTCGATGAACTTGATTTTTTCTTCCTCTTCCCCCGCCGCCTTCGCATTCTCCACCGCATTGGACAGATACGTATCCAGCTGGGTCCCCATTTCTATTCTCTGGGCCAGCTGCTTTGTAAGATCCCGCATGTCGGCCTGTTCGATTTCAAGCGTTGTATTATCATTCTTTAACATATTCTTGCCCTTATCCAGGGTTTTCACAATGGATGCAATCTCGGCATCGGCTGTTTTATATCGCTCAAAATAACGGCGGATAGGATTAAATATCTTGCCCAGCAGTCCCGTTTTCGTGAAATCCAGGGCCGAAGGATCCAGATCCCGCATTTTAATCGAAAGGTCTGCCAGCCCCCGTGATATCTCGCCCGTTTCTCCGCCCGCTTTGCTGAAATCCCCCATCCTCTTTTGAAGGATGCTGTTTTTAACGGAAGACTTTTTAATAATATCCGCCCCAAAGGTCTCGATTACCTGCACAAATTCTCTTCTTTCCGAAAGAGAATCCAGATCGACCCCCATAATCATCTCCGCTTTTTCCTTCATGGTATTATCAATGAGCACTTTATCCTCATTTGTAGGCAACAGTTCTTGTTCCACTTCTTTCTTTATTTCTTCGGCCCTGGGTAAATCCAGTGAAAAATCTCCCATATTCCTTCCCCCCTATTTACATATTCGCATTAAACAGATTCTTTAACTGGTACACTACATCGTCTGTGGAGGCATCGATGCTTGCCGCCTCATTTACAGCGCTGATACTCTGCAATGCCGCAAGATCGGCATTATATCCTATGGTATAAACCGGTATTTTCAGGCCGCTCAACACATTCCTGATGTCATTCAGGCTGTAGCCGGAATTAGTCTCCCCGTCACTCAGGACAAAAATCATCGGCTTGGCACCGGGGTTTTCCTCCAACGCCTTGTTGATCATATCCATAGCCACACAGATACCGTCAAAGGTAGCCGTACCGCCCGTAGCATAAAGATTCTCCACCGCTCCCTTAAATAAGGACTGTTGGTTCAGGTCGAACTGTCCTATGGGTAATTCAATAGTCACATCATCCGAATAGCTTACAAGGCCTATGTAGTTGTCGGCATTGATATATTTCATGCTGTTGATCAGAGACTCCTGCAGTGCATTCAGCGGAGCGCCTGCCATACTTCCCGAGGTATCTGTCACAAAAACGCCGATAACAGGTTTTCCGTTATCTTTATTTACTTTATAAAGCTTCTGGGCATCCACCAGCACATCACCGGAAACCGTGTCGTATTCACACACGTAATCCTCCATGCCGTTAAAGCCATACTCGTCTGCCCGCTCCACCGCTTCCTGTGAGGAACAGAATTCAGCAAACTTCTGAAGGATTTCCGTTTTCTCCGGGCTGGTTTCTCCCACGCTCACAAGCGGATTGTCATGCCTGTAGCCAAACGGCGTAAATTTATAGTTTCTGGAAAGCGCCGAATCGTTCTTATAGGACTGGTATTCCAGAATAAACCCATCCAGCGTGCCTCTCTCCGCCGCTTCCCTCATCTGCATCGTAGTCAGCGCCACAAACGGCACATTCTCCTGGAACTTCCGGAATCCGTCCACAGCCGTATCGGAGAGCGGATTGTCCTTATCATACCGTTCAAGGGTACATACAAGAAAATTCAGCCCTGCGCTGCTGGCGAAGGGATTGGTGTATCCCATAGTGAATTCACCGGCTTCCGTCGCCTCTGTTATCGCCTTTAAATCCACGCTTCCATATTTTTCCGTTATTTTCTTATAGGTAGCATCAGAAAGCAGGATCCCCGCAACATTTCCCACCATTCTCTCTGCTATCACATCGGTTTCCACACCTTTGGCATTAAGCATATCCACCCAAAGCATGCTGGAAGGGGAAAAACCGTCGGGCACCGCTTTCCCTGTGGCGATATAATCAAGCGCCTGTCCGCTGTTAACCTTCCTGATCTGAACCGAAACCTCCTGGTCATTTACGGTAAATCCCTGCCTGTTAAAGTCTTCCGCCATCTCACAAAGCCATGCATCCGATCCCGTACCGGCTTTTTCCGGGGAAGAATAAATCTCCGCATATAGGGAAGTAGACGCTGCCGTACCGATTTCACAAGTATCAATATCAGGAAGCTCCGCCGCCTCGTCTTCCACATCATCAAACTCTACCGGCGATTTTACAGGCGTTGCCGTATCAGGGCTGATTTTATTCACCATTTTCTCAAGGCTGCTTTTGGCACTTTCCTCTGAAATCACCTTATCGGATTTCCCAAGATTTCTTGTAAGATAAATCCCTCCAAACACAACTGCACATACCACCACTATGACTGCTGCCAGTATGCCGATTTTTTTCTTTCCCATAGCTCCTCCCATTCCGTGTTTCCACTATTGATAGTATTTTGCATCCTTTGTCAGCTTTTCGATTTCTTCCAGGATTTCGTTGTTCCTATCCTCATTTGCATTAATTTCATAAGAAGAAAGTCCGACAGCCAGCGCATCCAGCTTCAGAAGAATCTTTTCATTCAACGCAAGCGCCGCCTTTGTGGATTCATAATTATCCCGATACAGCTTCAGCTGCTCTTCCTGGATATCGTCAGGAATATCGTCTTCTTTATAAGTTTTAAGACGTTCATATTCTTCTTCATCAAAAATACTCATTCTTCCGGACATGGCTACCACATTTTTTATGGCTGATTCCTCGGCATTTGCAACAATGCTTTGAAACTTATCCCAGCTCATGGAGCCTTCTGTGAATTTACGTCCGATGATCTCATTAATTCTGTTCCTGCATTTCTGTACCCGGTCCAGCTGTCCGGACGCGGTTTTGGCAATACTGCCAAACATCCTGCTGTCCATATGGCTTTTCAGGATTTTCCTTGCCTCGTCCAAATTATAAACCTCATCAGGCACAATATGTATGGGTCTGGGTTCCCGCAGCATCCGGATATTCACATAGAAGAAAATACAGAGAAGCCCCAGCCCTGCCAGAATAGACATCCCGGCCCTGAAAATGCTTTCATCCGTAACCCGCAGCGCCATAAGTCCCGGCGAGTACAGAACAACAACGATTATCGCTAACGCAATATCTATCGCAATTAATTTCACATATTTTTTGTTCACTATCTGTCACCTCTTCTTCCGGCGAAAGTCTCGGCCCGAATCATACTGTTTCCAAATAAACAAAATTATTATACCATACCCCATCCTATAGCTGCAATCAAACTTTACCCCGGCGGAGGTTTCCCCCATGCGGCACGCAGAATTTTTATCAACGCCCTCCCCTCTCAGAAATACGGGCTTTGCCGGAAAACCCGGCAAAGCCCGTATTTTACGCCTTATTTTATTATTCGCGGCAACGCTTTATGCCGCCGCCCCCCTCACAGCATGGAGCAGATGCTGATTCCATACAGAAGGCCTATTCCCGGCAGCCCCAGCAGCCCCGACACCACGATGCTGAAAGGCCCGATCCCCACATGCCAGGAGAACCCCTGAGCGCTCAGGAACATGTTGATAAAATAAATGGACAGGGTTCCCAGCACCGCACGCATAATAAAATTAATCAGCATATCCGTCCTGCTGCGCATGGCCGCAATGAGTAATATCAGGGCGAAGCTGACACCTATCATCAAAATTCCGTTCATATTTTCCATTCGTCCTCCGGTCCCGACTTGTTTCGACAGGCGGCCTTCTTTTTCTGCACATGCCGAACAACCCGGTCTGTCCTTTCTACACAATATGTAAAAAAAGAAAAAATATAACATGCATATTTTCCCTTTTTCCTGTATATACTTATTAAAAAGTATCAATTTGGTAAAATCAGGCAAAGGAGGATGATTCATGAAATTCCATTTTAGCCAGGGCAGCGTGAACAAAGAGGACAAGCCCCTTACTTATCAGGAAAGCCTGTTGTTGGATATCCAAAAGACAAGATGTGAATTAGAAGATGCCTATACAGGCTTTGATTATGTTACTGATCCCGACCTGATTGACTGTTATATATATGAGCAGAATGCAGTCATGAAAAGATACAACTATCTTCTGCAGAAGGCGGCCAGCCTGAGGGCCGCGGAGCAGGCGATTACCGGATAAAAAAGAACTGGCGGCGTTCGTTTTGCATCGTTTTCTCCGGCTCATCAGATTACTCCTTTCAAACAACACGGCTTTCCGATATATCGGAAAGCCGTGTTGTCCGTTCCTATCAATATACAAATACCACCGCGCTGGAAGCAGGCAGGTCAAAGGTTATCCGGTAGGGCTTATAATCACAGGACTCTGCAACCGCCCTGATAGATGCAGGAATTTCCGCCCCGTTCCCCCCGAACTGTTTATCATCGCTGTTCAATATCAGCTTGTAGTTTTTCCGTTTCGGAACACCCACACAATAATCTTTTCTTTCCACCGGTGTCATGTTCAGTACAAAAAGAAGATTGTTTTTCCCATCGGAGGATTTACGGATAAAGCTGTAGGTACTGCGCTCCGCATCATCCGCATTGACCCATTCGAACCCGCTCCAGTCATTGTCGATTTCATGGAGGCAGGGGTATTTATGGCAAAGGTTAAGAAGCGTCTTCACATATTCCAGCATGCCGCTGTTAAGCTCATCCTGGAGCATATACCAGTCCAGCTCCCTTTCTTCGCTCCATTCCCTTTCCTGGGCAAATTCCTGGCCCATGAACAGAAGCTTTTTCCCTTCATGTCCGAACATATATGCATATCCGGCCCTCAGGTTCGCGTATTTATCCGCACGCAGGCCGGGCATTTTATTTACCATAGAGCATTTCAGATGAACCACTTCATCATGGGACAACGGCAGGATATAGTTTTCCGCGCTGTTATAGCTCATGGCAAAGGTCATGGCATAATGGTTGTTTTTACGGAAATAGGGATCCAGCTTCATATATTCACAAAAATCATGCATCCAGCCCATATTCCACTTAAAGCTGAAATCCAGTCCCCCCTTATCAATAGGGCCTGTTACCAGCGGCCATGCAGTGGATTCCTCCGCAATGGTCATAACGCCGGGGAAGGTTCCCCGAATGACGGAATTAAAATGCTTGAAAAATTCAATAGCTTCCAAGTTCTTATTGCCGCCGAATTTATTGGGCACCCACTCTCCGTCTTTTTTGCCGTAATCCAGATACAGCATGGAGGCAACTGCGTCCACACGCAGGCCGTCCACGTGAAACTCCTTAATCCAGAAAAGGGCATTGGCAATCAGGAAGTTTTTCACCTCATTCTTGCCATAGTTAAATATTTTGGTCCCCCAGTCCGGGTGCTCCCCCATCCTGGGATCCGGATATTCAAACAGCGCTTCGCCGTCAAATTCTGCCAGGCCGTGGGCATCCTTGGGGAAATGGGCCGGAACCCAGTCCAGGATCACCCCTATCTTGTTGCGGTGCAGCGTATTCACCAGATACGCGAAATCCTCCGCCGTTCCATAACGGGAGGTAGGGGCGTAATATCCGGTTACCTGATACCCCCAGGAGCCGTCAAAAGGATGCTCCGCTATTCCCATCAGCTCCACATGGGTGAATTTCACTTCCTTCAGATAGGCAGCGAGCCTGTCCGCAAACTCCCTGTAGGTATAGAAGCCGTCCTCCGTTCCGTCAGGATGCTTCATCCAGGAACCGATATGGCATTCATAGATAGCCAGCGGCTCCTTATTCCAATCTTTTCCGTCCCGCTCCTCCATCCAGGCCGAATCGCTCCATTTCAAGCGGGAGATATCCGTGGTAACAGACGCTGTCCCGGGTCTTTTTTCCGCATAATTGGCAAAGGGATCCGCCTTATAAAGCTTTCGTCCGTCAGCAGCGGTAATCAGGAACTTATACATCTCGCCTGTCCCTACTCCCGGAATGAAAAGCTCATAGATTCCGCCCGGCCCCTTTTTTTTCATGGGGTATTGGGTTTCTTCCCATCCGTTAAAAGTTCCGAAAACATGTACCTGTTCGGCATGCGGCGCCCAAACTGCAAAAAACATTCCTTTCTTTCCATTTTCTACAGAAGGATGCGCCCCCAGTTTTTTGTAAATATCATAGTGCGTCCCCTGTGCAAACAGATACTCATCGGCTTCGGAGATAAAGACCTTCTCCGCCTTCTTGTGTTTTGCTACACCTGCCATTTTTACCTCTCTTCCGCCGCCAGAAGCGGCTTAGATTCTATCTATATGAAATCCCCCTCATGCAGAATAATCATATCGTCGTCATCATAACGCTTTGCCAGCAGAACATCCATAAAATGCTTGGGTGTTTTACGGTTGGCGTGGTCGATAGCCTCATCCACAATATCCCTGACATCATTAACCATAACGATATGGTCACTGGTCTGCATATCTTCAATGCGGGTATGAAGGGCAAGCCTGCCCAGCTCATCGATGGCGTATTCCTGCATTTTTGCGTACTGACAGCCATAGGCTACAAGCGTACCGTTATCCAACGCCTCGATGTCAAACCGGGCATTAAAGAAGGACTCCATTTCCGGATTGGCGGAAATCAGCTTCTTGATATTTCTCTTTATATCTATGAGGATCACCAGAATACCTGTCCGTTCCTGGTTCAGCGCATCCAGGAGCCTGTATATGCTTTCGTCATTAATTTCCCCGGCAGCATCAATGATAAGGGCACCCCCCGCCAGCTTATCAATCAGCTCTCCGGGATCCTTCTTATTAAAAGCATCCCCTTCTATTTTGGCAAGCTTTCCGGAGAAATTAGAATCCTTGGATTTCACATCTTTGACTATGTTTTTGGCAAGGCTAAGGGTGTCGGATCCCGGATCTCCCGTAATGATCAGGTTGCCTGTATATGCCGCAAGACTCAGCTTATCCAGCGCACGCACCAGCTTCTTCATGGATCCTCTGGTCGGGACAAAGGACGCGAACAGCTGCTTTTCCGCCCTGCTCATGGCACGGATTTCCTGCTCCAGACGTTCCTCTTCCAGGCGTTCCATCATCTGCTGCGGGTTTTCCGGATTTTCCTCCTGTTCCGGATCCTCCGTCTCCTCCGTTTCCGCGGGTCCCTGTTCCTGCTCGTACCCAACAGCTTCCGGCTGGCTGATATAGGCAGGCTGCCTCTCCGCCGGATCTTCCTCTGGCACCGGACGGGTTTCAAAACCGGCCGGATCCTCATATACGGGTGCGGCTTCTTCATATACGGGTAAAGCCTCCGGTTCCTGCCTTACCGGAACGGGCTGCCCGGCTGCCGGCGCGGAAATCTCCTCCTGCACGGGCGCCGGCGGAGGAACGGTTTCCTGTACCTGTGCCGGCCGCACTGCGGCCGTTTCGGAAACAGCAGGCATGGAGACCGGCTGGGGGATCCCCCTCTCCGGATCCGCCTGCCCGCCCGGGGACTGCGCTTTATGTACAGTCTGCAGAACCGGCCGGGCGGCAGCACCCTCCGATGCGGCTTCTGCCGCAGCTGCCGCAGTTACGGCGCCGGTAATCTCTGCCCGTTTCATGGCATTTTCCACTTCCTCCGCAGCCCAAATCTTGGTATGCGCAGAAATAACACTTGTATCCGATGGACGCCTGCGCTCCACAGGTATCCTTTCTTCCTTTTGCAAACGTTCCAGAACCCCTTTTCTGGCCGTTTTATCAAAATCCCGGAAAAGAGAATCCGTCTGTTCCAAGACGCGCTGCTGCAGCTGCCTGCGGCGCTTCTCTTCATTCTCGTGCTTCATCTTTTCCCATTCTTTCATAATGTCTTCAATGTTCATCTGGCCGGTGATCTGCTTTTCCACCTGGTACCCTTCCGGCACCACCAGACTGATCTGCCCGTCATATTCCTGGGCAAGGTAATTGGTAAGCCCCGGATCCGATGCCGCATAACCCTCCCCGCCCGGTGTTTCCATCACGGCTGCAGCCATATCCTGCGATGCCGTCTCCTCCGCATAACCGCCGGCGGTAGAGTCCGGGGAAACAGGCGCCTCGTCATAAGAATAAGTCTCTTCCCCGTATTGGGCCGGATCATATTCCTGAGGAACCATTTCGCCGGTATCCTCCGCCGCTATATCATAAGGCTGATCCCCATAGGAAGCTTCCTCCTGTGCGTTTCTCTGATCCCGGTATTCCTGCAGGGATACCGGCTCCCCGGCCGGCTGCTGTCCGTTCAGCATCAGCTCTTCCATACTTCTGGCGAGTTCCTTCTGCAGGTTTATGGTATTATACTGCCCCACATCCATGGGCTTGACATGTATCTCATCCTCTTCCCCGGGTGTTCCGCCGGCATTTTTAGCGCGTGAGGAATTCCTGTCCGGCTTTTCCTCCGTCTCCGGTACCCGAAGGCCCTGCTTGCGCATCATATAAGCTTCATACTTCTGCTGCTGTGCAGGGGATAACGGCTGGTGAAGCATCTTAAGCTCCATCGCTTTCATCACGTATTTGCCTTCCCCAAACCAGAGGATCAGTTCGTCACATTCCTCCACACATTTGGTGGCCAGTCCCACCCGATGGTACAAGTAAGCCAGTTCATATGCCCATTTTTCCCGGTAGTCCCTCTTCTTCAGTTCCTCCAGTACCGCGATCCGCTCCTCCAGCCCCACATCCTGGGCCTCGTACAGCTTGTACTGAAGGACATATCTGCCGCTGTCATTGGGCGCTATCTGCGTAAAATCCTTATAATACTCCACTGCCTGTACGACTTCTCCCATCTTTATGGAAAGGTCACACAGGGAATAAACGATCATCCTTCCTGCCGGATGGCGCTCATTAGCCATTTCCAGCAGAAGCTTCGCGTCCTCAAATCTTCTGTTTACCTTATACAAATCACTGACCGTACAAAGCATCATCACGCTTTTTACCCTTGTCCAGTCAATTGTATCCGCTACCTTTGCCGCATCCACATATTTTTTCTGGGAAATCAGTGTCTTGATTTCCTCTGCCCGTATTTTGTACTCATATTTATCCAAGGTGCCACCTCTACCGTAATCCTGATTAGGCATAATTACCCACTTTTTTATCATATAAGTTTACCATAGGTGTATTGTCTTGTCAAAGCCAATTGCCCGTAAATATGAGCTTATTTTATCGCTCCCCTCCTAAAAAGCATATACGTTTATACCATTTATTGCCAATATTTATCAGTCAAACAAAACCTTCCAATCTTTATCTGCGGCAGCTTCAAAACACATGGAAATCTGTTCTTTTGTGGTTTTTTCCTCCGCCAGTACCGGGAGATTCTCCAATGGAAACCAATCCCTCTGGATAGTTTCCGTATTTTTTTCAAATTCCCCTTCCACCGGTTCACACAAAATAAATATCTTGCAGATATTATATGCATAGGCCGGCTTATTATGTCTGTTACGATCCTGGACAGCCACAAGCCGTACCGGCGCCACCGTCATACCCGCTTCTTCTTTTGCCTCTTTTACTGTATTCTCTTTAATGGATTGATCCATATCCACCCAGCCGCCCGGCAGGGACCATCTGCCGTCCATTTCCTGCACCAGCAGGATTTTGCCGTCCCGGATAATCGCCGCCCGGCTGTCCAGCTTGGGCGTCTGGTAGCCTGCTTCCCTGCCGAACAGCCCGTCTACCTGTTCAAAAGTCATCGGTGTGTTGCAGCTGACGATCTCCGCCGCAATTTCCCGTATTCTCCCGAACCGCTCCTGATCAAAGGGATCCCGGGAATAGGTAAGCCCTGCCTGGGCTATAAACTGCAGCTCCATCGCCCATTTCAGCCACTGATGTTCCCTGAGGGGATCCTTTTCCAACAGGAAAGTGGAATATACCTCTTCCGGACATGCCAGATACCAGTCCGCACGGATATGGGCCGGGGATGCGCATCCCCAAAGGGCCAGCGCCCCCTCCACACCGGCATCCGCAGCACAATCCATGTCATAGACCGTATCCCCGATAAATACCGTATCCTGCGCACAGGCATTTTCCCTGCGCAGATATTCCTTTACCGGTTCCCCGTAAGGCTTGTGTATTACTGTGTCATCCGCACAGATTACCGTATCAAAATAACTCTCCAGCCCAAACGGCAGAAAATCCCGTTTATACTCCTCCCGGTTCCTGGATGTCACAATCCCCAGACGGGCTCCTTTTTCCTTAAGCTTTTCCAGCAGCTTCGGGATTCCCGGGAACACTTTTATATATTTCCGGTAACGGGGAGTCAGGTTCCCCCAGAAATCCACAATTTCCGGGATTTCCTCCTCCGGAAAGCCAAATCTCCGCAGAGCCGCTTCGCTGGGGATTCCCAGCGCATACTTCAGCTCCTGCGTTTCCAGCTTTTTTCCCGTTTTCAGATATATGGTCTCCTGAAAAGACAGCAGCACCGCTTCCTCCGAATCCAGCAGCGTGCCGTCCACATCAAACAAGATATGCTTTTTCATAATTTTCCTTCCTTTCTTTATTTATCGTACCGCTGCAGGGAACCGGCAATTACCATAAGCCCCTTTTCATAGTCCTTTTCATAGTCATCGGATATCACCAGCAGTGGCATCGAATGCGCAGGAATCACTTTTTCACATTCCTGGTACAGTTCTTCCAGAACCCCCTCCAGAAAAGGGTTTCGGTAAAGGATAATACGCTGGGGATTCAGGACGGAGGCATATATCTGGATAATTTTCCGGTAGGCCTCCAGCATCCGGGAGGGGGCAAAATCCTTATCCTGTGGACGGAGCTTTCCCGGCATATCGGGCAGGAAACTGAGTTCTCCCGCAAAATCGCTGGCCCCCTGCCACAGCTTTCCATGAACGACCACCCCGGCGCCCATCCCGTTTTTCCCCAGATAGATACAGACACAGCAGCTCTCCTTCTGGCCGTCCGCGCTCCAGCGGCCCGCGGCCACCGCATTCATATCATTGATCACCCGCACCGGAAGGCCGAACCTTTCGGAAAAATAATCCTGCAGATCCATACCCACAAGCTGGCATTCTCCCCCTGACAAAAGAATTTTTCCGCCGGAAACCATACCTGCCGCCCCGATCACAATCCCTTTCAGATTGGGGTAACGCTGCCGGATGCTCTCGATCTTAGCTTCCAGGACGTCCAGCACCTCCTGGTTTCCCTCCGAACTGCCCGATGTCAGGCTGTTTTCTTCCCGATCCTTCAGCGCCCAGTGTACGCTGTCATTCTCGACGGTGAGAAGCAGATACAGCGCATACATAGGGTTCAGCCGGAACAGTGCTGCACACCTGCCGCCGCTGGACATTTCCGTCCCCGCCTCCTCCACTTCCCCGGATTCGCAGAGAAGATCCACCGTTTTACTCACTGTGGGGAAGCTCAGTCCGGTTTTCCGGGCAAGGCTGCTCTTGCTCACAGGCCCCATCCCCTTCATGCAGCTTCTCACAATCTCCTGGTTCATATCCCTGACTGTAATCGTACTTGCCATAAAGCGACCTCCGTTATATTACTTTTTAAAAGTATTTTAATTATAGATCAAAAACAGATTCTGCGCAACTAATAAGTAAAAGAAAAACCTCCTGTTGGCTATATGGCAGGCGGCAGCCTTTTTGGCAGAGCACACACCAAATATCCGGCAGGAAGCTTTCTTCTTTTATGTATGGAGTCCCATTTCCCGCAGAGTTTCCCTGACTTCCTTGGGGTTATCGCAGGTAATCAGCGTGGCGCCGCAGCGGCGGGCCAGCTCCAGCATCTCCCTGTTGTTAAACCGTGTCCCGGCCCAGGTGTCGATTCCTCTTTGTTTCAGGCGGTCAAAAGTTTCCCTTGTAAAATCTTCGCATACACAGGCGCAGTACAGAATGTCATAAGGATCCCTGTTTTGGGATTCCCCCAGAAGGGATTTTGGATAATATCCATGCAGCCTGTAACGCCCGTCATATTTGTCGTGGATATACTGAAGAAGCACGGCGCTGAAAGCATTCAGAACGCATTTATCCCCTAATCCATATTCTTCAATCAGCGCTGTCACACGATCCGCCGTCTCATAAGCCCGCCTTTCATTTCCGGCAACAGGATACTCCTTTAATTCAAAATCATACAGCATGTCCGGATATTCTTTGGTGAGTTCCAGGAATTCCTCAAACAAAGGCACTTTCTCCCCTCTGTATTCCTCATGGAACCTGCAGCCCGCATCCAGGGAACGGATTTCCTTAAGGGTCATTTCCCGGATGGCTCCTGTTCCGTCTGTGGTCTGATCGACAGTGAGGTTATGAATTTTTCAAAACCCACATCATCGTAATCAAAATTTGGAGTTGCACCGAAACCTTTTCGGTATACCAAAACCTGCTCGATTTCCTTGTGAAAATCCATGTCGGACTTCAATGTTTTGTCAGGATATCTCACTCGAACATACAATGTGGTCAAGTAATTAGACCTTCCAAAGATTTCGTCAAGAAGGACCTTAACATAGTGGCTTTCAGAATCGTCAATATGACAACACAAAAATCCCTCATCATTTAAAAGTTCTCTAAGAAGGACGAGACGCTGTTTCATGAGCGAAAGCCAAATGCTATGCTCAAGATTGTCGTCATAATACTCAAAAGCACTTCCTGTGTTATATGGTGGATCAATATATATGCATGTTATTCTTCCTGCATAATCTTGTTGAAGTGCTTGTAATGCAATAAGGTTATCTCCATGAATAAGCATATTTTCACTTGATGGATCGCCATAAGACTTTTCTGTATCTTCCATTAAGATTCTCGGTTCAATGACCTTATCGTCATATTTACCGACCCAAGTTAACTCGAGTTTTGCTGACTTCTGCATAATAATCCCTCCTAAAACTTCAGCACGATGTTAACCAATAGAATAGGGTTAATATCAAACTGTTTTTCAAATTCTGCGATTTCCTGTTCACCCTCAGTCTTAAATCTGGTAACATTCTCATGAAAGGACTCTTGAAGCTTCTCAAGTTCCCTAGACTTCTCAATAATCTTTTTCCGTATGTCTATCTTTTCGTAAAAATTATCCGAGGCTCGTTCCTGTTCTTTCAGTACACCGATCTCCGCATCCATTTCCTGATATGTTGCTATCAGCTGCTCCATTTGAATGCGCTCCCAGTTTTCAATCTTCCTGCGGTTATACGCCTTGATTGGTTCCGACTGTTCCTGATAACGTTTAACCATCTCGATGGCCAAGTTATCATAGACGCGCTGGTATAGTTTTACCTCCGATTCGCTAGGTGTAAAATACCGCACATCCATATCATTGATTTGCTCAAGTTTTGGGACAATGTCCGCCTCATCAAAATCTATGCAGGCGCCTTTTTCATCGCAAATAAGCAATACCGAGAAGAGGAGTTTTGATGAGTCGCAGAAGGCCCCGATAAACAGGTTTCCGTGTAAGCCGAGGACCCGTTCTCCCCAATTATCAACTTTCCAGTAGTGAAGACCTCCGTCCACCTCCTGCTCGTCAAAGGCACTCCAGTATTCCACATCATGCAAATATCTTGCAATGTCCAACTTTGTCGTAACAAGAGCCTGTTCCTTTGCTCCACTACTTTCCGCGAGCAAAAGGGTGCGGAGTTCCCTTGCATTCTTATCCCTCTTTGCGTTCAGCTTCCGATCTAATTTATCAAATGCCATCTTGAATTCCGCCGTGCTGTCGCAGGTCTGATAAATCTGCAATACCATTTTTTCAAAACTGGTACCAGACTCCAATACACCGAGCGCAATGTCTGAAGCTCCGAAAACGCCCTCGAACAATTCAAACTTCTTTGAAAGAATATCGTAGACTCGCTGGTCGGCGGAATTCTGCGTATTCAGTAAATTGATTGCTACAACGTCATGATCCTGGCCATAACGATGGCAACGACCTATGCGCTGCTCAATCTTCATCGGATTCCACGGCAGGTCGTAGTTAATAACCGTATTGCAGAATTGCAAGTTCAAACCTTCGGAACCGGCATCCGTACAGATCAAAATCTTTGCATTGTGCCGGAAGAAATCTACGATGGCATGTTTATATTCCACGCTGCGACCATAGTTTGTCTTGCCGAAATTCTTAACCTGCCACGTTCTAAAAATCGCTTTTGACAAGACATCGTCAAAATCTCCGTTGAAAAGAAGGATATCCTCATCTTCAAATCCCGTCTTACGAAGTTCAGCGGCTATGTACTTCTGAGTACGTTTTGACTCCGTAAAGATTACAATCTTCTGGGGGATATCTTGCTCTCGCTGATAAGCAAACGCTATTTGTATGGCGGTCTTCAACGCATTAACTTTTGCGTTTGTTTTGATACGATTCGCCACATCAATGATAATGTTTACCTCATCGAGTTCCGCCTGTATAAATTGTTTCTGAACAATGGTATCTTCGTCCTCGGTCTTTTCAAAATCAGACTCATCGATTTCATCTTCGACATAGCTCCAGAAAAATTCAAAACCCTCCTGTGCGTTTGCCGACTTGCTGCCTTCATATAACTTTTCAAGTCTCTTCTTCAAAATCTCGAAGGTCTCGATCAACGCGAAACTCGAAGAAGCAAGCAATTTTCTTATGACAAGGATGAGCAGCTCACGGTTCGATGTTGGAATGGAGTACAGCAGTTCCCGCTTTAAAAAGTCGTTTACCCGCTGATATAATTCGATCTCATCCTGCGAGAGAGTAAAATCCACCGTTTTGCAGATTCTCTTTTTGAAGTGCATGTATTTTGCCACATCCTTGCGAAGTGTCCTGTAAATGACCGGTGACAGTTCACGCCTTAAGTCAGAGTAATCTTGTCCTTCGATGTAGCGTTTGTTAAAAACCTTCTCACTGCCAAAAATCCTCTGATCAATAAAGGAAACCAGTCCATGAAGATCTGTCAGCGAATTTTGGAGCGGTGTAGCAGTCAGCAGAATCTTTGGTATGCCTTTTGTTAGTTCATACAGGTTCTTTGCGCGTTTGGTTCCATGAAATACGTTTCTGAGGTTGTGCGCCTCATCGATGATAATGAAATCCCATTTAACCTCCGGGAAGCGTTTCATCAGTTTGGATGAATAATCATAAGAGGTAAGCACGATTCTGACGGATTTGTTATCCGTGAACCTTTTACGCCAATCCGCACTGTCTTTTTCTACCGTGAGTCTGTCAAGAATTACTGACTCCAAGCCAAATTTATCCTCAAGTTCCATTTCCCACTGTTTTCTTAAGGAGGCCGGAAGAGCAATCAATACTCGTTTTGCTCCTGACTCAAGCACATATCTCAGCACAAGTCCAGCTTCAATGGTTTTCCCAAGTCCGACCTCATCAGCCAATACGATGCCGCCCGTTTTTAATGCCTGGATAGCGACACAAAATGCATTAATCTGATGAGGATTCATTTCTATATTTGCATCCAAAAGGAAATGGAACGGAGAAACCTCAAGTTCCAGCTTTTTATATCTGCTGAATTGTTCAAGCAGCAGGTTACCTTCCATCTGAATCTCCTTTGTAAAGTTGCTCAAAAATCCCCATTGCTATCCCTTTAGCCATCATCGGAGGTACAGCGTTTCCTATCTGAACGAACTGTGACGTGCGCGATCCCTCGAAAAAATAGCTGTCCGGGAAAGACTGTATTCTTGCCGCCTCGCGGACTGTAATGGATCGATTTTGTTCAATGTCTGGATGAATGAAATAATGACCATCTTTTGAAAGATGTGCCAGAATGGTATGGCAACACACCTCGTCTCCTTCAACCACCTTAAACCTGTCAGTAAATGAATGTCTATTTTTATGGGTCTTCAATTCAGCCGGAAGGTCATTGTAGTTCAGGCGCTTATGACCATCGTTCCACAGTTCAACTGCTCGCCTGTATATCTTTATGTCACGTTCCAGATTCGGTCGACAATTATGATGCGTCAGCACATCATCTTTTGTCCTGATGCCAGATTCTGTCACATAGCTGCTAGCTTTCTCTTTTGCGTATTTATCAGAACTCTCGCCTGGATACAGCTTCGGCAAATCGAAAAAAAGGTCATTAACAACAGCGTCTGTTTTAATTTCAAGGAAATCAGGATATTTCAGTCCGCTTTTCTTTAACCATCCTACAACTATCATACGTCGTCTGTTTTGAAGAACGCCAAATGTATGAGCATTCTGCTCTCTGCACTCAATTTCATATCCGACACGCTTTAAGTATTTCTGAATGTTCTTCCAAGTTGCTCCACCATTGGCAGATTCTATTCCCGTAACATTCTCAAAAACAAACATACGAGGATGATAGCGTTTTAAGAACCGAGCATACAGCTTATACAAGTAATTGCGCGGGTCTTCCGCCATTGGTACTTCCATATGGCTGCTTTGCGCTCTTCCAACAAGTGAATATGCTTGGCAAGGCGGACCGCCCACAATAACGTCTATCTTTGAGATGCCTCGAATTTTTATTATCCCGTCAATGGTTTTGAAAATTGATGGCAAGGTCTCATCCGACATTGTTACATTTATTATGTTTTTTGTAATTGAAGCCGGAATCTGCTTCATAAAATCGTCACGGGAGATTTTCCCGGACATGTATTTTTTATATAAACCGATATTGTCTGTGCCTTTCAAATAGTAGTAAGCACTTCTCGTTTCAAGCGTTTTAGCCGCAAATTCATTCATCTCGACATGGGCGACAGGCTTAAAACCAGCCTGAAGAAACCCTTCCGAAAGCCCGCCAGCTCCCGCAAAAAGGTCAATGAAATTGTAGCTATATTGCTCATCTATCTTTGGCATATAGTTTCCTCGTCATTCTTTATTAGATAGAGGGTGCTGTGTGTCTCCCTCGCCTGCCTCTTCCGTTTTTCCAGCACCGTATCAGGTATAAATTCTATGATGTTAAAAACATCACATTTCAATTCCTGACATTTTTTTGAAAGAACTTCTGTTGTTACATTTTCGTCTTTGGTGAGCTTTATGAGTAAAGAAGAGCTGATTACTGCTTTCTTTCGCAAATCAGACTTTTTCATCTGCTATCAACCAGTAGCTTCCACAGCTTGTTATAACTCATCTTCATTTTGTTTTATCCCTCCGTATCCCATGACCTTCCATATAATTCGCAGTTATTAGTTGACCGTCTTAATACACAATTATCTTCAAAAATTTTTAAAGTTTCAGGTCTGAAATCTCCTTATTAATCGTAAACGATAAATATTTGCATTTTGGTACTGTTGTAAATACAGATGATGCCTTCCTCGATATCCTTTCCGATATTCTTGAAAAGCAAAGAGTCATGCGCCAGAGACAACAACAGAATGCAAACAATCATTCCTTTGTAATTCAATGCAGTACCGGTATTATCTGGCAATTCAAATTTGTATTTGTTATATGCGTTGAAATTGTACAGACGGCGGCTTCTTTCTTGTAAAGAGCGAATCATTGAATTCGTTCATCTTAAAGTTCAGGGTATCCTCAATGCTGCGCTTCAATATAGCATTGGCATCAGCCTTGGATGCAGTTTATTTTATGTAAGAAATGCTTGATTTTGATTCTTAAGAGCATCGATTTCATCTTTGAGCACCGAACGCCTATCAAGGAATTCCCGTGTTATATTTCCCACACAGCCAAGTTGCTTTATTTGAGCATTGATTCCATCTAACTGTTGCTGTAGCGCAGAAATTTTCCTTCAATCGTAACCTTCTCATCTTCAATCTGCGCATTCAATATTTGGGCAAGTATCTGATGGTAGCGTTCAGCCCCGTATGGCTTTCTCAAATTGACGCCAAGGAATAACTCCTGCCAATCGGTCACAACTGCATCGGAATGGCCTTTTTCAGCCTTTTTCAGCCTCCTCCATCTACATCGCCAGTTTGCAAATTCCAAATTACGGATAATCGCTAGATTCTCCTTATATTTCATTTGCCCGCAAACCAAGTCAAGTGTAAACTGATACCTTCTATCCTCTTTTAAGTTCTTTATTTTCGATATGGTACCAATGATTTCTTTTTCAAGCGGTATACCAGCCAAGAGGCGTATACTTTGCTTATGGTCAGTCTGAATTTTTAACACCAAAAAGCTCTTTATACAGACTCTTATTATCACCAATCGAATATATCGCATGACTCATTGGTCACTAGCCCTGCTACCCGGCGAATAACATCTATAAAGCAGCTAGTTTCTTCGCAATATCGAGTTTTACATATATGCGGAGTGTGTTTTCTTTTGTCAGCTTTGACGATGGTTCCTTTGACGTATCTTAATCATCCTCGGTGGCATCAATAATCATAGCAGCCAAATCCTGATAAAAGCTGGTTACCTCCACACTGTCAGATATTCGAGTTTTTATCAATGAAAAATCTATTAAACCCAATGAATGTTTCTCATTCTCTCTCGGATTTTATACTACGTTTTACCACGGTGTAACAAATCTTCTCCAATGACCCCAATTTTTATAAAAGCATCAGCGTTAGGGATGAATTGATGCCGGGCGCAAAACGCACTGTAAACATTATAGCATATAGGTATCCGTTTCTCGAATTATTTTTCGCATTTCGGACATTTTTTAACTTAGAAAGATTTATTCAAGGCGATAAGAACACCACCAGAGCTAATCCCAGGCTAACCTGTCAATGGCCCGGACGATAAGTGCTAATGGCAAGAAAATTTATAACTGCAGCTGCCTACTAGATAAGGAGACTGAAATACAGGATACTCCTTCAGGGCTGCAGTTAAATATCTATTGCCTTTTTTAGCTAACTAACGAGAAAATTCTAATTTTTTCACAAACGAACAGTAGATTTTTCATAAAATCAAGAATTCTTTATGATAAAACGGTCCAGACTCTTGAACCGGACGTAAAAGCAACAAAAACTACTGTGGGTAAGCCTGTCCCCTGAAGGCAAAGGGCTTTCCAACAGCGAGAAAGAGTTGAAGATTCAGGAGGCGATTGACGTCCTGTACCACTGTCACGTATACAACAACTTGCACACGTTCGACAGACGCCGCAGCAATTCCAAAGCGCAGTTGGCTGCCGATGACGGCGAGGAAGATTCCTATACATCCGAGTCTCAAATGTCCGAGGTTACTAACAACTTTTCCGCAAAGATGAGTTTGATTGTAACGAAGAATATAAAAGCTACAAAGCAATCTACTACTGGGTACGCGAGGTTCTTACAAAAAACAGAATGGACAGGTGCTTTTATTATCGTTTGTATGGGAGAAAAACCTATCCGCATATATGCTGCCCTTATAGGTGTGGACGAGAACAATATTACACAGAAGTTGAGCAGGCTGAGAAGAGACTCAATACGGTATAAGAGGGAAGCAAAAAGTAGCCCGCCCAAAGGTCTGACAACATTTCCCTTATTACACCAAAAGTATAACGCTGTTCTCTTATTACACATACCAAAAACCAGTGTTCAGAACTATTGTCACAGAATTCAAACATGGATTCCAGCAGACTGCCTCAGTAAGGAATATCCCGAACCT
Organism: Eisenbergiella sp. OF01-20; assembly: GCF_003478085.1. Taxonomy (NCBI): domain Bacteria; kingdom Bacillati; phylum Bacillota; class Clostridia; order Lachnospirales; family Lachnospiraceae; genus Eisenbergiella; species Eisenbergiella sp. OF01-20. The sequence continues at coordinate 84,765 of NZ_QUES01000008.1, read as the reverse complement.
CCTTTATTTTTAACCTTTGGCGACTTCTTTATTCATCACTTACTCCATGTCTTAAATTATATACATAATGTTAATCTCATTGATTATTTCTGTTGAATTTCTCTCTATGTCAGCTAATTAATATAACTTTATCAAGACTGATTTATAAGTTTTTAATAACTCATTAAAATCATTATTTTCTTCTTCAAACCAATATATCCATTAAAAATGTTTCAAATTATCAATCAAAATAATTTTTAATATTGAGAGGGCATCTTCATTTTTTTAACAACAAAAACTCCCTTCCATCCTGCATTATACAAGCCTAAAGAGAGTCCTCCACATCTCGCAAAAATATCAATATATTTTTCTTCAATGCTGTCTCTCCTTACAATTACTACAAATTTCAGATATGGATACTGAAATGAACAAACCCAAATTATATCATTACTATTATCATTTGTGATTGCTAAACAAAGATACTCTCCTTCGTTAGAAAAATACAATCTTACTTTAATTTCTTTTAAAAAATCACATGCTTGACAAAATCCGCTCTTAAACCTCTCAAATTCCTCATTTTCAAAAATTATTGTATCTACTACTTTATACTTTTGACATGTATATTTCCCTTCTTTATCATACTCTATATAATACTGCTGGATTTCCTCCACATTCTGCAGACACTTCCTCGTTTGAAAATCCGTAGTGTATCTTATCTACAACAAAGTATCCCCTTTGCACTTCTCCCTGACAAGGATTTTACCAATAACCAAAATGTACCCTTTGTGTGACCGAAAGTCTGACTTAATTTCATAAAATCCCAGTGTCCATTTAATTCTATATCCGCTAATTTCCTCTAAAAAGGCAGAAATTTGGGAAAACCAACTCTGCTTTTTCTAGTACGATTACCAAAATTCCGCCCTTTTCTTACATATTTCCTAAAAAATTACTGTAGTTTACAAATATCATGTCACTTCATAATTTCTTGGCATTGCATTAGCATCAGCACTCTCTGAAATACTGTCTACCCGATTTCCTGTTCATATGGCTTTTACTATTTTAATAAATAGTCTACACTATATTCCTTCCAATTCACTATTAATCTGGTTGCTTTTTTCTATAAAATTAACAGAGCTAATACATCGTCCGATAAGACTTTCTGCAATATAAAGTTCTGCCTTTTAAGTTCCCTCTATTATTTTTCAGTATCTGCGCGTATTGATTTTGCGTTGGGCATCTTACTCCGCTTTTAACACAAACAGTAAAAACTAATATTCATCAAATTACAACATTTCTGTAAAATCAGCCCTTGTTTCCGATACCCACCAGAGATACTCCAATCCTCTATCAACACTACCCCCCCCCCATAAGAACAGGTCAAGAAAGCATGCCTAGATTTTGATTCAACCATCTCTCCACATGCTTTGCATTGAATACAATTCTTTATTATTTTCACAGTACTTTCTCTCGTCCTTTATAGGATTCCTATATTTTGCATAGTTTAACAATTATTTCATAATGCGGTGAAAGGTATCCTTTATACTACATGGCAAAGGTATTTTCATAACATACAGTTGGGGTAAATTTCTTCGTCAATTTTACCCCTTTTACCCCCTTTGAACAGAAATCACCCCTTTAAAGCAGAGTTTACCCCTTTCAATAACCTTCCAGCAAAAATTCAATGCTTTTTACGTTTTTCTTTATCATAATTCTAATACTTGATACCCTCTACAGTACCTACAACAACTCTTCTTCGCTTGGCAGATATAACTTACACATTTTAGTTCTATTGAATTTTATGTAAATTTATTTGATATGTAATAATTAACAATCCTGCTTTGAAATATTACATCTTTTTCTATGCTCTTTTAAAGCCTCACGATCTGGTTCAATATAACCTTTGGATATTGGTAAACCTATAAATTTTGAAATGTATTCCTTAAATATTTGACTATGGTCAATTTTCCTTTCTACAAATACTCTGAAATTGTCATCCAGTGAAAAGTATCCTAATTCAAATGCTTTATCATGAATAGGGCAAAAACATAGTCCATTTGAAGTATTTCCACGCTTCTCGCTGTTATCAGCCCACCTTGCAATATGAGAAGCAACCAAAAACTCTTTGTCAGCGATCTTACATCCCGGAAAACAGCACTGATTGTTATAATTATTTTTCACATTTGTTGCAAAGCGCTCATGCCCTACCCGTACTTTAATTTTTTTTAAGGTTGTAGATGCCGAAACAGACACACCAATGGGCACAGACTCATTATTAAACTTTTCTGTACCATCTAATATTATTTCCAATAAAGCTTCATCAACTTCTGAAAGATATCCACCATTTAAGCATTGCAATCTACCCGATTGTATAGTAAAAAATAAATTCTTAGGTTTGCTTTTTTTCTCGTAGTAATCTTTCAACTCTAATTCTTTATCAAAAAACAACCTGTAAAGATTAATAGAGTTTTCAAATTTCAAATAATCAGTTAGAATTGCTCTATAAAAACTATTGCAATAAGCCCATTCACCAGCAATAGGCGGGCATTCTTCAGTCCTATAGCCATCTGTTTTGGCAATAGAATACCCGACAATTTCTGCCTCTTTTCCTTTACCTCTAAGATGAAGAATAAAGTCACCCGATTTCACCTTATTTACATTATCCCAAAATAGCCACGACTTATTTATGCTTTTACCCTTCTTGTACGTCGGCGCCCATATACATCGAGTAAATCCCCATGCATCGCCACCATGTTCTATATCCCGACTCATCTCAATCCAGACTTTCATATATTTCTCCACTTTCTTCCTAAATTAAAATAAAGTACATATATAGGAAATCACAATAATATTTAACTAATAATCTTGTTTTGCCAAAAAGTATGGGTTTTGCCATATAGTTCATTTTTGCAAAACAACCCCCATCTTTTATACTCATACGGCGTTATCCCCGTCCCCCTATCTGCGGAAACTTATCCATATCACCTTCCACAAAAACACAACTCCATTTTCTCCATATAATCCCCCAAACCCGCCTAGAATCAAGGTTTCCGCACGAGAAGGCAAGCGGTTTCCACATGCCCAGTCCCCGGAAACATATCGTACCCTCTCCACTTCCCAATCTCATACCCCATCCCCCCCAAATACCTCAAATCCCGAGCCAACGTAGCCGAATCACAGCTCACATACACAATCCTCTCCGGCCGCATCCGCACCATCGTTTCCAAACACTTCTCATCGCACCCTTTCCGCGGCGGATCCACCACGATCACATCCGCATAAACCCCTTCTTCCTCATACATCTGAGGCAGCACCTCTTCCGCCTTCCCCACGAAAAATTCCGCATTCGTTATCCCATTCCTGACCGCATTCTCCTTCGCGTCCGCAATAGCCTCCGGTACAATCTCCACCCCATACACCTTTTTAGCCTTCTGCGCCAGAAATAACGAAATCGTCCCAATCCCGCAATACAGATCCCAAACCGTCTCTTCCCCTGTCAGCCCTGCATACTCCAAGGCCTGTCCGTACAGCTTCCGCGTCTGTACCGGGTTCACCTGGTAAAAAGACAGCGGGGATATCCGGAAAACCACGTCCCCGATAGCATCCTCAATCTTCTCTTCTCCTTTAAGAACCCGGACCTTCTTCCCCATAATCACATTCGTCCGCTCTGTATTCACATTCACGGACACGCTTGTCATACCCGGTATTTTCCATAATTCTTCTGCAAGCCATTGCTCTTCCGGCAGCTTTTTCCCATTTAGAATCAGGCAGACCATAATCTGTCCGCTGGCAAAACCCTTCCGGATCAATACATGTCTTACCAGTCCTTTCCCGGTTGTCTCCTCATACGCAGACACAGCATATTTCTTCATATACGCAAGGATAATCTCCAGAATTTCCTTATTTTCCTTCACCCCCAGCGCGCAGTCCGTATTGGGAATAATGGTATGGGTCCGTCCTGCGTAAAAACCGGTCACCACGTTTCCTTCCTTATCATACCCGAAGGGAAACTGGGCCTTATTCCGGTAATGCCAGGGATCCTCCATTCCAATAATCGGCTCCATACAGGCGTCGATTTTTTCCGGATCAAAACCGCCGATCCGCACCAGGTTGTTCCTGATTTTATTCTGTTTGAATTCCAGCTGTTTTTCATAGGAAAGGGACTGCAGCTGGCAGCCGCCGCATTGGCGGTGGAAGGCGCAGGGGGGCTGGACGCGAAAAGGAGAAGGTACAAGTACCTTCTCCAGCTTTGCATAGGCATAGTTTTTCTTCGCTTTCATGACCTTTACCTGTACCGTATCTCCAATGACCGCATCTTTAACAAAGAGAGTAAAGCCCGCAATTTTACCGATGCCTTCTCCTTCCGTTCCGGTATCGGTTATCTGCACTGTGAAAATGTCATTTTTCTTGATATCCATATGTGTTTACTCCATCCGTGTCATCCTGATATTGGATTCAAAGAGGCGGTTATAGCCCAGCCATCCGGCATCTTTGGCATTCTGAAGGGCCTCCATGAAGGTTTCCATCTTGGCATCTGTGTTATCGGCAAAATTCAGGGCCGCAGCTTCTATAATGGCGGGTTTTTTGGGGGATCCGTATTCGTATTCGCCATGGTGTGCCAGAATGCAGTGCTTGAGCTCGGCTTCCAGAACCGGCGGGAAGCCGGGAATGGTACGGGCTTTCTGTCCTATCATTTCGGTTCCCATAACGATATGGCCCAGAAGCTGTCCGTCATCGGTATAGTCATTTTCGGGGAAAAGGGAGATCTCCCTGGTCTTGCCGATATCGTGGCAGATGGCGGCTGTGATGAGGAGGTCCTTTTTCAGTACAGGGTAGGCGGTGCAGTAGTATTCGCAAAGTCTGGTTACGCCTAATGTATGCTCCAAGAGGCCGCCCACAAAGCCGTGGTGTACGGTCTTGGCGGCGGAGGACATGCGGAAGGCTTTGATAAAGGTTTCGTCTTCCACAAAGAAGCTTTCCAGAAGCTTCTTTAAGTACTGGTTTTCGATGCCTCCGATGAAGCCCAGGAGTTGTTTGTACATGTCGTCGATGTTTTTGGTGCTTACGGGGAGGTAGTCGGCAGGGTCGTATTCTCCCTCCTGGCAAAGGCGGATTCTTTTTACGCTGACCTGGAGGGCACCCTGGAAGCTGTTTACGTCGCCGTATACTTCGACGTAGTCCAGGGAATCGAATTCGGCAATGCCGGCGCTGTTGGGATCCCATATTTTGGCGTCAATGGTTCCGGTTTTATCCTGGAGGATTACGTTGTCGTAGGGTTTGCCGTTTTTGGTGACAGCCGACTGTTTATGTTTACAGAGGTAAATGTCAAATACTCTGTCGCCTTCTTTGTAGTCCTTAATGTATTTCATGTTTTCTCCAATCCGCCCGCAGGCTCCTCTTAATGTAAGGTATCCAGGATAACATCCACTGCCATTTCCTGGTATTCGTCCTGTACCTGTCGCATCACGGTGATGGTAATCTGGGAGTCCGGCACAAGGCTCATCATTTCTTTGTTGTATTCCTGGAAGGAGGTGATTTCTTCGGTGCCCATTTTCACAATGACATCTCCGCTCTGTATACCCGCTACCATAGCGGGGGAATCCATCACAATGCCGGTTACGTAGGCGCCGGCGGGTACTCCCTGGGATTCCTGGATTTCCTCCGGTACATCGGTGCCGTATATGCCCAGGGCAGCCATGGCCTGGCCGTTGGACAATTTTTCAATATTGTTTTTTAAATCGCTGATTCCCAGTGCGGAAACAAGGTTCTTGGCGTCGCTGCTGTTGTTGCGCTGGCTGATGATGCCGAGCACCTGTCCGTTCAGGTTTATAATCACGCCGCTGCCGCTGGTGCTTCCGTAGATATCGGTGGTGAGCAGGCGGTAATTGCCGTCGGTCAGGTTCAGTACCGTATCCATGGAGGTAATCATTCCGTAGGCTACGGAATTAACGTTTCCCATGGGGCGGCCGAGGGCGATGACCGGAGTGGCAAGAAGGCCGCTTCCGCTGTTGGAGCTGCCCAGCTTCGCTGCTTTGATGATTTCTTTGGTATCCTCTCCGATATCAGCGAGGTTTACGCTGATAACAGCCAGGCCTGTGGTGGGATCGGCCTGTTTCAGGGCGGCGGTCACCTGGGTGTTGTCACAGAAGGTGACGTGTACCTTTTCTGCCTGTTCCACCGTTTCTTTTTCCGTAAGGATCATGAGTTCCTTTCCGTTATCGGCTACGATCAGGCCTGCGGTCTGGCCTTTATTTTCAAACGTATTGTTAAACCAATCCACATCGGAAACCACGCCGGTTACGGTCACCATGGATTTGGCGGCGTCCTGTACCAGCTTATACAGGTTGCTGTACAGCTTCTGGTAATCGGAAACGCTCATATCTATTTTCTGGACCACGGTGGAGGTGACGGGTGTGCTCTCCTTTTCCTCTTCGCTTTCCGTTTCCAGAACCATATCCTCGGGAAGCATTTCTTCGTTTGCAGCTTCCTCCTGGAGCTGTACGGGGGCGGGATCCTCTTCCGGATACAGCCAGTTGCTGAAAACAGGCTCCAGCACCAGAAATGTAAAGCAAGCGATAAGACCGAAAATTACAGCCATAGACGCGGTGATAATGGTTCGCTTGAGCAGCTTTCTTTTATTGACAGGGCGTTCCTTCACTTTTTCTTTGATGAAGTCAATATCCTTGCTCGGCGCCCCGGAAGCAGTCTCCGGCAGACGGATCTCTTCTCCCGGTTCCGGCGGGGAGGAGGTGCCGGCGGTTTTGTCTTTGCGATCCTGTTCGTTATCTGACATTCTTTTCCTATCCTCTTTTTTGTGTCTGAATCTTTTTCTCTGGGTAAGTTTATGTTCCTTTCTTTATGAAAAGAAGGGAAACTTTGCCGCTTACCTTTAACAGTATATCCGATTGAGGGTGGGTTGTAAAGGTTTGCAGAGGCCGCAGCCGGGCGGAATAATACGGTTTCGTACCAGGGCTTTTCCTGAAAAACCGGTTTTATACCCGCGGGCTGAAATAGTCTTCCGCCAGGATGGCGTGCATACAGCTGTCACAGATTCCCTGATTGTTCCGGTCGGCCTGGCGCAGGATGCCTTCCTGCCTCATGCCGCATTTTTCCATGACTTTCCCGGAATTGGGGTTATTGGAATCATGCCTGGCCTCCACCCGGTTCACACCCACTTCTTCCATAAAAAAGCGGATCAGGGCCTGCAGGGCTTCGGAGGTTATTCCCCTGCGCCACCATCTGCGGCCGATGCAGTAACCGATGTGTACCATTTCTGTGGCTTCCTTCTGTTCTACCGCTCCGATGCTTCCAATGGGCTGATCCCCGTTCTCTTTCAGGACTATGGCCCAATGGTAGTAGTTGTTTTCGGTATACTGAGCGACCCAGCTTGCCAGGATTTCTCTGGTCACTTCCGGGCTTCCGTGAGCGGGCCAGGTCAGGAACCGGGTAACTTCGGAATCGGATGCCCAGTTTTCATACATTGCCTGGGCGTCTTCCACGCGGAAGGGGCGCAGGATAAGGCGATCGGTTTCTATGATTTTGGTACCGGTATGCTTCATCTGAAAATCTCCTTTTTCGTTAGTATGATGTTAAAACGTAACTGTTCAGCAGGTCAGCGCATTTACTGCGCTGACCGTAAGAAAGTGATTCAGGAGTGCAAAAATCCATCGCCGAAGGCGATTTAGGATGGATTTTTGCAGAGTAACTGTGAGGGTACTGAACAGTTACGTTAAAACAATCATTCATGGTATCAAAGTGTGTTTAAGAATTGCTTTCTGCAAGATGTGCGTCACAGTTTGTGGAATTTTGTCCCCTATTCATGAGGCGCAGCGGGCTACGTTGATTGCATTTGGGATGAATTCCACGGTACATGGGACAAACCGATTGCGGGAATAAATTTTAAATACATTCTAGTACTCCGTCCGGCCAGAAACGCAACTGACAGTACTGTCAGTTACGTTTCTGGCCAGATGGAGTACTAGTCTTTTTGAATAGGGAAACCGGCGGAATCGTTATCCCGCACGGCCGCCTGTTCTGCCTTCTGCTTCTTTTTCTCTGCAATGGCAATTCTCGCCTTTTCCACGCTGTATACGTAGGCGGCATCCGGTTTTTCATATAAATACTTCGGAGCAAGAAAAGCGGCGTCATGGAGCATTTCCAGCACATCCTCCTGGATTTTCGTCGGCCGGGCAGGGGCTACCACTCTTGTCTGCCATACCGACATGCATCCGGTATATTCCACCATCCAGAAAAGAGGTTCCATGCTCTTTTCCATCTGCCCGTTAAGGGTTGCGGAATCCTCACCCGCTATCTCAATCAGTCTTCCTATATGGGACGGGAGGGGTTCATCCACTTCCCCGTCAGGATGGATGAGACATTCGCAGTAGTCCTCATCCTCCCTGTGGGCATTGATAAATTCCATTATTTTCATAGGTGCTGCCTTTCCCTGCAGCCGGAAACGCGTCTGCACCTGAGCCTCTCGGGCGGGTTCCGTTCCTGCAGTCAGTCTTATCTTTTGTTTCATACATATGCACACGCCGGCATATCCTTGTCTGTCCACGCTCTGACTGCTGTTCTTCTCCTGCCGCCTCATCCTGCAAAGCTTGTATGGTATCCCCTATGGTAGCAAAAAGACGGGGGTTTTTCAACATGAATTTCGGGGAAACGGCTTTTTAGGAGGCTTTATGGTTACCGGGCATGGGAAAAACAGAAACGATTTATGTATTTGCAGGAATCCGATAAAAACGGACGGCTCTGTTTCGGCCGTCCGTTGGGTTTCTTATCTGTTTTAGTAACGTTCAGTCCCTCCGCAATTCCTGCCAAAATCCATCCTAATTCGCTTTCAGAGAGGGCTTTGACACTTCTGAATCATTTTCTCACGTGCTGTGCAGAAATGTAGCGTACTAAGTAAAAGTTACATGTATACTGCGGTTTCAGTGGTTCCCTGCACATCCATGCTTGTTTTCTCCGCAGGAATGATTTCCGCAGTTATGGCCGTCACCATGGTGATGGCTGCACATGGTATCCGGATTGTAGGAAAGTGTTCCGGCCAGCAGATCCGCCACATTTTTATCCGTATCTCCGGCTGCGCCCGGATAAAGGTCGATTCCGATTACTCCCAAAGCCGTCCTGGCACCTCCGCCGATTCCTCCGCAAATCAGGGTATCCACCCCTTTCTCCTTCAGGAAACCTGCCAGCGCACCATGGCCGCTTCCCACAGCGCTGACTACCTGGGAATCCGTTACTTTTCCGTCTTCCACGGTATAGATTTTGAAATTTTCACAATGGCCGAAATGCTGGAATACTTGTCCGTTTTCATAGGTTACTGCAATTTTCATAATGATTACACCTCCATTTGAATTCCTATCTGTAGTCTACACTTGTTTATGGCATATGTCAATAACTCTGGAAATCGAGGATTCTTAATTATCTGACAATTATATTTTTTATATAATGTTTTTTAATAATATTATTATAATACAATAAATTATCATTTTATTTTTTATATTTATATAATATTCACATTATTCATTTGTCCTGCGCTCCCCTTCCCCCTTCCATTATATGCAGACATTTCAGCGGCATTCCTGAATTGGCATGCTTGTTTTCTGAAATGATATTCTGCGTTGCTTCCTATATTTATACCGGTTATTCCGCCTGAAAGCTGTTTTTGATTACCTGTTTAGCCATAAAAAAACTGTACAAACTGACCGCAGAAATCTGGCAGTTTGTACAATCATTTCTACAGGGCGGTACGCCCGATATAAATAACCGGGCAGGACTTGCATGGAGGAAATTATGGAAATCGGCAATCCATTTCCTATAACTGCATCCGTTCTTTCCATAATTGATAGTGATGTTCCAGTTCCCGGACAAATTCATCATTAACTGCTTTTGCTGCCAGGATACTTTTTTCATAAAGGTTTCCGAACATATCGTCTGCACGCTCTATGACAAAAGGCCTGGCCCATGCCCAAAGCTCACCCGCCTTTTCGCTGTACAGGCAGATAAGCTCCATACAGTCCTCCAGGATATATTCGAAAAGCCTGATATGATAAATTTTCGGCAGATCTCCTTCCCGTATCAGGCGCTGAAAGCAGCTATAGGCCTGTTCCGGTCTTTCGAACCGGATATAGTAATGGATCAGGTTTCTCCAGGCCCCTATGATGTCGGAATTTGTTCCTTTTTTATAGGCTGTATCCACCAGGGCTTTCAGCGGCTCCTCATTTTCCGATTCCCGTTTGCTATCTTTATTAAAAGTAATCAGCCTTTCAAAATTACGTTTGTCCCATTCCACTACACTTTTCTTCCATAATTCCACAAGCCTGGCAGCTGTTTCCGGATATCCCATATCGATTGCGATGGAAATACAGTCATATATATCGCATTCATTTATATCCTCCGACATTTCTATATCAGGATCGTAGCCGCAGGCACAATCAAAATTGGCGGATTTAGCCCGTTCAAAAAGGATGTCGTAATTCCCGTCCTGGTTATATTTCACAAGCAGGCAGGTCAATATCTCCAGTACAGGGCCGATTCCCTGAAAACTGTTTGTTTCCCTGTCTTTTAATTCTTCCAGGAACAGATTTCTTATGATATCCTCACTGTCAATATGTTCATACAGGAGGAAATAGGCCAGCCGCAAACGGTTTGTGTAATTTTTATCATATGTTCCCTGTTCTTCATCCCTTGCCCCGAGATAGCATACGTTGGAATAATCCCCTTTGTTTACCCGTTTGAATAAGGGAGACTGACTCTCAAGAAGTTCTTTTATAATAGCATAATGCATCGATATCACTCCTGCCGGTATTTTTGTAACGGTTCCGATATATCTTAACCTTTACGTATTTTCTTACTTACATTATACGGAAAAAGAAACCATTTTGGGGGTTCGCCCTTAAACGGTACTTTTTTGTACGTAAACGGCCCTTTTCATCTTATCATTTATGATTATGTAAACAATCCGGCTTCCTGTAACTTCTGTGTATATTGTCTGGCTTCTTCCAAATTATTTACATCCAGGGCGGAAGAGAGAATCAGGATATGGCTTTCATATCGCAGGTTGTTTGCAGTCCTCTCATATCCCGTCCTTTCCCAATTGCAGAATTGTCTTTTTCACTTTTTTTACGTAAATACGTCCTATATGAAGGGTGGTACCGTTTCCAAGCGCCAGCTCTTTGTCAACGATCCTTATGATATGTTTCATATTAACCACATATTCCCGATCTATGTACATAAAGCAGTCCGTATCCAGTTCGTCAAATACCTCCCGCAAGGGCTTCCGGATGGATATCTGCCTGTCAGAAAGTACAAAAACAGTGTTTTTCTTATCCTTGTACATATACATAATATCATCATATTCCACACGTTCAAACCAGGAACTGGTATCCATAAGATACACCTTTCCTGCCAGCTTATTCATTTCCGCGAGGAAACACTCCAGGGCGGCATCTATTTTTTCATCCAGCAGATTTTTGGGTATATAGCCAAACGTCTGCAGCTCATACCCCTCCGCCGCATATTCCAAATGAGAAGTGAGGAATACCAGCATAGAATACGGTACCTCCAGCCGGATGAGCTTAGCCAGTTCAAAATCATTCATCTGCGGCATTTCAATAGCAAGGAAATAAATATCGGACTTCCTCCCCTCCTTCAAATCATACCGAAGGGTTTCCGGACTGTTATAAAGCCTCAGCTCATGAAGAGTATTCTTTTTATGAAAAAAGTGCCTGATGTATTTACTGAACATTGCATGGAATTCGACGTCGTCATCCATTAATGCTATTCTGACCAATTTATCATCCCCCTTTTCGTAACGGTCCGGAGCGTACGGCACGGTTACCCTTTTTTCTATATATTAACAGTAAAATGCATCATTGTTGTTAAATCTGTCCCTAAAAAGCGTAACATTTCAGACAGTTCTGAACTGTTACCGCATCCCGCCAATGAAATCGCTGCAAAATGGGAAGGATGCCTGTTTCCGCCACGTTTTCTTACGGTCTGCACAGTAAATGCGCAGACCTGTTGTACCGTTACTGAAAATCATCTTTTGGGGTCTAAATGATCCTTTTACAAAAGGAAAAGCAGACAGAAAATAACGGAAGTCCCGTTAGTTCCTGCCTGCTCTGATGACAGCTGCCGCCTTGCATAAAATCCAGAAATTTACAACCTGTTTTTACCATCTGGGAAAGCAAATGCGCTTCCGTTACGAATTCATTACCTCGCTATAATACTTTGAATCAAAATACATCATTAACGCCTGTTTCCGTATTCCGATAAAATCCCCTGGCAGTTCCCCCACATCAAACCATTGCAGCCCCGTACACTTGTCCGGTTCAGCAATATATGCTTCCCCAGTATATCTTTCTATCACAAAATATATATCATAATATGTACGTGCCCCGTTCAAACCAACCCTGTGGGATAGATGCGCAAATCGGATATCGCTCTGCTTCACTGTTATACCCAGTTCTTCTTTGCATTCCCTGGCGGCGGCCTGCATGGCGGTTTCGTTTTCTTCCACATGCCCGCTTCCGGCAAAATCCCACATTCCATCCATATAGCCGGTATTCTTCCTCCTGAGCAGTAAAACCTGCCTTTTCCCATTTTTTGTCCGCATGATAATCGGAAATACTGCAGACAGACATTTAAAATGTTCCCCCACCTTTCTTCTCCTCCTTTACCTATTATAGCGCTGCCTGTCCCGGCACTTACCTATTTTTTTGCACCACGCAATAAATAACAACCCCATCCTCCTGCCGGTAAATCTCTCCTTCCCGGCAGCACAAAACATGAAATCCCGCCTTATGAGCCAAGTCCATGATTTCTTTCTTTGTAAAAATTTCCCACCAGCAGTCCTTGTATGCCCAAAATTTCTTACCCTCCACATACTGCGGAAAGTTTTTCTCCACAAATTCCTGATCATGGGCAGAAAAACTGAGGACACCTCCTATCTTCAGAACCCTCCTGCATTCCTGAAGCATATGCATTTGGTTTTCATTCCCATACAAAAGCCCGAATGTCTGTGACCATATTATAATGACGTCAAATATCCTGTCCCCAAAGGGCAGATCCAATCCGTTTATCAGGTAAAATTCAATATCCCTTTTTGTCAGGGATGCATATCTGCCTGCCTCTTCCAGGATAGGTGCGGAAATATCCACTCCCGTTATACTAAAACCTAAGTCATATAAAGCAAATGCCTCCCTGCCCACTCCACAACCAATATCCAGAATGTGTGACCCTTTTACAAAATAATTCTCTGCCACACTTTTTTCCCATATTTTTAATCCTTTTTCTACCTCCCGGGGCATATATCCATAGTTTTCCTGCGTATGATACCATCTTCTGACACTCTCCAAATTCTCCTGCATATTTCTCCCCCTTTTCCCTTTTCTTATATAGTACCATTTCTCCCGCTGCTTTACTAACAGAATCAATCCCATACGGTACAATCAATGGAAAAATATATCATACCGCCATACTCCCTGGAATTCCTGTCTGCTGTATGCTAAAATGAAACAAACAAAACACAGCTCAGACTTATGAGGACTGTTACCATTTCCCCGGCAAGAAAGGAATCCCATGAAAGGTTTCGGTATTTTTTCCTGGTTCAGCTACCCGTTACCCCTTAAGGAGCGGCTGGCGCTTATAAAAGATGCAGGCTTTAAAGCCACCTCCCTATGGTGGGGCGATGAATTCGGAGATAAAAACCGCCAGCCGGAGACGGCAAGACGGCTGGGTCTGGATATTGACTACGCGCACGCCCCTTTTAATAACCCCAACGACCTGTGGCTGGATGGCATAAATGGCGACACTTATCTGAATCAGCTGTTTTCCTGCATTGATGACTGCAGCCGGCACGGGATCCCTACGGCAGTCATACATGTCACCCGTCTGTCCACAAGGCCTCCCGTTACTCCCATAGGTATGGATCGTATCCGAAAGCTTGTGGAGCATGCCGAAACCAGGCAGGTTAACCTTGCCCTCGAAAATATGGACAGCATCTGTCATCTTGACCACATATATGAACAGCTGCAATCTGACCGTCTGGGTTTTTGTTATGACAGCGGGCACGAAAATTATAACCATCCCGGGGCCGATTGCCTGTCCCGGTACGGGGACAAATTATTCGCGGTCCATCTTGATGACAACTGGGGAGATGAGGATACCCATCTGCTTCCCTACGATGGGAATATCAACTGGGAAGCACTGGGAAACAAGCTGAAGAAATGCAGGGATATCCCCTATCTCACATTAGAGGTGGATTTTAACCGACAGAATAAAAGAAGCCGGATCTATCAGGATTTATCCGCGGCCGCCTTCTTATCCTCCGCTTACCAAAGATTAGAGAAACTATGTAGTTCACTGTAGTACTGCCATACCCCCATAAAACCGGGAAATCTCCTGATGTCCCGCCTCCCTTTCCAGGGAAAGGATACTGCTGAATGATGAAATCAAAACTGATACTGGTAGAAGGAATCCCCGGTTCCGGGAAATCCACCTTCGCCGAAAGGATCGCCGCTTACTATACCGGACGCGGCCTTACTGCAGACTTATATACGGAAGGCAGGTATCATCCTGCCGATCTTGCCTGGAATGCCTATATTCCGGCAGGGGATCTGGACCGTGTACTCGCCCCTTTCCGCTCATTCCGGGATGAAATAGAAGCAAATACCCGCAGGGAGGACGGCTTTGCCATTCTCTCTTATACGCAGGTTCCTTCCGGCACCCCTGCCTTTTTCAAGGCCATGGAGGAACATGAAATATATGACGGCCGTATCCCTTTTCCCCGCTTCCGGGAAATCCTTTCCAAAAGATGGTATTCCTTCGGCAAAGAGGCGGCAGAAAAGAATGCGGTTACGGTATTTGAATGTGCCTTTCTGCAAAACCAGGTAAACGAACTCATGCTTATCCGGCTTGCGGATATAGAAACAATGAAACGTTATTTCCAGGAACTCCTCCTGACGGTTCTTCCCCTCTCTCCCGTCCTGGTTTATCTCGCCCAGTCCGATGTGAAGGAGACGGTTGCCAGGGCCGCAGCGCAGCGGGTGTCCGGGGACAACTCCTGGATCGACGGCTTTATCTGTTATATGGAAAATACCCCTTATGGAAAAAAGCACGGCATCCGGGGATTTGACGGCGTGATCCGGGTTCTGGAGGAACGGCAGAAGGCGGAACTGGAAATCATCCGTTCCCTGCCTGTGCCCGGGATTGTGCTGGAAAATTCCTGCTATGACTGGGAGGATCTTTGGGAGGAACTGGTATCCAAACTCTTACAGGTTTATTCCGTATAAGTATCGCTCAGAATTCTCTGTGTAAAAAACACACCGCCCTTATATATATCCCCGTCAATTCCCGCTTTTCGGATACAGATAGCCGAAATTTCATGGGGTTTATTATCTTTGCTTATCTTTTTTAAATACTCTTCCAAAGATATCATTATTTCTTTACCCGAATCCAGACTCACAAGATCATATGGATAGCTCTGCGTATTCAGAAGGTTTATCTGTTCAAAATTATCCATAAAAATAATCGCGCTGCTTTCCGTCTCTCCGTCGAGATTTCCTGCTTCTATAAAGTATTCATTTTCGTTAAACTTGTTAATTACTACTCCATTTGTCCGCGCTTCTATCATATCAAATTCCTGGTAAGTAAACTTATTAGTGAAATCTTCCTTACCTCCAACAACAGCCAGACACCTTAACGCGGTACCCCCCGTCTGCAACCGCTCCTCCTCAGTCAATTCCATATAAGTATCCAGGAAAAGCGCAAATACAAGATCATGTTTTCCTTCCTCCAATGAAGATATTGTAATGGGAATATTTATATCTGTATCATTTTTAATATTCACGGTGCACTGCCTCATTGATTTTCCATCCACCTCAAAATCAATCTGCTTATAATTATCAAAAATAACTAAAGTAAAATTAAACTGTTTTCCCATATTATTCGTGAAAGAAAGAAAAGTGTGCAGCATGTTATTTTCCAAATAAACAGTAGTATCATGCATGTACTCTGAGTTCTCTCCCCATAAACCATAACTATAATACGTTTTGCCCTCAAATCCGTCCAATCTTTTTATTTCACCATCATACGATTCCTTAAATTCTGTATATATCTCGGGAACATCCGTTTCTTTATTGCTGTTTGCAGTACTGCTGTCAATCCTTTGTTTTCCACATCCTGATAAAGTCAAAAGTAAAAAAAATAAGAGAATAGATGGAACACTTTTTTTCATAATTATAACCCCTTCCTTCTTTTCCTCTTCTTAATTAAAGGGAGTCTTTCAATCCAATACATACTGTAGCAATTGTTTACAGCTATACTTGATTTAAATGACTCCCTTACTACTATACTCCATAACTATATGTTTATTATTACTCAATTGGGATTGGTGGTTGTATTTATAATATCCACTGTTACATATCCCTGCTTCGAGCAAGTAGTTACTGTTCTTGTGGAATTAACTCTGACTCCGCCATCATCTCCCTCACTCCAGGTAAAGGCAGAACTGCTTGTACTTGAGCCTGTCTTTGTTCCCGATGTTAATGTATACCCATCTTTACGATAAAATGTGGATACAACAGAATAGCTAGCCGATACTTGAGAACCTGATAATGTACTATAACACGTTCCATTTAAAATGCAGTTGGCTACCAAACCATACCTTGGTGATACAGTGGAATAATGCATTATACTTTCTCCCCTGGCAAAGGAATTAGGTTGGGCGATAACACCTTCCGCGGAGGTTACTCCAGGAACATAGATATTATTTGTATCTTGAACTTCAGGTTTTTCGGCTGCAAATACACTTATACCCGACATTGCAGTTAAAAACCCAGATAGTAAAACAGATAAAACAAGTTTTTTATATTTATTTTTTTTCATATAATATCAACCTCTTTCTATATCAAATTAGTTAAGAATATCTTTGAATACATCAATACGTTTTAATACACATCCGTTTAACATAATTAGCCCAATGGAATCACCCCTCTGCCATTACCTATTCACAGTGTCTTATTTGTGACATACTCTATTCATGATAAGGGTGAAGATATCTACTTAGTATCGATTGGCTGCTGGCACCACAATTTGTACACCGTTGTTCTTTCACAACAGTTACCATACAATCACCATTTGCAACCCTCATATGCAAATCTTGTGTGGTATAAACATTATTCATCTTATCACAGCATACTTGCACCCTAGGTTCTGCCGCAAAACACGGAATTGAAAACATAAAGGCTAATGTAAGAATTGTTACGACGATATTTCTTTTTTTCATTTACCAGTATCCTTTCTGGATGAAATACTTCCATTCTTTTCAACATGTACAGGTTATCTTTTATCATTTGCGAATTCATCGCTTCACAACATTCTCACTCACAAGCATATTACCAAAATCCAGAAAAAGAACAAGTGTTTTCACACGCATTCTGGCACCGGGATATACATATCCCCGTACATTGATTTTTACATGCATCCGTTGCACACTGAGTAACATCTTTAGGAATTAAGTCATAAATTTCTAATTCTTCATATTTACTTTCATACATAACTTTGTTCCTCCTTTTTGTAAAACACATTATTTGTTACCACATTCCGACCACCGCACAGTCAGCCTGGCATGAGTATCCGCAGGCTGATTGACATGCCCCTGTGCACAATCCTTTACAAGCTTGTTCAGCACATTGCGGATCTGCTTTGAGGATTTCATCCATTACATGTAGCTCCTGTAATTTGCTTTCGTACATACTATTCCTCCTTTCCTTCAAAATCGGATTGTTTCTACCTTGTATATTTGAAAAGATGTTGATAATCTTCAGAGTTTGCAAGTAAAAATTCATGTCTTCCACTTATTACCATTTTTCCATTATCTACAACAAAAATTTCTGTCCCTTCTTTGGCAGATGCAATTCGATGAGTTGCATGTATAATAATTCTGTTTTTACTCTCTTTTTTTAAAATTAAATTAATGTCTCTCTCCGACTTCCCATCTAAATCTGACGTAATTTCATCAAGTAACAATATATTAGCCCTGCTCAAAATTGCTCTGGCAATACTAATTTTTTGTTTCTGCCCACTTGACAAAGTTATCCCATTTTCACCCAGCACTGTATTATATTTTTCTTGAAGTGACTCAATATACTCGGAAAGCCCGACTGCTCTGTATCCTTTATAGATTTCTTCATCACTTTCTATATCACAAAAAAAACGGATATTATCTAAAAATGAGGCATTTATTATATAAGGTTCTTTAGGAATATATTTAATTGATTTACGTAAAACAGGAATAGATATATTCATAAGATTTTTATGACCAATCCATATATGTCCACTTGTATACTCATAGTATCTAACTAATAATTTTAGAAAAGTACTTTTACCTGATCCATTTTTTCCAACCATGATGTATAAACCATTTTTATTAATTTCTAATGAAAAACCATTTAATACATAATTCTCCTTAACATATGAAAAATAGACATTATCAACAAATAACATTTTTTCATTGGCAGCCTTTATTGTTTCCATATTATCAATAAGATCTATCTCAGAAGGTAAACTTTCTATATCTTTAAGACGTTTAATACAAACCTGAACTTTTTGTGATTCCATATTTAAATTTAGTATTTGCTCTACTTCCCTGTTCAAACAGGATATATATGTCAGAAAAGATATTAAATTACCTAAACTAAATTCATTCTTCCATATCATCATTGCCGAAATAAAAAATAAAAGAAGAGAAGAAAAGTTTATAATTAAACTTCCGCAAATCGTAGAATATGAACGGAAAGAAACAATATTATTCAAAGTATTAATTTGAAATGTATAATATCTATCATAAAAATTACTTTTCTTTGCTTGAAGAGCTCTATATCTTTTTTTGAAATAGAAATTAGCAAAAAAAGATAATGGAATGAATAATAGTGCAATTTTGGCCAAACTACCCGATATTTGAAATATAAATATAAGGGAAATAACCGAATTCATACAAATTGTTATTATGGATGTAATTACACTCATTATATATGTAGTAATGGTTTCTATATCACCATTTAACCGTGATAACAGTTTGCCCTTATCCATTCCTTGTATTACCGCAAATCTTAGTAAAATTATCCTTTTGAATAATATACTTTTCATTTTAGAAGAGATTCGAAAGGATATCCATTCACCATAATAACTTTCCGTTACATGTAATATATTTGAAAGAATTATGACTGTAAAATAAGTAAAAAGAAATAAATTAAAATGGGTTACATTATTAGATGTTACAGTGTCAATTATTTTCCCATATAAAAGTGGTTGTATACTTGATATGGTCAATCCCAGTATTAGTAAAAAAAGAAGTAATACGAATTGTAATCTCAGTCTTAAAATACAAGAGCAAAGAAATCTATAAACTATTTTTTCTTTTTTATAAGCCACTTTATTAATCCTTTACAAGACTAATTAAGGATTACATCATCTGCATATTCCATCCAAATAATGCAAATCCAAGTTTTTCCTGGAGTCAACTTAATATTCTCACCTTTATTATCCACATAAATAGCAGGATCATTATCGCTAAAACGTGACCAAGTACCTTCTATCATTTTTCCATCAGTAAATACCTGCACCGGATATCCATTATCTCCGTGGCAGCTAAATGCAAGATAATCATTTTCATCCCTTACCTCACCATAACAATACTGTAATATTACATTGTCATAACATAATTGATTACCAGTTTCTTCATCAATTTGAGGCCCGCCATATTGATAGCGATAGTACTTACCATCTTTATATTCAAAGTATGCTTGGATCTTTCCATAACCATTTCTCGCATTGACAGACATTCCACCAGGATAAATCTCATTTACTTCTGTCTCATTTTTATAAATATCTTCATCCTTATCATAAATAAAAGTAAATTTGGGTTTAAAATTTTCATGATAAGTTAAAGAATAGCCGAATTTCTCTACATCCATCAAAATATCCGAGCCTGAAGCAATAACATTATGTGGCGCTTTTCTTTCAGCCGTTCTATGAAAGGCGTATTGAGCAGGATGATTAATTCCTGCAACAGCGGCACTTATAGTATCCACTCTTCCGCTATTAAGCAATTCTCCCACATAAAGAGTAGCTTGTCCAAAGTGACAATAAATAGCATTATATTCCATTGCACTATATACAAAGTAATCTCTGCTGCTCCGGATATATCCTATTTTTTTTATACTCTCCCAATCTTCAAATATCCCCATTAAACGAGTTATTCTTGTTTCTATCGGTGCTTCATATATAATAGACGCTTTATCAATTCCATATTGAGGACATCCACTTTCAATATTACTTAACATTACCGCTATAGGCCTTTTATTCCTTTTTTCTTCAGCTATCGGCAATCCGGTAAGATAACTGTACCTATTATTTTCCTCTATTATATCTTGTTGCTCTTCAATTACGGTCTTTTCAGGCTCTGTAACTACATTATCGTCCAAACTTTCAGGTGTAATATGCTGAATTTCATTTCCGCATGCCATTAATAAACTAAGAAAAGTTATTATTAATAAAACAGTCCCGTATTTTTTCTTATGCATCATTTCCCACCATCCTATTTATTCATCCATTACGACCTCTCTCGAATAAAAATCAACAAATAAATGACCTTTTTCCCATCCTTTTTTATCTGATTGCTGATTCCACCATGCATTGTAATCAGCAATCAGCTCTAAATAATCCCTTTCAAGAGTTTGAAATAGCAGCGGATCCTTTTCCATGCTAATTATTTTATGTAAATTCTCCATTGCCTGTTTTTTTTCATATAACTCGAGTATTTCTTCTTTCTCACTTTCAGTTAAAATAGCAATTACTTTTCTCACATCTACTCCTGTCTTATATATTCTAATGAACATAAAAAGAATAAAGAGAACTATCAACTCCGCTTATATTGGAAATAGGATCCAAATACATTGTATCTTTCATTTGTTCACCATTCCACTCGATATCTGATTGATATTTTTGTGTAACATAACGCTCAATATAGCTTTTTCTACACTGATAGGATGGTGACACATTAACTTCCAGCGTTGCTTTTTTGTTACGGTAAACACAGTTCCTGCATTGATATGCATCACATTTTTGACATATTGGATGGTATTTCGTATCATAAAGATACGGATTGCTATGTTTAGTTATCCCTTCACTGATATCTCCAATTGAGGGTTCCAAGTTACTCTCATAAAGCCCAACACAAGTATAAATGTCACCAGAAGGAGCCATTGCAAATGTCTTTTCCCCTGCCTTACAATTATTGAATTCTTTAAGATAATGCCTGTCGGTTATCAAATTCAGTTCTTTTTTTGTATCTTTTACTAACTCTTTTTCAATAGAAAGAAGCTGTTCTTTATAAATATCATATTGAAAACTTGTGCTTAAATGATGTACATTTATGTTAATTCTCTTTGCATTATTTAAAAGTCTAAATACATATTCCGCGAGCTTATCTATCTCTTGCTCAGCAATATTAAATATACAATTATCAATTGTTATTGCTTCAATTGCTTCTAACGTATCTCTTTCAAATACTGGAAGAACATTATTATATTTACCAGCAGCCTCTTTATATACATCTGCCGAAACAATATGCCGCACACTAAATTCATGCATTTTAGGTATATCGATATCTAATACCTTATGATTAGGATGAACCAGCACTGCTTCATAGAAATTACTATAGCAAAAAGATAAACCTTGCTCTAAAACCTCATTAGTCATAAATACTTTCTCTTCCCTATCTACATTAGCATAGCAACAAAAACTAACATAATTATCTGAGAGTAAAAAATATATCTGTCGCCTATCCGGATGCCATTTTCTTTTAACACCATACCTCTCATGAAGTTGAGTAAAGTAATAATCATTTGCCCTGACGCGTGCTTTATGCATATTACAAATATATTTTGCCCTCTGAAAATTAGTATCAGTATCAGCTTCGTCGTAGTTAAAGCCCTGGCAATGATTGCATCCCTGGGCTACAGGACAAGTCAAACATTCAGAATCACTTTGATAGCGATTACTTGCAACCATAAATGGCCTGATTCGTTCCATATCGATTCCGCTATCCACATCTCCTATAACCCACTCTTTTCTTTTATTTAAAGAATATGATTTGTATCGAATACAAGGATAAATATTTCCATCCGGCCCTAAAGCCACCATTTTACCGGCACCGCATGTTGGTCTGTCTAATAGCTGTGGTTTTAAGTATCCACCAATACTTTCGGAAAAGAACGTACAATTGTATTTTCCATATAAATTATTATCCAGAATATAATCACTTAATTGCTTGAGCTGTTCCTCCAAAATAGTATCGTCTCCTTCTTTCCATACATTTTCAAAAACAACATTTGCCGCAACATCGGTGACTCCTATTTCCCATAAATTAACTATACTGTCCTTAAGATATATAAGATCATCACTGGAAAATGTAACTTTTGTACTAGGTGCAAACTCTTTAAGATATAAAGGAATATTCGATAAAACAGTATCATATGAACCGGAACCATCCGGATATACGCGTTGTAAGTCATGTTTTTCTTTGTTTCCATCTATCGTCAATCCTACAGATACCTTGTCCTTATTCTTTTCTAAATACTTCTGTACCTTTTCACTTCCGAAATTTATGCCGTTGGTAGAAAAGCTAAATCGATAATTCCAAAACCATGGGTGTTTCTTTTTATATGCCTGTATTTTAAAATAATCACAAATTCTATCAATTAAAGCAACCTCAAGAAATGGTTCGCCACCAATAAAATCAAGTATAACCGCTGGACCGCAATGGACTTTTCCACTTAAAATATAATCGATAAATTTTTGGGCGACCTCAAAACTCATTCTCTTATCGGTTGACTTATGCGTTATATAGCAATACTTACATCTTAAATTACAATCCTCTGTGACAACAAAAGTAATTGACTGAGCAGAGCCATCCCGCCATGAAGATATTCCTTTTCCCATCTTGTAATCAACTGTATATAATTTATCCATATTATTTATACTCTTCTCTGAAATTCTTGATTATTTAACAGTACCGATAATAAACCCATCTATACTTTTGTAATCCATACGTGTATCATTACATTGCATCTTGTCTGACTCTTTATATATATACAAAGTATCCTTCCGTACATCAGCTAAAGCCTTGCTTAATTCTTTTGCCGTGATAGTCCGTATTGTTTGGCATGATGATTTGAAACAATCTACTGTTAACTCATTTTGGGCCGCGTAAATACTCAGGCTATATACTAACTGTTCATCATTTAAGATATTAGATGCAAAAACTATATGCTCTATCTCATCACTGCCCGCCCATTCCCTCCACACTTCATCCTCCAAACGTTTCTCACAGCGATAATCCGTTCCAAACTGCACCTTTCTCTGTATCAACTGCCATTTTTCATCAATAATTTGTGCCAAAGCTAATATAACCAACATTATTACTGCCACGTTCTTCCAAGGTATCTTTTTCTCCAGCCATACAATACTTCCTAATATAGCCAAGTAAACAACCGGCCAAATAAAACGTCCGCAATTACCTATCCGCAGCCAAATAGAATGCAGCCAATCAGGAATTCCGAGTTTTAAAAGTAGTTTATTTCCCAAAGCTACCCACGGGGAAACAGCAATTAAAAAAGATGCCACTATTAAAATAAAAAAAGCCAGTCTGTTATTACCGGTATTACCTTCATGTAATTGATAACACTTATCTTTATGCATAAATGTTTGGCAGATATTATGTGATAGCCAAAATGCAGTTCCTAATATAAATGTCAATAAAATTCCTGTTCCCGGATATGCCAGCCCTTCAAAAGGATTTTCACCATATACTGTAAAACTGGGTATTATACTGGACCAACCCTGCGGATTCAACAGGCCGTTCAGATTATAACTGCCCTGCCCTAATAAAGTAGTTTTAGGTAAATGAAAATGAGAAAAGCCTCCCAGAAATGCTACAGTCGTTATAGCCATACATAAATAAACCAGAAACATCAACAGAGTATGAATTACTTTTTCCCTTTTTATAATATCCGCTCCGAAAAAGCCCCAAAAAACAATACCACAAATAGGTATAAAATAGAGTTGGATACTTCCTGCAAGAAAACCAACAAATCCCCATGTTATTATACTTTTTTTGAAATTCATCGACTCCCTTTTAATTCCTACATACAGGGAAAAAAGTATTAACCATTGGGCGCCCAAGGCAAAATTTAATGACATATGAACCAAAATAACCGGAGCTATCACAAAAAATATACTGCCTACTACAGCTACCGCTTTTTTCTTAACGAAATGATAGACAAGAAGGGCTCCAAAGGCACCTTGAAGCCCCATACATAACATGTTCCATATTCCAAAATACTGGAATTCATCCGGTAAAATCTGTTTAAACAGCTTAAAAAAAACAGCAAGTAATGGTATGGAATCCGTATATATTACAGATACAGTATTCGGATATGATATATTATCCATCAGCCCAATAGGAAAAAACCAATTACTATTTCTAAAAAAACACCAGCCCAGGTAATTCTCTGTAATATTACCGCCGCCCAAAAGCCAGTCTGTATATGTAGTATTTAACACTTGGGCACCAAATACAAAGACGAAAGTTATGCTTCCTATTATCATACCAAGAATCCACACATCATTTTTTTTCCAATAATCTTTAATTCTCTGCACAGTGCCCCTTTAACCTCCAACAGTTTTTTTGTACTAATGAGGAGCATGGGAATATCCACCCGCGATGGATTTAGTCACCGCACCACAATTGGTACAAACCGTGTCTTTCCAAATAATTACTTCGCACGCAGTTCCGCTAAGGTTATTACAATGTGATTCATACGTGGAAGATACATTATTCATCTTATCACAACACACTTGTATCCTTGCTTGTGCAGCAGAACAGGGAAACGAAAAAAGTAATGCTAATAACAAAGTTGGCAAAATAATTCTCTTTTTCATACACTTTTCCTTTCTGGTAGACGTATATAAATACTTTATCTACCAATACAAATTATTTATTGTTAGCAATCTTCATGTGCAGGAATTAATTTATATATCTCTGTACTCCTTATGCCCTGATTATAACAAGCTTAATTTGTTTTTGTTAAATATGGCCTGAACTGTCAGAAAAATGAGTGCGAATGGATCAAAATTGTATTTGCATGCATTAAACGCACGTATCAGATTATACGAAAAGGCGGGCAGCTCTGTTTCCGCTGCCCGCCCTTTGTTCCGATTTTATCAACAACAAAAAATAGAAAGAATAGAAGTATTGGTAGTAACCGCCCATTCTTCTAAAACAGTATCCATACCAACTTTCACAGTCTCCAGTTCAAAATCCAAATCCCCAGCCATAACCATAAAGCTATCCCTATTTTCTCTCATCACCTCACCACCTTTCTACGGAAGCAAAACAATAGTAACCCTAAATATATGCTCCATAAAGCTATACTCCATTGTCCCGTTATTTTTATCCACCGCATATTTCACGCTTTCCAGTCCTATGCCATGCAATAGCTTATCCTCCTTTAAGGTACGCAGCTTACCATCCATAAGCTTCAAGGTACCGCAATATGGATTAGATATATTCAGAATAATCATTTCATTTTTCTGGACAAGGCTAAAATCAATCTTTCGTTCTTCTACAGGAACTTTCTCACACGCTTCTATCGCATTATCCAGTAAATTTGCCAATATAGCGCACCAGTCTATATCCTCTATCGCTGTCATAAAATCCCCAATTACCTTTATGTTCAAAGAAACACCATACAAAGTTGCCTTTTTATCCTTGTCATTTATGATGCTATTAATAATACGGTTTTCTGTATATCGCCTTTGATCCAACGCTTTAATAGGTTCCTGTATTTTCTTAATATACTGCCTTGCCTTATTAAATTCTTCTTCATCCATCAATGAGGAAAGTATCACCAAATGATTTTTTATATCATGGAAAATAACACTACGCTGTTGATAAAGCATTACCATGTCCTGATAATTTCTTTCCATCATGTCACTTCTGATATGGATAGCGGTTATCTCATCCTTTTTTTCAAAATATAATATTAAATTTACTATCCATACTATACCAAACAAAAGTAATAATGGAAAAAAGACAAAATATATATTTATAACTCTGTTATCAACAATATTAAAAAGAAATAACTGATCACAATAGAGCAGTCCGATATACTCCAACAAAACAAATACAATAAATAACTTTCTATATTTTATAAATACGCTACGACCCACCGTCTTGCAATTTACTATCCAAATCACCATTCCTATAAGGATGGCCCTGCTGATTAACATAATAACAACCCGTTCCGCACTCGTTTGTAATTGAATATACTCAACTGTCCCCATTTCTTTCACAGCAAGCGCCCAGAGATAAACAATTAATACATCAAAAAAAGACAGTGTTTCGAAATATAATGCTGTTATTAAAAAGCATTTCCATAATGCCAATTTTAAAAACGAAAAGGCTAAAATAGAAACAAAACTGATACATATCAACATAAAATAACGCGAATACAAACCGCTTGTAATCCTCTGACAAATCAGCAGCCCACATACCCCCGCCACAAGAAGGTACAGCAGGCCGTCCTTCCACTTCCTGGTATCCCTCTTCTCTGAAAACATGAAAAGCAAATAAAAAATGCCAACTATTTCCGCTATGGAAAGTATCCCTTCCCCAATCCTCAGCACCGTCATATTCTGTCCTTCCAAAAATGAAGGATCGCTTTCTTAACCTTCATTTCATAAGTCCTGCCAATAGGAACTTCCTTTCCATTACTCACTATAAGTCCTTTCTTCACAAGCCTGACAATATGTTCAATATTTACCACATACCCTCTTTCCGTAAACATAAACTCCTCCGATGCCAATTCATCAAAAACATCCTTCAGGGATTTTCTGATATGGACTTCCCTGTCCTTTAACACAAATACCGTATTGTTTTTCTCCTTGTAAAAGTAAATGATGTCATCGTAGTCCAATCGTTCAAACCTTGTATCAGTTATTATTGGGTACACTTTACAATAGGTGTCTTGATATTCCGCCCAAAACCTTTGTAAGGTACTGCTCATTTCTTTTTCAAGCAGGCTTTTGGGAATATAGGCAAACGCTTTAAAATGGTATCCCTCCATTGCCAGTTCTTCATGGGAGGTAAGAAAAATCAGATACGCCCCCGGCGCCTCTTCCCTTATTTTACCCGCCAGCTCAAATCCATCCGTTTCCGGCATTTCAATATCCAGAAAATAAAGTTCCCAATGCTTCCCGTTCCTTAAATCAAATACGGCAGCCGCCGGGTCATCATATAACCGCAGTTCATAAAGCTTTCCCGTTTCCTGAAAGAATTTGTCCACATATCTGCAGAATACCGGATGAAATTCCGCATCGTCATCTATTAATGCTATATTTATCAAAATATCAGCTCCTTTTACAAATAATAACAGCCTCGACTCCCCTTTTTACCAGATGTCCTTAAATGGTATTATTTTTGAGTGTAAATGGTTGTCGGAAATCCATGAACTTTATTATAACAAAAAAAATGTTGCCGCCACAAGAGAAGGAACCGGTTTTCCACAACAAACCGGTTTTTCCGCTATTGGATATCTTCCTTTCACATGTTATAATAACCATAGTTTCTGAATTTCCGCCCTGTCGTTTCCCATCAAAAGGAGTAGCAAACCAAAATGAATGCAAAAGTATTAAATACACTTGAATATACCAAAATCATAAACCGTCTCACCGAACATGCCACCTCCGACCCGGGGCGTAAGCTCTGCCGGGATCTGGTTCCCATGACGGATCTGGAAGAAATCCGTACGGCCCAGGTGGAAACCAGGGATGCCCTCACCCGGCTGTTCAAAAAAGGAAGCATTTCCTTCGGCAGCAACCGGGAGCTTGGTATGAGCCTGAAATCGCTGGAGATCGGCAGCACGCTTTCTGCGCCGGAGCTTCTCAGAATCGCCGGCCTTCTGGAAAATGCCTCCCGCGTTAAAAACTACGGAAGGCAGGATCGGGAGGATACGCCGGAGGACTCCCTTACCGCCCTGTTCCAGGGTATCGAACCTCTTACGCTTCTTTCCAATGAAATTTACCGCTGCATCCTCTCCGAGGAAGAAATCGCGGACGACGCCAGCCCCGGACTGAAGCACGTACGCCGCAGCATGGCGGTTACCACAGACCGGATCCATTCCCAGCTCGCCGGCATGGTCAACGGTTCCCTGCATTCCTATCTGCAGGACGCCCTCATCACTTCCCGGAACGGACGCTACTGCATTCCCGTCAAATCGGAATACCGCAGCCAGGTGCCGGGTATGATCCACGATCAGTCCTCCACAGGAAGCACCCTGTTTATTGAACCCGCCGCAGTGGTTAACCTGAACAACCAGATGCGGGAGCTGGAAATCAAGGAGCAGGAAGAAATCGAAAAAGTACTGGCCTCCCTCAGCGCCCAGGTTGGGGATCATACCGAAGATATCGCAGAAAACCAGAGGATTCTTACCCGCCTCGACTTTATTTTTGCCAAAGCATCCCTCGCCCTGGAGCAGAATGCAACAGAGCCTGTTTTTAATGAGGATCACATCCTGAATATCCGCGGGGCAAGACATCCGCTGCTGGATAAGAAAAAAACCGTTCCCATTGACATCCGTCTGGGAAAGGACTATGATCTGCTGATTATTACCGGCCCCAATACCGGCGGTAAGACAGTTTCCCTGAAAACTACCGGCCTTTTCTGCCTCATGGGGCAGGCAGGCCTTCATATTCCTGCTCTGGATCGTTCGGAACTGTCCGTATTCCGGGAGGTTTATGCGGATATCGGGGATGAACAGAGCATTGAGCAGAGCCTGAGTACCTTTTCCTCCCACATGACTTCCATCGTCTCCATCCTGAAGCATGCGGATGCCGATTCCCTCTGCCTTTTTGACGAGCTGGGAGCCGGAACGGATCCCACGGAAGGCGCGGCTCTGGCTATCGCCATCCTGAATTTCCTGCATGACAGGGGGATCCGCACTATGGCAACCACCCATTACAGCGAATTGAAGGTTTATGCCCTCTCCACCTCCTTTGTGGAAAACGCCTGCTGTGAATTTGATGTGGAATCCCTGCGCCCCACCTACCGGCTTCTCATCGGCATCCCCGGAAAGAGTAATGCCTTCGCCATTTCTTCCCGGCTGGGTCTTTCCGATGAAATCATCAATGCCGCCCGCACCCAGATCAGCGCGGAGGATAAAAGCTTCGAGGATCTGCTTTCCGATTTGGAACAGAGCCGTGTTACCATAGAAAAGGAACATCTGGAAATCGCTTCCTATAAAAGAGAAGTCGAAGCCCTCAAAAATAAGCTGGAAGCCAAACAGGAAAAAATTGACCAGGCAAAGGAACGCATTCTGCGTGAAGCCAATGAACAGGCCCGCGAAATCCTCCAGGATGCCAAAAATACAGCCGATGAGACCATCCGGGCCTTTCAGAAGGCAGGCCCCGGCGCTTCCATGAAGGAACTGGAAAAAGCCCGTGAAAACTTACGAGGCAAGATATCCGATAAAAACGAAAAGCTGGCCGTAAAAAACCAGCAGCCCGCCCCCTCCGGCGTTAAGGCTTCCCAGCTAAAGCCGGGCGAATCCGTGCGCATTGTTTCCATGGGATTGAAGGGCACTGTAAGCACCATGCCCGACAGCAAGGGGAACCTCTTCGTACAGTGCGGCATCATCCGCACCCAGACCAACATCCGGGATCTGGTCCTTATCCAGGAGAAGGATTCCTCTTCTCCCGCCAAAGCCGGCCGCACCGGTTCCGGAAAGATCCGTATGTCCAAATCCCTGTCCATTTCCGCAGAGATCAATCTGCTGGGTAAGACAGTGGACGAAGCGATGTCTATGCTGGACAAATACCTGGATGACGCCTATCTCGCCCATCTTTCCACCGTGCGCATTGTGCACGGAAAAGGGACCGGCGCCCTGCGTAATGCAGTACAGAACCACCTGCGCAAAGTAAAATATGTAAAATCCTACCGCCTGGGGGAATACGGCGAAGGGGACGCAGGTGTCACCATAGTGGAATTCAAATCCTGAGCCTGCTTGCGGCGGATCGGGACATCTGCTGCCAGCCCCCCTTCCGGCATGCTCTTTCCTCATTGAAAAGGAGACAACTTACATGGTAAATAAACAGAAAATATTGATCGTGGACGACGACAACAACATCGCAGAGCTGATTTCCCTTTATCTGACCAAGGAATGCTTTGAAACGATGATCGTAGGGGACGGGGAATCCGCCCTCTCGGCGGCGGACAGCTTTTCCCCTAACCTGATTCTGCTGGATCTGATGCTTCCCGGCATAGACGGCTATCAGGTATGCCGGGAGGTGCGCAGCAAATCCAATATTCCCATCATCATGCTTTCCGCTAAAGGGGAGATTTTCGACAAGGTGCTGGGCCTGGAACTGGGTGCCGACGACTACATGGAAAAGCCCTTTGATTCCAAAGAACTGGTGGCCCGCGTAAAAGCGGTGCTGCGCCGCTACAAAACCGCCCCTGCTGCGCCGGAACCTTCTAATATTAAATGCGTGGAATATCCGGACCTCACCATCAACCAGACCAACTACTCCGTCATCTACATGGGGAAACCGGTGGAAATGCCGCCCAAGGAGCTGGAGCTTCTCTATTTCCTCGCATCCTCCCCCAACCATGTTTTCACCAGGGAGCAGCTGCTGGATCAGATTTGGGGGTATGAATATATCGGGGACACCCGTACCGTAGACGTACATATCAAGCGGCTGCGGGAGAAGATCAAGGATCATGAATCCTGGAGAATCGCTACGATATGGGGGATTGGGTATAAGTTTGAAGTAAGGTAGACTCATGTATCTGAGGTGGAATACAGGAAGCGAGGGATATTAATGAATAAGCCGATACGTGTTATTATCGTTGGCATGGGTGCACGATCCATGATTTATGCACAGGAATCCCTGAGACATCCTGACCTGTTTTCCATAGATGGTGTAGTTGATATAAATCCGGAAAGAATTCATACCGCCCGGCAGTTGTTTCATATTCCTGCTCATCATTGTTTCCATTCAATCAAAGAACTGACAGATGTTCCGAAATTTGCAGATGCCGTCATTAATGGCACGATGGATCAGCTGCATGTGGCAACTACTGTTCCCCTCCTGAAAAAGGGATATGATGTCTTATTAGAAAAACCATTCGCGGTAAATCAGAAAGAAGCGGATGTGCTCCTTCAATGCGCCGAAGAGACTAAAAAGACGGTTATGGTCTGCCATGTCCTTCGCTATGCTCCTTTTTACAGGGAAATACAGAAGATACTTATAAGTGGGGAAATAGGCAAAGTCATTCATATACACATGAATGAACAGGTCAGTTATTTTCACGAATCTGTCTCGTATGTACGGGGAAAATATGCTTCTCCTACGCTTTGCGGTTCAGGAATGCTTCTGTCTAAATGCAGTCACGATCTTGATATCATGGCTTGGCTTATGAAAGGAAATTTACCAAGGTCTGTATCCAGCGTAGGATCCACATTTCAGTTCAAACCGGAGATGGCACCAGAGAATGCAGGTACTCATTGCCTGATCAACTGCCCTGTCGAACGAAGCTGTATTTATTCCGCCAAAAGGCTTTATATCGAAAATCCTCAGCGCTGGGTCAATAACATCTGGCATGACAGCGGATTGGATATGCCTTCTGATGAAGATAAGCTAAGGATACTGAATAACCCGAATAGTCCGTTCAGCCGTTGTGTATACCGCTGTGCCCTTAAAATTGTTGACCACCAGTCAATCCTTATCGCTTTTTCAGATGGAGCTACCGGCACCTTTTCCATGAACGCAGGTGCAACCGCTTCCTGTCGCAGTATCCACATTACAGGCACACTTGGCGAAATAGCAGGCAATTTTGAAAATGAATCTTTCACAGTATATAAAATAAAAGCCGACAGCCCGGAAGGACGGGAAAGCCGCATAGTTGATGTCTCCGCCGACCAACTCGGCAATCCTCACGGCAATGGCGATCAGGCTATTGTACAGGATTTCTTTTCTTTCCTCCGAGGAGAAGCTTATTCTTCCTGCTGTACTACCTTAACGGATTCCATGGTTGGGCACAGGCTGGTTTTTCTTGCGGAAAGCTCGCGGGAAAATGGAGGAAAACAGGAGATATTTTAATATATTTTATATTTCTATAATTCAAAGGGCAATTCCTGAAAAGGAATTGCCCTTAACTGCGAACAATAATAAAACCATCTTAAATGTCATATCCATATCCGAATTTTGCTGCTTCGACCGGGAATTTTTCCTCTCCCCTACAGCGAAGCGCAATCTTCTGGACAACAAAATTGTAATCATCCCATGAACCAGAAGAAACCATAAACATAATGTGTCCATCCTGACTTATCCATTTGACCGGGAAATTAGGTTGATAATCTCCATAAGTACCCCAGTTATCATCTCTGTAAAAAAGCTTCCATGGCCCCCATGGTTCTTCTGCCTCAAATAATGTCAGCTGACTGATATGCGACTGTGGATAGTCCATCTGATGCACAGGGCGTGGGTACATCTCTTCGTCAACAAATCCATAGTTTCCCATGATATACCTGCCTAAACCCTTGTTGTAACAGACATGGTTTGATCCTGTCATTTTAGAATAGACAAATACAGGTTCAGCCTTTTTATCATCCGCCGTCCACAAAGGCTTTTTATAGTTATCTGAACAATAAAATTCCCATTTATCCCGATTCAAAATAGAATCAGCAGGAACCCTTCCTAACAAAAGAGCATCATTATTTTCCCAGTAGCTGCAGTTGTTTTCACGATCATAGGGGAAATAGGCATATACATATTCATCTCTGGAATCCCTGTAGCCTCTGCCAAACTGCAGAAAATGGCAGGATGATAAGCGTCCGGTAAAGAAATCACATGGTGTGGCTTCAACCTGAAAGCTTTTTCCATAATCATCGGACACAATAATCCATCCGTGGAGATTTCTCTGCCTGTTAAACAATGCATTGTCCCCATAATTCTGTGCTTCTACTGAAAAAAACAAGCGTCCGCCAATGTCCAGAATCCCTGCCGGCTTTATGTAGGGAGCATCCGGGTCTTTGCAATATGTTTCTACGTCTACAGGTTCCCCGTGAATCATATCCATCATCCATCTCCCGGAATTGGTTAGCGCTCCCGGATCCGGTCCCGGTGAATTCTCCGGAATATCCGTAATTCTCCAGACATTCATAAGGCAGCCCCGGTTATCACCGGCCCCGGCATAAATCCGGTTGTCTTCTCCCCAGGTTAACGGCCACATATCCCCCTCTCCGCTATGATAGCGGAATTTATCCAATACCACTTCTTCAATATAATCGGATAGAGGATAAGGTGGCACCGCCTTCTCAAATATCATGTAATCCCTTCGTTCCCCATTTAAACCAATACATTTTTTTATCTGCATTTTTTCTCCTTAACCGATGGATCTGAAAATTCAGCTCAGTGCTCCTAAAAATGTTTTAGCATATGAAAGCAGTTCCTCTCTCGTTTTAGTCTGTACAGGAATCTCACTCTGTTTTTCCAAAACTGTTTCTGCTCTCTTGTAATTTAACCGGACAAAAACAGTATCCTGCAGCTTTACCTGTTCAGAAGCGATTAACAGCGTTCCGCTCTTTCCTTCCCCCTGGAAAAAGAAAGGATGCCTATCAAACCATACACAGGATGCATCCATAGAATCCACTAATTCCACCCAAAAAGGAATAATTCTGCGTTCCTTCGGATCCAAACTAAACCTTTCCGACACAATCTCCCCTTTTTTCAGACTTTCTGCTTTATCCCAAATCCGGAATTCCTTTTGCCCTATTTTCATAAAATCAGGGATATTTACCTTTACAGTCACATCATCAATTCTTTCATCCCCACCGTTTATCAAAAGAAATCTAAACAAAAACACATTTCTTTTTTCTGTCATCCATTCAATATACGGCTGCTCAAAACCAAAATGATCAAACACAATTCCGGATTCATCCGATAAATAACGGGCCTCTGTTTCAGTAATATTTATTATTTCTTCTTCCATAATCCCGCTATATGCTTCCAGTTTCAGTTCCCTGCCCGGTTCTGCCATCCCCTCGCTTTCTACGGCTTTCCCCTGCGCCCCTGCGCCATAGGGACGACAGCCAAAGACTACCCGGAACGGCTCGGAATTTTTGTTTACAACGGCAATATAGCTTGAACTTTTTGTTTCCCGATAGGTGATGTCAAATACAAACTCACCCAATCTGGCACCTTTCCAATTGTATCCATCCAGCATCCCCATAGGCTTTATAATAAGCAGACGCGCTGCAGCATCAAATTCAATACCCAGCCATTGCTTCATATACTGCACAATCCAGCTTCCCTGTCCCTGGCTGCAGCGGGCAATCATCCTGCGCATATTTTCCGCTTTCGGCCACCAATACAAAGAGCCTGTTTCATCCACTGCCCCATGCACCATGTTTTTCAGTGCCTGTTTCATTTCTCCCTTAGCAGTCACACCGCCGAGTGCGGATATATATGCCGTACCGTCCAGTGCTCCTCCATAAGGGAACCAGCGAAGAACATCCATTTCCGGGTCGTAATTGGATGCAAATACCGATCTGGCAAATCTATGGTAGTTCAGCCACGGTTCAAAGGTGTAATCATAGATTCCGTAAACAGGTGCCAGAACACTTGAAGAGTCTTCCCCGTCATAATAAAAGAAGTCTTCATTCATATAAAAATCTTCCTGTTCTCCCAGATTTGTTCCGCCTGTAAGCTGCGGTCCAAAAGGTCCGTCCTTAACCATGGTGTCAAGAATATCCTGCTTTAGTTTACAGGCAAAGCTGCGTACCGCACTCCCTTTCTCTTCTCCCATAGCATCACATAATTTGGCATACAATACCGATGCATACCAGAATTTTACATTTGTGCCATGGTCATACCTTCTCATTACAATTCCATCACTGGAATACCTGGACGGCACAAGATTCCTTCCCTTTGTCCGGAAGCCTGCTATCTTTCCCCATATATCGGTCAGCTTTTTCCAAACATATGCATGTTCCTTAAAATAGTCTTTATCCCCTGTAAATTCATAATATTTTCCCGCCATTATCAGAGGGGCCATCATTATCGGGACGGAATGCTCCGGGTATCTGCTATATCTTGGTTCATTTCTTTCTATCATATATTCAATCAGCCTCTGTCCCAATTCCGGCATGATATGAATAAAACTGAGAGTGGTGGGTTCCACATCAATTCCCCACATACGCCCGTAACAATGAGACGGAGCTCCCTGCCAGTGAACAAGGACGCGGCCCGTTTCATCGGTCTGAATACAGTTGAAATCATCCAGGATATTACGTATATGTATGTCACGGCTGATAACGGCCAACTCCTGATCGGTCTGTGCATTCACGGTAAGCTCTCCAAGCCTGTCTCTCCAGAAATCGCCGGTTATCTGTATCCATTCCTGCAGTCCATGCATATATAGAACCCCTAAAGCTGCACTGATACCATCGGCCTTTTCAGAAACACATACAAAGGTTTCCTCTATTATTTCCTCTCCGGGTTTCAGACAGATTTCTCTGCATGCCGTCCAGAAATTCTCATCCTGTAACCATACGGCTCCTTTCATATGAATACCGGTATAACCTTCAGGCCTGCACATAAGCAGCAGATTGCTGTCCACCTGACTGTAGACACAGGGGTAACTGCGTTCTTCCACAGCAAGTCCTGAATGCTCATATTTTGACATAAAAGCATTGTCAAATCTGAGAATCAGTTTACCGCGTATCTCATCATTCCCGGTATTTTTAATACGTATGCCGTAAACTGCTCCCGACGGCCCCGGAAGAGGCAATGTTTTCATACTGTTTCTCCCTGCCTTTTCTAAAACAGGAGCAATGGAAACCGTATCCATTTCCAACCCCGGATAATCTGTTCTGGTATATGGCAGGAAATCATCCATATATGCGGTAACGCTTCCTTCGCAGGCGTTAGGCAGTATACTCCCGTCTGATAAGCAAAGCTCATACCTGACCTTTCCCAGGAACATCGTCAAATCGACCTGATAATACATTCCGGGACACGCGGTTATATGATTTTCTTTGTCAGTAATCATCGTTGGCAGTGCATAGTCCTTCTCATGAGGCACAGAAATAAAATGAAGCCTCCCCATAGTATCCTGTCCCAGAAGTACTCTTCCGTTCGACTGTGTAAACAGCTGCCGCTCGCTTAGCGCTTTATTATAATCGTAACTTTCAGCATCATATTTTGCTTTGAATTTATCGGAAAAATAAGCTGTTTTTAGTAATTCATCAAATCGTCCCATCACTCTTCTCTCCTTTTTTATCCCTTTACTCCGCTCATTGTCATTCCCTCTATAAATTTGTTCTGTGCAAAAAGGAACACAATAAGGATAGGGGCACTTGCTACCAGAGCTGCCGCCATCAGAGGTCCGTACTCTGCGCTGTTGCTCGACTGAAAATAAGACAGCGCCAAAGGAATTGTCCTCATTTTTTCATTTGACGTCACCAGCAAAGGCCATAGAAAATTGTTCCATGCATTCATAAATACAAATATAATCATTGCCGATAAGGCCGGTTTAGTCAGGGGCACTATAATTCTCAAAAGGATCTGCAGCCGGTTTGCACCATCCATCATCGCCGCCTCATCCAGTTCCAAAGGTATGGAATACATAAAATTCCGCAGTAAAAAGATACTGAAGGCTGTAACCATTGATGGGAGTATCATAGCAGCATAAGTATTCATTAATCCTAGTTTATCGATCATTATGTATTGAGGAATAATTAATACATATCCCGGAATCATCATGGTTGCAAGGAATACCATAAATATCTTATCCCTGCCGGTAAAACGGATTCTTGCAAAGGCGTATGCCGCCAGATATCCTGTGACAATCTGCCCCAGGGTTACTCCCCCGGCCACAATACATGAATTTATAAAAAATCTTACAAACGGCATGTCTGTGAAAACCCGGATATAATTCTGAATAACCAGCGGCCTGGGAATCCATTGAATATCATATTTCCAGATTTGTGCTTCTTCTTTAAAGGAAGTGGATACCATAAAAAGCACGGGGGCAATCATAAGAAATCCGAAACATACAGCCAATATGGTTCTTACTATTTTACATATTTCTTTCCTCGTTGTCCTTTTCATCTCCAGTCCCCCTAATATTCCATCTTTTCTTTTGATATCCTCATCTGCAGTGCCGTCAAAACAAAGATAACTACAAATAAAAGCCACGAAACAGCTGATGCATAAGGCATATCATATATCTGGAAGGCCTGACGATAAATGTAGTAGACGATCACATCCGTCCTTTTTATGGGTCCTCCGCCGGTCATCATAAAAATCTGGTCAAACACCTGGAAGGTATTTATAACGGAAATTATCATAAGAAACTGTGTTGTATTCCCCAACAGCGGAAAAGTTATTTTAAAAAATTTCTGCAGCCCGTTTGCACCGTCTATTTCTGCAGCCTCATAAAGACTCACTGGAATATCCTGTAGTGCAGCAAGATAAAGTACCATAAAATAACCAATCCATTTCCATACTCCCACAATAATAACTGCTGTCATCGCCAGTTTAGGTGATTTCAGCCAGGCAATATCCGGATCGATTCCAAAATTTGACAGAAAAAGATTAAACAGGCCAACTTTAGGACTGAGCATAAATTTCCATACCATTGATATTACAACTGTGGAAAGTATAACCGGGACAAAATACATTGCCCGTACCAGACCTTTTAAGTGAATACTTTTATTCACCAGCATTGCAAGCGAAAGACCTATGGCAAGATGAAAAAAAACAGTGGGAAACGTATATAATGCGGTTACTTTAAAAGAATTCCACATTTCCTTGCTTTGGAATGCCTTAATAAACTGCTTGGCTCCGGCAAACTGTAAATCCGTAATATTAGTTCCAACCTTCTCCTGCATACTCAAAAAAGCACTGTAGCAAAATGGATAGATTGTAAATATCAGAAAGATAATGACACAAGGCAGGATAAACGCATATCCCCAAATATTATCCCTCTGCCTTATCGTCAGATTAAACGGCTTTTTATGTTTCACTCTTACGCCCCCTATCTCTGCCATTTTATTACCGCAGCCGCCAAGATCATACCTGCATGATTTTGGCGACTGCCGCGATGGTAAAATTGATATCAAACAGTTGAATTTTATTAATCTTACTGATATTTACTTATTATATCCTTTGTCTGGGACTCAAGCTCTGCCAAAGCATCCTCACAGCTTATCTCCCCGTAAAGACAAGGCTCACATACAGCATACACAGCCTGAGACCATTCATCATACCAGGGAACCCTTGCACGATATGCACAATGATCCATTGCGGATTGCGCAACCTGCATTGCATTGCTTGCCGACAAATATTCCTTATATTCTTCCGTTTCGGCAATATTCATCTGACACACCAGTTCACCCTGCTCTTTACTGTTTGCAATAATTACTTCTTCTGACATCATGTAGGTCAGAAATGCAAACGCTGCTTCATTAACTGCCGCATCTTTGGAATCCACAATCATCATCTGGTCTCCGCCAACCATTACCTTTGATTCTACTTTTCCCGGCATAAGGCCTGTACCAAGTTTATCTCCCAACGCCTCCTGATAGGTATTTATGCTCCAGGTACCATCCATATACATTCCGACTTTTCCGTTTTCGAAGCCTTTTTCAGGATAATTCAATGTTGCAATACCGGTATCCGTAACAGCTCCAACCAAAAACTTTAAAGCTTCAATACCTTCCGGTGAATTAAAACGGGGTTCCGTATAATCCTCGTTGAACAGTTCACCTCCTGCGGATTGAACCATAGCCTGCCATTCCCAGGAAAACTGTTCATAATAGTCTCCGGTTATACCGGTATATGCAAATGGGATAATATCATCACCGCATTTTTCTTTAATCTGTTTTCCCGCTGCAATTACCTCATCCCAGGTAGAAGGAGGATTATCCACATCCAGTCCGGCCTGTTCAAAAATTTCTTTATTATAGAACAGTACATCGCAGTTGGCACAGACATGAAGTCCGGCAACTTTATCGCCCACATAAGCTTCATCCTGGAAGGTATCATAAAAATTTTCCAGCTTCAAAGTATCACTTTTTTCAAGATAAGGCTTTAAATCCAGCAGCGGGGCTACACTGTCAACTGTAGCGGTCATACAGGTATCCAATTGGATAACATTCGGCATCTGTGCACTTCCGGCTGAAGCCTGTACCTGAATCTTCTGTAATGTTGATGCATGATCCGGGAAAACCTCAGCCGTCACATGAATATCCGGATGTTCCGCGTTAAACTTATCTACAGCGGCCTGATCTACCCTGTACGATTTCCAGTATACAATTTCAATTGCCCCCTCCCTGGCAGCGGATTCCTGATTTTCAGCTTCCAATGTGCTTTCAGTTCCGGGCTGCGTATTTTTCTGCGTTTCCGTTTCCGAAGTATTTCCAGAACTGCCGCATCCAACCGCACCGAATAATAATGCCCCTACAAGTAAAGTTGCCATGATTTTTTTCATTTAGAACCCTCCCTTTTATTGTTTAGTATATATTCATTATAATAATTGTTCATCCCCCTATCTATTTAGTTATTTATCCAATTTATATAAATTTTTTTACAATTTCAGCATACATAATAAACAATATAACCCCTGTATAATTATTTTGTCTTATATATGATTTTTTTACTATAAATAATATAATAGACCTATTTCTGTTTTGTAACCGATGGTATCTTCAACTTTACCTCCGTACCCTTTTTTCGTTCACTAATGACATCAATTCCGTAATTTGCTCCATACAAAAGCTGTATTCTTTCTTCAATATTTTTTAGTCCTATACTTCTTGAATGACCTTTTCTATAGTCCGTTATACTGAGCAGTTGCTGCTTAGATATACCGCATCCATTATCCAAAATCCTGATAATAATGTTTTCCCCACTCCTTTGTATAATAATTTTTATTTCCTTTTTATAATGAACATCCTTAAAACCATGTAAAAAACTATTTTCCACAATTGGCTGTAAAAGCAGTTTGGGAATTAAAATCTCTCGCAGCTCTTCCGGGCAATTTATATCCAAAACCACTTCATCCAGATGTATGATCTCTTCTA
This sequence comes from Eisenbergiella sp. OF01-20, assembly GCF_003478085.1. Lineage (NCBI taxonomy): Bacteria > Bacillati > Bacillota > Clostridia > Lachnospirales > Lachnospiraceae > Eisenbergiella > Eisenbergiella sp. OF01-20. The sequence goes on along the minus strand of NZ_QUES01000008.1, from coordinate 44,572 downwards.
TTTGAAAATAATGCTTCACATTTTCCAACTCTTCTTCAATAGTAAGCATTTCATCTGAAACATCTAATGTTCCCCGAAGCAGCTTTGCCAATGAGGTAATTACATTATTAATATCCTTATTCCGGTTTAAAAGGGAAAGCATCTTGATAGAATTAAATATATTGTATAAGAAGTGCGTATTGATCTGTGCATGAAGGTAGTTTATTTCATTTAATTTTTTTTCTTTTTCTTCCTGTACTAATTTGTTGGTATAATTCTTAATATCATCTACCATCCTGTTGAAGCTTTCACCTATTTCGTCTAATTCATCATAATATTTCAGTTCATAGCTCAAATCATATTGCTCCCTGGATGCATTTTCCATCAGGCCTTTTAAATATCTGATACGGTAAGAAAATTTATTAGTAAAAAAAACTACTAGCCCACATGCTCCAAGGCTGCCTGAAAGAAATATAAAAAATAAAAAATTTCTGGCAGCCGAATTATTTTTGTCTATGCAGCTAATTGGAATCTGGTTAATTAAAATCCATTCCCGAGAGGGAATTTTCATGCAACTATAAATATAATAGTTATCCTCATATACAAATGCTTCCTTTTCATTTCCGGACATCAGTAATAATTTGTCAATTACTTCCGGCTGCAACTCTTTTTCAAACGTATTTAGACCCGAAAACATTTTTCCGGATCCATCATAAATATATATGGAATTCCCCATTTCCTCATCTAAATAAGAAGAATAGCATCTTTTCAGCTCATCAGCATCGATATTCATACATATGTATCCTTTTTGTTCCCCGGTTATTGGCGAACGATAACAGTAAATACATGCCAGCGTATTTTCATTCGCATATTCCTGGAAGTTCATGGCCTTTCTGTCCTGTACAATTTCCCACTTATAATTCTGTTCAGATTCGGCAAAATAATTATCCCATTCCTGCCGCTCTTTTGATATATTCATCGTATATTCGGAAATAAAATTAGAGGACCAAAACGTAAAAAGTGCCCCCTTATGTGTTACCAAAACATTACTGCCATCAATAAGTGTATATAGCATTGCATTACTTCTAAGTGTATTTCTGACTTCTTTCAGCCTGCGTGCCGTTTCGTAAGTACTCACACTCCACTTTTTAAATTCTTCCTGCCCTAAATCTGAGGTTTCAGAAAAAAACCATTGAATATAGTCATTGGAATAAATCGCAATCATTTTTTCTACCATTAAATCTGTCATGAGTACGATACTGTTTGAGATTTGTGTAAGCGCCTCTTTATCTGTCCTTAGCAATTCTTTTTTCACCTGTGTTTTGAGCATATACATACTTGCGGAATATACAATACTAAAAACCACAACAACTATGATGCTGTAAGTAAGAATCAGCTTTGTCTGCACCCTGTGCAGCAAGTGTTTGTGTTTTTTCCCCTTCATTTTTTCCCTGTCCTTCCTGTTTTATATTTATCTCTGTATTTACTTGGTGTTAATCCTGTGTAATTCTTAAAGCTTTTTATAAAATAACTTTTATCATTATATCCGACCATCTCCAGTATGGTATCTATCCTGAAATCACTATTTTTCAGATATTCGCACGCTCTTTCCATTCTTGCTTCGACAAGGTATTTACTAAAGTTTTTACCCATAATTTCAGAAAAAATTCTGGAGAAATAAGAATAGCTTATATTAAATTCCTTTGACAGATACATCAAATTCAAATCGGTCATCTGAATATTTTTCATAATAAATGTACTTATCATTCCTTTTAGCCTGTTGTCCTCTTCTTCCTTTTTCTTTTCTATAAACTGGTTTTTCTCATCCAGAATTATTTTCAACTTCTCAGTGAGTTCCTGAACGCAGCATTTTTTACGAAATATATCCAGTACCTGTTTTTCATCGATCATACTATCTTCTGGTGCATTATGTTTTCTTAGCCGCTCCTGGTACAGATAGATAAGATGCATAAATCCACCCATGATATCCGCCTTTTTAGGCCGATCCTGCTCTATCATTCTCCAGAGTTCCATTGATTCTTCCTTCATTTTATTTATATCTTCCATTTCAAGGGCATTTTTGAATATTTCAAGTAAATTCTCAAAATATTCCCTTGAAAATCTGGATTTATTCTTGTCATAATCTATAAACTCAACCGTTCCATACTTTTCTTCTTCCTTCTCCTCTTCTTCCTTTTCCCCTTCTATAACCCGGTTCATACAAGCCAATATATCTTCAAATTCCATTTCCGGTTTCCATAAATACTCGTCCGCATGATACCTTAAGGAATCCCTGACATAATCAAACTCATTGTGTGCAGTAAGCATAATGACATGGATTTTAGGAAATTTATGTTTAATAGATTTTAATAAAGTAATACCATCCATATCCGGCATATTAATATCCAGTAAAATAATATCCGGGCAGTTCTGATCACAAAATTCCATAATCCCCAGGGGGCTGCGAAAAGCCCCGATCAGCTCAAACCCATGTTCCTGCCAGTTAATCACTTTAGAGAACCCTTCTAACATTAAAGGCTCATCATCAACAATAATAATTTTGTACATATTATCCCTCCCCCTTTTTTGAATTTATAAAGGTGTATTAAATATAACATATTCCGTTTAGTACATACCACATATTTATAGTAAATTTCCACAATGTAACATATGATATTTAGGCTTGCCATAGATCGGAATATTTTTACTCCCATATAGGGATTACAAGCCGGTATAAATATGATAATATAAAATAAGCCTGTAATCCACAGACTTAAATTCGGACAAAATGAGGTGAGACAATGAGGAAGACCCTCTACCTGAAATTCCTGCTCGCATACCTGATATTCGGCTTTTTCGGCTTCATTGTGGTAGCTACCTTCGGATCCAGCATGACCCTGGAGCATATGAAAAGAGAAAAAGCGGACACACTTTATAAAGAAGCGACCCTCATCGCCAACACCTATGCATCGGATCTGTACAACAACGAGGCCTCCCTGGAAACCGTCAAGGTCCAGCTGGATTCCCTCGCCGTATATCTGGATTCCACCATATGGATCATCAACCCTTCCGGCCGTATGATCATGGATACCGATACCCCCGTGGATTTGGATCATCCCCGTATAGTGGAGGGTTTTAACGCCACGGAAACAGCAGGATCTTATTACACTATCGGCAACTTTTTCAACAGCTTTGACCAGGAAATGCTGAGCGTCTATGCCCCTATCACCTCTGATTTCAAGGTAAGGGGTTATGTAGTCATCCATACCGCCATGGCCGCCCTTCGCTCCACCAGTGAAAGCCTGTTGAGCATTTCCTACATCATCCTGGTAATCCTTTTCCTTCTTTCCCTTATTATTCTCATCTTTTTTACGGAAATGGTCTACCTGCCTCTCCGGAAAATAACGGAAGCTACCGAGCAGTATGCCGCAGGCAACCTGCATTACGAATTCCAGGTTGACAGCGAGGATGAAATCGGCTATCTCGCCGCTTCCCTGTCCTACATGGCCAGTGAAATTGCCCGGGGAGAGGACAACCAGAAAAAATTTATCGCCAACGTTTCCCACGACTTCCGTTCCCCCCTTACCTCCATCAAAGGCTATCTGGAAGCTATGCTGGACGGCACCATCCCCCCCGATCTACACGAGAAATACCTGAAAATCGTGCTGAACGAAACGGAACGCTTAACCAAGCTCACCAACAGCCTGCTCACTCTGAATAACCTGAATACCCGGGGAATGGTATTGGAAAAAACAGATTTTGATATCAATTCCATCATCCGCAATACTGCTGCCTCCTTCGAAGGAACCTGCCAGCAAAAGCACATTGCGATTGAACTGGTGCTCACCGGCGAGCAGCTTTCCGTGAACGGGGATATGGGGAAAATCCAGCAGGTGCTCTACAACCTGATGGACAACGCCATCAAATTTTCCCATTCCGACTCCGTCATCAAAATAGAAACCACAGAAAAAAGGAATAAGGTCTTTGTTTCCGTAAAAGACAGTGGGATCGGCATCCCCAAGGACAGCCTGAAGCTCATTTGGGATCGTTTCTATAAAACGGATCTTTCCCGGGGTAAAGATAAGAAGGGCACCGGCCTCGGTTTGTCCATCACTAAAGAAATCATCCAGTCCCATAATGAAAATATCAATGTTATCAGTACGGAAGGCGTGGGCACTGAATTCATTTTCAGCCTTCCCCTTACGGACGAAGAAGACGAATAAAGAGTACCGCCTGCGGCGGTTTATGGACAGAAATAATAACGGTTCCGACCGGTTGTTCTTATTCCCGGTAATGGCAGAAACAGCATATGTTTCTGCCATTTCTTTGTTTACAGAGACCTGTCTGAACTATTGCACTCTTCCAGATATTACTTGAAAAAAAGAAGTATAGGGTATTGACTTCTGTCATACAGTGTTTTATAGTGTACTTGTACAATAAGTACACTATAAAACACTCCGGAGGGGTTTTGTGGAAATTATAATCAGTAATAATTCAAGCAAGCCCATTTACGAACAGATTACCTCACAGATAAAAGCGATGATAATGAACGGGCAGCTGCAGGCCGGGGATGCTATCCCTTCCATGCGGGCTCTGGCAAAATCACTTCATATCAGTGTCATTACTGTTCAAAAGGCTTATGAAGACCTGCAAAGAGACGGATTTATCGAAACCACTGTCGGACGCGGCAGCTTCGTATCCGCAAGAAACAATGATTTTTATCAGGAGGAACAGCAGCGCAGGGTGGAAGAATTACTGCAGGAAGCCGCCGAGGCAGCCCGTACCTGTGGTATCCCGCTGGAAAAGCTGCAGCAAATCCTGGCTTTGTTCTATGAAGATTCCTGGAATTAAATGAATAAGTTGGCGTGTCCTGCACGCAGATGGGAGAAGATATGGAACCCGCATTACAGATAACCAACCTGACAAAAGAATATCCCGGCTTTAAGCTGGATCATGTATCCTTTACCCTTCCCCGGGGTACCATCATGGGCCTGATAGGGGAAAACGGCGCCGGCAAAAGTACTACCATCAATGCCGTACTGGATCTGATCAAACGGGATGACGGCTCCATTACTTACTGGGGGAAGGAGCTTTCCCAGGACCCCAGACAGCTGAAGGAGGATATCGGTGTTGTTTTCGACGGAATCAACTTTTATGAAACCCTGACTCCTGCCAAGGTAGGAAAAATATCCGCTGCCGCCTACCGCCAATGGGATCCGGCTGTTTACAAAAGCTACCTGGAAAAATTCCAGCTGCCTTCGGACAAGGAAATCAAAACCTTTTCCAAAGGCATGAAAATGAAGCTGTGCATTGCCAATGCCCTCTCCCACGATCCCAAGCTGCTTATTCTGGACGAAGCCACCAGCGGCCTGGATCCGGTTATGAGAGATGATATCCTGGATGTATTCCTGGATTTTATCCAGGATGAAAACCACTCCATCCTGATGTCCTCCCATATCACAACGGATCTGGAAAAGGTGGCGGATTACATCACCTTTATCCATGAAGGGAAAATCATCTTTTCCAGGACAAAAGATGAACTGATCTATAATTATGGCATTATGCGCTGCGGAAAGGATGATTTTTCCAGGATCGATCCCGGGGATATCCTGGCTTACCGGAAAGAGGATTACCAATGGAACGTTCTTGTTGCGGATCGGGAAAAAGCCATGTCCCGTTACCGCAGCATCGTGGTGGACCATCCTACCATTGATGATATACTTTTGCTTTATGTAAAGGGGGAAGCTGTGAAATGAAAAGCTTGATATTAAAGGATATTTACAACATCATGCATAATATGCGCTCCCTGGCCCTGCTTCTGGTACTCTTTATCGTACTTATGGTTCCCCAGGGCGGCCCTTCGGCCTATCTGATTACCAGCTGCCTGCTGTGCAGTATGATGGTAATGACCACCTTTTCTTTCGATAATACTTCCAAATGGGAAAAATATGCTCTGGTAATGCCCATAACCAAAAAGGATCTGGTAGCCGCCAAATTCCTTGTACTGCTTCTCTTCTGTATATTCGGCGTGGTATCCGGCCTGGTACTGGGCGTGGCCGGAGGGCTTCTTTTCAAAAGCTTTCATCTGAATTCTGCAGACGACTGGCTGATGCTCCTCATGGTAGCTGCCGCGGGCCTGGCTATCGGTATTTTCTTCGGAAGCCTGGTCATCCCCCTGCTCTTTAAATTCGGTGCGGAAAAGGCCAGAATGCTTTCCATTGCCGCTTTTGCCGCCCCTACTGCCATTGGCCTCGGATTATACAGGCTGCTTGCCGTGTTCGGCATTTCCATTTCGGATAAATTCGTTACTAAGCTGCTGTACCTGTCACCGCTGCTTGTCATCCTATGGGCATACCTGATGTACCGCATCAGTCTCCGTATTTTCCAGAACCAGGATCTCTGATCCCGGTTTTCGGAGCAAAGGCAGCCGGATGCTCCCACGCAGAAAACGGCCGTCCTGCCGGATAAGCAGGGCGTCCGTTTTGCTGTTTGTTATTTTATATCGTGGAATTCCCGATTTTTTCTTTTTCTATAGGAATCCATATCTCTACAATGGAACCGCTATTCCCGCCGCTGAAACGTTCATCGTAATACTCCACGCAATATTTTTTTCCGTCCAGCAGCTTTTCTGTATATCCCTCTTCGTTTGTATCCAGCCATTCATCCATGGCATTATTTTCGCTCTCATACCCATTGGATACATAAATCTCAAAAGAAGCATATCTGCCGGGCGGCAGTTCCAATAAGGTATATGCCTTATCCACTTCCTTATTTGAAACCGCATGTCCCACATAAACAGTGCACAGGTCTCCCTCATACATTCTTACTTCATATCCATGACCGGATACTTCATTTTTGAGAGGTTTTTCTGCACTCAGCTCTTCAAAAGCATTCCATACCTCCCATGTTTGGCTTCCATCCCCGCAAGTACCCGCAAGGAGGATACGGCCCTGCTTTATAATATTGGGATTCAGAAGCATCCCTCCTCTCAGCCTGTTGGTAAATCGCATAACCAGAGTCTCCGCACTGATTATTTCAGGCCGACATCCCTGTTTTCTATATTCGCTGGGAGAGATTCCCTGCACATCTCCGAACGTTCTGGAAAAAGCCTGTGCGGAATGGAAACCACAGTTCAAAGCAATATTCAGAATGGTATCCTCCCCGGAACTTAGCATCTTGCAGGCTCCTCCAGCTGCTCATCAATATATTTTAATGCCTCGCCAATTTTTGTGAAGTTGTTCAATGCACCACCTCCGCGCTTATTTTGTAGCGGCTACATAAATAGTATAAAAAACAAAATTCTACCTGTCTTAACATTTCTTGCCCGATTTTGTATCCCGCACACAAAACCGGCGCCGGAAATGATCCGGCGCCGAATGGCAGTGTCGGTAGCCTGTACGGAAGACGTGCCCTGCCGGATAAATACCCCTTCCGGGCGTAGTCCTTTCTTGGCCAGGTAATATGGGCGTTCTGTTCCACGCTGTACCTCGACAGCAACAATTTGTTTTCTGTCAATCTCCTTCGTTTCATAGTGAAGAAACATAGTAATGTCCGGTTTGATGCTGTCCCGGATCATATTAGCAATCTGCTGTGTTGTCATATCCGGGTTTTCCACCCCGGCAATACTGCCATCATCCGCAACACCAATATACAGAGTACCTCCCATACTGTTGGCAAATGCCATAATTTCCTTCTTCACATCGTCAACGACGATCTGTTTCCATTCTATTGTTTCCCTTTCTTAAAAAATCACATTATCGCTTCCTTGCATTTAATTCTAACGTTTCTAACGCTTCTTATCAATAACAGTGTTAGAATATGCAAAGAACATAATTCCAGGACTGCTACCCTTCCTCTTCGGCATCCAATGCCTTTATTTCCCGATTTCCATACCAGTAGATACTGGCAGCAGCTCCAAGGACACCCGTACACAAAAACATCAGGGCCATGCCGCTGCCCTTACCGGCACCCACAAGCATACCCAAAAAGGCTGCCGCCCGGGAACCGCCGCTCATAAACGGTTCGAATACATAGTCCGCGAGCCAGCCGCCCAGAAGGATCCCTGCGGGAATGCTGGAATACTGCAAAGCATTCCGTACCGCAAAAATCCGCCCCTGAATTTCCCGGGGAACCCGGTTGTACAGTATCTGCTGCTGTCCTGCGGAAAGAAAGGGGATCGGAACACTGGCGGCAAGACCTGCCAGGCTCCATATCCAGACATTTCTGCCAAGACCCATACACAGATCCCCAAATAAAAAGGAAAATGCGGCAGACAGATATATCATTTTTACGGGCTTCCCTTTTATTCTCCCGGCAGCCACAAGCAGGCCGCCTGCAATGCCTCCCATTCCCAGGACACTGCTCACCATTCCCATAAGCTGCTCATTTCCTCCGGTCCGTGCCAGCAGCATGGGGGACAGGATATTCTCATAGGTCAGCCGTGAAAGGAAATTAATGAGGCACATGCTGAGAATCATAGAAGCCAGCCCCTTCCTTTCCTTAAGGAAAGCAATGCCATCCTTCAGCCCGGAAAAGGGCGTTTCCTTCTTTTTCTCTCCTGTCTGTTCCTCCGGGATACGGATAAACAGAAGAAGCACACAAAACGCAAATACAAAGCTGCATAAATCCAGGAGTATCACTCCCTCCAGCCCCCAAAACGCGCTGACAGAAGCTGCCATCACCGGTGTTACTACGGTAAGAAGGTTATTGGAAAAGGAATCCATACCGCTGGCTCTTGCATACAGCTCCCTGGGAACCAGGATTCCGATAGCCACCGACTGTGCAGGCTGCTGAAAAGCGTTCATAAACCCGGTTATGGCATTCGCCACATAAATATGCCATATTTCCAGCCTGCCGCCCGCCAGCATTCCCCAGATAAAAACCGTGCACAGGGCCGCAACCGAATCGGATACCAGCATAATTGTCTTTTTGCTGTGTCTGTCTATAAAAGAACCCGCCAGCAGACTGACAATAATATAAGGCACATACGAACAAAAGGTCATCAGGGATACCGCCATGGCGGAATCCGTCTGTTTATAGGCCCAAATCACCAAAGCAAAACCAGTCATTGCGCTTCCCAGCTGGGAAACAGACTGGCTGAGCCAAAATATAATGTAACATGTAAATCCACTCTTTTTATTTTTTATATTGTTCATTGGTTTTCTCCTTATAGTTAATTATTTCCTATAAGTACAAAATCCAATGCGGGCGGCGGTTATTATTTCAAAACAGTAAACCTCTGCACAAGTTCCGCCCATACACTGAACCTTGTACAGAGTAATGCATCCATGATTATTTCCTCATGTCTTTTCATTCTATCTCCTTCCATTAAAACAGACGGCATAGATACTTTATCGGATTATACCACTCACAGGCCTTCCCCATCAAATTCCGGTATAAAACTTTCCTCCGCCGTTTCCCCTTCCTGGATGAAACCATTCTCCACCCCCATATCCAGGGCGTAATCCACAATCCTTTCATATTCCCGGGCAGTTATCCTCCGTTTCAGCTCCGGAAATGCGGATAAGTCACACACCGGGGTGTATTGGTTCATAATACTGATATATATCCTGTCCCCGTAAGTATGATACAGATAGGACAGAACTTTTTTTGAATCTGCGGTACAGCCCGGAAGAACCAGGTGGCGTACAATAACTCCCTTTTTCATCAGGCCACTGCTTTCGTCAAAAACCGGATTCCCTGTCTGTCTCACCATTTCTTCTATAGCCCGGGCAGCCGTATCGAAATAATCCGGCGCATGGGAATACCGTTCTCCCAGCCGGGAGGACATATATTTCATATCCGGCAGATAAATATCCACCAGGCCCTCCATGCGTTTCAGCGTCTCCGTCCTCTCATAACTTCCGGTGTTATATACCACAGGGATATGCAGCCCCTGTGCTTTTGCCCGTTCCAATGCCAGGGCAATCTGGGGAACAAAATGAGTGGGCGTCACCAGATTGATATTATTTGCCTTTTTTCCCTGGAGTTCCAGGAAGATTTCCGACAGCCGTTCCCCGCTGATCACCCTGCCGGCCCTGCTTTCTGCTATATTGGTGTTCTGGCAGTATACGCACCGCAGCACACAGCCGCTGAAAAACACCGTCCCGGAACCTTCTTTCCCGGATATACACGGCTCCTCCCAGAAATGAAGTCCTGCCCTTGCAGCCATAATTTCTGCGCCCTGCCCGCAGTAGCCCCGTTTTCCGCCAAGCCGGTCCGCGTGGCAGTTCCTGGGGCACAGCGTACAGTCGGCCAATATTCTTTCATACCCTAATGTCCGATTTTCCATCCTATTCCTTTTTTAAATACCTGTAACTGTTCAGTAAATGCACAGACCTGCTGAACAGTTACAAATACCTTTACCGTTTTCTCTCCTACTTACTATACCGAATCGGAACTCCTTTTACAAGAGCACTCTGTACCTGCCGGGTAAAAATAAAAAAAGTTGGTACCGCCATGGACGGAAAGCAACCGGCAGCCGGAAGGAGGACCCCCGGACACCGGGGATCCTCTTAATGATACCTATGCCCCGGCCAGGCCCGCCCGGGCGCTTTCCAGAAGCTCTCCTCCGCTGTCATGAGACAACTCCCATATTCCGACCCCGGCCAGCCCCGAATTCCTGGCAAATGCGGCTTTAGCCATTATGGAGCGTGGATTTTCATAGGAAAGAAAGGTGCCGTTCCCATACAGATAAGGAACCACTGCCCCTTCGTGGAAAAAGGAGGAAAATGCCGGATTATTCAGATATGTCCTTTTAAGACTATCGTACCCCAGGGCACGGGCTTTGGAAAAGGTACTGTATCTTCCCTCCCGTTCCGCCGCCGTCCCTTCGTAAAGATACCCGTAAAAGGGCATACCCAGCACCAGCTTATCCGCCGCTACGCCCGCGTTCAGATACGCACGGACCCCATTCTGCACACTGTTCTTATACTGGGGGCTTTCCTCCGCCGGATTGTACAGCGGCGCTCCGAAATCCGAATAGGTATCCCAGGGACCATGCATGTCGTAAGCCATAACGAAAATATAATCCACCAGCCCGGCTACCTGCTGCGGTTCTATTTTATTCAGATAGCTGGAATTGGCTGCACCGGCAATGGTGAGATAATATTTTTTGCCGTCACGCAGAGATTGGGCATTCAGTTGGTTCCGGATAGCGGAAAGCAACAGGGTGAAATTTTGTTTGTCCTCCGGGCTGTTCGTATTCCCGGCGGGCCCCCCTGAAACCGGATATTCCCAGTCCAAATCAACTCCGTCGAATCCATGGGTGAGCAGAAAATCGAGACACCCCAAAGCAAACTGGTTCCTGCTTTCCTCCGTCGCCGCAATCGTGCTGAAATAGGTAGAATAATCCCAGCCTCCTACGGAAATCAATGTTTTTAATGCAGGATTTTTCTTTTTCAAAGCTCGAAGCTGTTCAAAATTCTTGATATCCTTTTCCGGGTTCGCCATTGCAATGGTATTTGCCGCCGGATCAATTTTGGCAAACGCATAATTCAGATGGGTGAGCTTACCCGCCGGAATGTCCGAAGGGGTATACCCTTTATCCGAAGACCAGTTCGTATAATAACCCACTACCAGATTTCCGGTATCTGTTTTTGCCGGAGCGGCCTTGGCTCCCATGCCGGTACCTGCCAGAATAAGTATGGCTGCCGCCACAAGAGAATGAATAATATGTTTTTTCATTATGTGCTTCCTTTCCGTAAATAATCAGGCATAAGGCGCTGTTTCTTCTCTTCAGCGCTTTATGCCTAATTATAAAGGGCAGCATATGAACGGTACAACACACAATATTTGGCAGTTACCCATTTTTCTGCAAAATACGCCTTCCCAACTTCCCTATCCCTTAACGCTGCCGGCCGTCAGGCCCGCCACAAAGAACTTCTGGCCGAAAATAAAAATGAGCAGGACAGGCAGCAGGCTGAGCACGGAGAGGGCAATTACATATCCCCACTGGGTAAACTGATGCTGACCGAAGAAACCGGATATGGCAACGGGAAGCGTCCTATTCATATTGTCATCAATTACCGTATTTGCAAGGGGAATTCTTCCCAGGCCGTAAGGAAATTAAAAATGGAAACCGATGCGATGCCAGGTCTCATTCCTGCCTCTTTTTAAATAGAAAAAAATTGACAATGTTACGATATTATTCTACACTGAATACGTCCTGGTTCTCCCACAATGATAATGATTACAGAATAAATAAAGCAAGAAAACAATACGGAGGAAATAAAATGAGCTATTTTCAAGAAAATAAAGCGGCCTGGGAAGAAGCCTTTGAGCACCGCCATCCCGGCTGGGGAGAAACAAACCATGAGAAGCTGTCCGACGAAGGGCTTCCCTTCTTCTGCCCTGATGCGGCTAAGGAACTCACTGCAATAGATTTCAACGGCAAAACCATTGCCCAATTCTGCTGTAACAATGGACGTGAACTGCTGTCTCTGATGCGCCTCGGCGCAAAAGCGGGATTTGGATTTGACATTGCTGAAAATATTATAAACCAGGCTGTTGATACTGCCAAAAAGGCCGGAATTGACAACTGTCGGTTCACCGCCTGCAATATCCTGGACATTCCGGAACAATATCACAGCTCCTTTGATTTTGTTATGTTTACAATCGGAGCCATCACATGGTTTGAGGATTTGAACGAACTCTTTCAAAAAGTGTCCCTCTGCCTGAAGCCCGGAGGCATCCTGTTCATCAACGATTTTCATCCGATTATGAACATGCTGCCTATGCCCGGAGAACCTGTGTTTGATGAGAACCATCTTAACCGGATTGCCTATTCCTATTTCAGGAAGGAGCCATGGATTGAAAATGAGGGGATGGGATACATGTCCGAACAGTATGACTCAAAAACCTTCACCAGCTTCTCCCACACCATGTCAGCTATAATCAATGCCGTAAGCAATGCCGGGCTGCGTGTTGTCAAGTTGAATGAATATGATTATGACATCGGTTTATCCGAGGTATATGATAAAAAAGGATTCCCGTTGTCTTATCTTTTGACCGCGGAAAAAATAATTAAATAGAATTAACCTGGAAAAATACGCCTTCTGTATAGGGGCGTATTTTTATTACTGTAAGATATTTGACTTGGTCACAAGGAGGACCTGCAGAACGCAGCATCGATTATTTTCACATATTCCGCTGACGTATACCGCATCCTCTTTAACAGTTCCGACAAGTCCGGCCTGTTACCATTCTCTTTCCGGTACGTAAAAAATGCGTCAGACCATTTCGTTTCACGAAACCATCCAACGCAATCCCTGTTACCAGTCGCGGCTGTTATCCATATATACAAACAAAGACCGTGCGTCCTGCTTCGAACACAAACCCATATGCGTTACCTTTACAGTTAACTCCGCCAGGCACCCTCACGGCACACGGAAAATTCTGCTTAGTGCTGCTTTGTTCCCAACCTGACACGGTTCGCAGACATCCGTTGCGTAAGACCCAAACTTCAACGCCACTTATAAAGGGCAGCCACACAAGCACAAGCCCTCGGCCGGACATCACCCCTGCTATAGCGGATTTCAGGTACAAGGGACCGCTAATCCCCCGGCTGCACGGTTTAATTAGTATACTTTTTTTTAAACAATTTGTCAATCCTTTAAAGTTATTATAAAAATGTAAAAAAATTAGCGGTAACAGTACAGACGGTACAAGGGGCCGTCTGTACTGTTACATTTAGCGTGTAGAATTAACATTATTCATATATTTATCCATTAACCTTTCCGCATCTTTTTCCGGCAGATTAAACCTGATTATCAGTTTTTTAATAATCTGCTCCTTGCTTTTCCCTTCTTCCATGTTATCAAGAATAAATATTCCAATGCCTTCTTCTTTACCCTTCTCTAATCCTTTCTCCATCCCCTTATTGAACCCATTTTCCATTGCCTCTTGCCGTACATATTTTTCCCTTGCCGCCTGGTCACGCATGTCTTTCAGATACGCTTCATAATGGGCGCGCAGTCTTTTTCCCAGACTCATAAGCTTCACCTCACGTACTGCTTCGCAAATCCCTGCATTTTTCGTTTTTATCATATCCAGATCCTCCTCCGTTTCGGCATTGAACAGCCGTATCCAGTCATCAACACGGTTCTGCCCTGCAAGCTTCTTTTTCAATTCAATCGTATGTATCTCAAGCATGTTTGAAAACAGATTTCCCTCCGCATCTGTCAACCGGTAAATGCTGTGGTATTCCGGCCTGCCGTTCAGGTTAAAATCCAATATACTTATCCCGATACAAGGCCTGAGGCAGGTATAATCATTCCCCATGTGTAAATCTGCCGTGTATAGCTTTGACAGATAAAAGATCTGCCTTTTATCCCAGTCGGCACTGACCTTTACCTGGATTTCGATATTAATTTTCGTATCGTCATTCAGTTCAATCAGCACATCCAGTATCCCCAGCTTTTGGTTCCGATACCTTTTCCATAAAAAAGTATTCAGCAGCCGGGATGAGCGGATTGTTTCCGGCGGTATATCCAGTACATCGCTCAAAAAATGCCTGCGTACTACTTCATTCCGGAAAAGTTCCTTCATGCAGTAGTCATATTTTGGTGATACAATTTTCATTTTTACGTCCTTTCCGATACGGAAAGGACAGGCAGAATGTTCTTTTTCTGCATCAGTTACGTCACCTGTTGCTTTCTGCTTTTATTATACGCAAACTCTCCGTATCTATCAATATTTTTTGTAATGAAGCGAAATTTTTGGCGAAATGCCGTTTGAATATAATGATATATGAAATACGTATAGGAAAGTGAATTTTCCCGATATGTTAACTATATCAGAAACACTTAATTTTTACAAGTCAGGATTTTTTCTGCGATAAAACAAGAGATAGCAAAAGCAACATGACAATTAGTTGTCATGTTAGTTATGCTATTCTATGATTAGCTCCCGGAATCCTGTGCCCGGCAAACAAAGTTCACCAGTACCTTAACCTTTGTAAAGGAAACTGCCATGCCTGGTTTAACAGGCAGCACCATAAAATAAGACGTAAAGATTCCTGGAGTAATTACATCCATAAGGAGGAAAATATGGCTAATACACTTGCATTTACCGAAATCGTTGATTCCCGGTGCGGCCTGCACTGCACCGGCTGTTCCTGGAAGGAGTCCCACGGATGCGGAGGATGTATCCCCACTAACGGTAACCCGTTCCATGGGGAATGTCCCGTTGCCGCCTGCTGCCAGGAGCAGGGTTTTGTCCATTGCGGACAGTGCCCCCGGATCCCCTGCGATCTGCTTACACGCTATTCCTGCGATGAAGAAAATGGGGATCTCCCTGTCGGGGCACGTATCGAACAATGTAAAAAGTGGGCAGGAAATACATAAAGACAGGAAAAATGGCGCCGTAATTTGCAAAAGGAGGAGATCCGGGCTACAGCCTGGTAAGCTGTCCTCCTTTTGCCTCTTTTTTCACCCCATCCGCTTCTATCCAAACCGAAGCTGCCGAAGGGTTGTAGACCATATCACCGCCGGCCCCGAACTGAAGGCGTTCGGCTGCCTCCATGTAATCGACGATTTCTATATTGGAAGCATACCAGATATCCTCCCTTCCTCCCATCCTATTACAGAAATCCTCCATAACCTCCCAGTTATTATAATCTGTAAATTCATAGCTGTGTCCCCATACATACATCATGTACAAATACTGGGTTTTGTGCAGCGCCGCAAATGTTTCTCCCAGCTTGATGAGATTATGGTTATAGTGGCAGGTTGCTTTCCATTTCAGGAAATCCTCCGGCATGGCAAATCCGTTTGTCTCTTCCACGGTTCTGGAATAACGGATGCCAAGGGCCGGAAGCATTTTTACGATATCTTCGTTGTAGGATCCGTTGGGATAGGAAAGGCCGCGTACCGGATAACCCACAGCCGCCTCCAGATTTTTACGATCCTCCAGAATCTGGCTTACCACCTGCTCCATGGGACATCTGGCTATGGTAGGGTGGGTACAGGTATGGCAGGATACTTCATGTCCTTCATACAGCCTGCGGTATTCGGTTACCGGTATCCTCTTCTCCTCATGGATAGCAGAGTTTACATGAAACGTACCCTTTATCCCATGCCGGTTAAAAATATCCACCAGCCGTCTGTCCTCCAGCCTTCCGTCATCAAAGCTCATGGTAAGCACCTTGTGCTTTCCTCCCGGAAAGCAGATATAAATATTGCGCATTTGTTCATTCATTGCTTCCAATCTCTCCTCCCTCTTTTTTTCCGCTTACCGCATGGTATTCGTAAGCTCCGCCCTCCCGGGCGCCTATCGTAACATTTTCCATCTGCAGATTCCGGATATTAGCGGCTTTCATACCATATCTTCCTCCGGCTTTCACATTGACCAGCCTGATGTTTTCCAGGGGGCTTTCCGGCAGACCCGCCAGAAATACCGCATTTCCCGTCACGGTTTCCGCCTCCATATTTTTCAGGGTTATATTCCTTATATGGGAGGTTCCCTCATCAACGGGCTGCGGATTCTCCCAGTCATATTCGTCATGGCTGTAAAACTGATCGATATAGATGGCTCCCCGGAACCATTTGCAGTCCTGGTGCTCCCTGCTGTGGTTGCAATGCTTCATGGAATCATAGGTGATATTTTCAACAATACCGCCTCTGCCCCGCGGCGCTTTTATGCTGCATATGCTGTATGTATCCCGGAAGGTGCAGTCCTGTACCAGGACATCCCTCACTCCGCCCGACATTTCACTGCCTACTGCCACCCCAAAACCGCTTAAGAAGGTGCAGTTGGATATCCGTATATGCTCCGACGGGATCCCCACCCTGCGTCCTTCCTCATTCCGGCCGGCTTTTATGGCAATGCAGTCATCCTGGCTTGCAATGGTACAGTTGAATACCTTTACATAGCTGCAGGAATCCGGATCCAGTCCGTCTCCATTGGCAATTCCTTCATACCGGTTTCCCTTTTCATCATATTTGGTATGGATATGTACGCCGTTGAGGCTGACATGGTTGCAATATACCAGATGGAC
Organism: Eisenbergiella sp. OF01-20; assembly: GCF_003478085.1. Classification (NCBI taxonomy): domain Bacteria; kingdom Bacillati; phylum Bacillota; class Clostridia; order Lachnospirales; family Lachnospiraceae; genus Eisenbergiella; species Eisenbergiella sp. OF01-20. The sequence goes on along the minus strand of NZ_QUES01000008.1, from coordinate 27,597 downwards.
ACACCATGCGGGCGATTGGCGTACCGTGATTCCTTCCAGGTACACACCGTCCGTGCGCCGCAGGCAGATTGCCCGCCCCGGCTTCCCTTTCCCTTCCGCCAGCTCCAGCTTCCGCAGCAGCATACCGTTGGCATCAATAGTCCCCTTTCCCGCGATGGTAATAGAATGAAAGTCTTTCTCTTCTTCCTCCCCGGTATTAAGCAGACTGGCGTAGCAAACCTGTTCCCTCCCTTCAAACCGGCAGGTAATAAGGGGAAAATCCTCCAGGCGGCTGCTTCCCAGGAGCTTGCTGCCTTCCTCCATATAAAGGGTCATATCACTTTTCAGGAAAAGGGCCCCTGTAAGAAAAATACCTGCGGGTATCATTACCGTCCCTCCCGGAGGGCAGCCGTCAATCGCTGCCTGGACAGCCTGTGTATTCAGGGTTCTTCCGTCCCCAACCGCACCGAAGTCCGTAACATCCAATAATACACTTTTGTCACGTGTCTTTATAGTCACATGGCTGCTCACCACCGTATCCAAACCAGCCGATGCCTCCACATATATGTCATAGGAATGGCCGCTTTCCAGCTCCCGCAGGGTATAGTCGGTTTTATCCGTAACGGCGGTTTCTTTACCGTCCACATAGATCCGGTACAACTGTGCGCCTTCCACTTTTTCCCATAGGAGCGCCGCGTGACACATTGTCCGGGCCTCTTCCGGCGACTCCAGGCCAAATTTACCTCTTTCCGTCTGCATGCTTCTATCTCCTTATTTATTTCTGCGGGCCGCCTGCTACGGCGCATTTGCCTGATCTTCTACCGGAAAAAACGGTTATTCCACGACGATGATTGTTTTTCCGGCATACATTCCGTCCGCATACGCATATACCACCGTACGCCCTTTCGTACCGCCAAGTCTGATGAGAACGCTTGCCGCCCCCTGATACATATGGATAAAATCCTCCTGATAAGGCTCGTTTCCCATCAGATTTCCATTATCAACCGCCAGGATTTCCCCGTCCCCTTCCAATCGGAAACGGACTCTGGCACTTTCCCGGAAACAGGGATTCCCTTCTCCGTCCACAGCCTTTACGGTAAGCAGCTGCTGATACCCTCTTTGGGCGGGCATCCTCTGTTCCTCCTGTTCAAATTCCAGTTTCACTGCGGGACCTGGTGTTTTTACGGTTGTGCTGCATACTTCCTTTCCCTCCCGGTACCCGATGACCGTTACACACCCCGGCTGCCAGGGAAGGAATCCCGTAATGGTATGGTTGGGGCAGGATGCAGGAGAAGGTACAAAAAAACGTTTCCCGTTCAGATACAGCGCGACTTCCTCACAGTTAGTGGCTATACGGTAGGGAATTACCGTTTTATGGAACTGGGGGAAATGCCAGTGCTCCGCATAGGGCGGCATATCCCAATGCTCCTTTACCCCCTCGTCCTCCAGGGAATAATCCAGGACGGCAAAATGTACCATAGGCGTATCATTCCAGAAGCTTTTCAGCGTATAAAAGCCCGGTTTTTTCCGGTTATTGGTGCGAATCATGGCACCGCTCCAGCCCTTGGCCGGATATCCCATGGACTCACCCAGATAATCAATCCCTGTCCATATAAAACCTCCCATAATATAATCCTGTTCCAAAGGGACCAGGGAAGGGTTCTTTTCCGTAAAATTCTGCATCTGCTCCGGATGACCCATAAAATACTGGTAAATTTCCGTACCGAGAATCAGTTTATCCGGCACGGCTTCCTGTATCATGGAATACCACTGCTCCTGGTAATTGCAGGCTATGACATCCACAATCTCCCCGATTCTCCGAATCCGTTCCACCCTTTCCCGGTTGTCATAGATCTCCGTATCATCCGCTTCATCCACAAATTGCTGGATATCCTTAATTTCAGATATATCCACATTGCTTTCACGCTTGAAATGAGGATTCATGGCATATGTCACCGGTCTTGTGGAATCCATGGTAAGAACATATTCCTTCAGCATTTTCAAAATGGAAAGCATAGAGTCCTGGGCCTGGTTTTCCACTTCATTTCCTACACCCCAGATAAAAATGCAGGCCCGGTTTCTATCCCGCTTCACCATAGCTTCCACATCTTTTTTCCATTCCGTCTGAAAATAACGGCCATACAGCCCTCCCGTCCATTTATCAAAGCATTCTTCATAGACGTAAAAGCCCAGCTCATCACATAAATCCAGAAATTCCGCAGAATGTGTATGGTGTGCCGCCCGAATGGCATTACAGCCCATTTCCTTTAACAAAAGAAGCCTTTCTCTTATGATTTCCTTTCTTACGGCAATCCCGGCGCAGCCGGCCTCCTGATGAAGGCAGACCCCCTTCAGTTTTACAGGCTGCCCGTTTACAAACATGCCTTTTCCGGGTATCATCGCAAACTGCCTGATCCCGATACGCATCACAATAGTATCCGCCGCCCTCTCCCCGTCCATAAGGGATAAGGTCAGGGTATACAGGTGAGGATCCTCTGCCGACCACAGAACGGCATTCTCCACGGAAAAATTCAGGTTTCCGTTTTCCCCCTGTGCCTCAATGCAGACGGTTCCGTCCGAAAGTGTCCCCTTTACCGTTCCGTCCGATCCGGCGGCAACCTCAACCCTTGCATCGGTTCCCTGAAGCCTGGTTTGCACCACCACCTCCTGTTCGTCCAGATGGGCTTCCTCCACTTCTATCCATTTTACAGTCCGGTAAATACCGGCGCCGCTATACCAGCGATCCGCAGGGCTTGCCGTATTATCCGCTTTAACTACGATCCGGTTTTCCCCTCCCTTTACCAAATCGGTAACATCCAGCCGGAAAGAACTGTAGCCATATTTCCGTCCGCCAGCTTCCCGGTCATTTACCCATACCGTACTGTTTTCAAAAATCCCGCCGAAATCCAGATAATAACGGTAGCCGGTCTTTTTTTGCGGGACTACCAGTGTCCGGCGATACCAGCCGATTCCCATTCGCTCCCGGAAACCCTGGGCCGCCCCTTCCTCCATATCCCTGTTAAAGGGGGCGCCAATCACCCAGTCATGGGGCAGCATGACCGGGTGGAAACAAGATTCTTCATCTCCTGTCTGACTCCGTGTAAATTCCCAGCCTTCCATTAATTCTATTTCTGTTCTTGGCATTATGGCTCCCTTCTGCGTGTGCGTAACACGCATACCGCTTGTTTTCCGTTATTTGCAGGCCATTTTCCCGGCTTCCTGTATATTCATCATTTTTACCAGAGCTGCGGTACAGTCCGCTCTGTTCGTTTTCTCCTCCCTGCGGTAGCCGTCCCACACAAGCCCCATATCTGCAGCCAGCTTTTCGCATATTTCCATATCCAGATCCCGATCCGCCTCCGGTTGAAGGCTGCGTACCATAAAGCTTACCAGTTCGCCGCAGGTAAGGCCGTCATCCGGCCGGAACCTGTCGTCCGGGGTAGTCGTTTCATCAAGCAGTCCCGCATCCAGCGCCGTCTGTACATTCTGGGCGTCAAATTCATATTTATAAATATCGCAATATCTGCCCTGATAGGAACGTCTCGCCGGCGTTTTCGCCGCTTTGAAAAACAGGTATAAAAACTGTCCTCGCGGCATCTCACCAAAGGGATGAAAATACAGGATACAGGGATCCAGCAGCCCTTTTGCCATGGCTTTCTTCAGATCCTGCTCCTGGGGGATACCGGAACAATCCGCATAAGGCAGCCCGGGCAAATCCGTGGGGAGAACCGGATGCTCCTCCTTTAATACTTCGGAACGTGATGCACCTGTCCCCGTATCCGCTGCAGGACATTGGGATCTGTCCGGAATCCAGGCATCCCCGTCATATGTATTCATGCCTGCCGGAATCCATGCATACAGAGGATCGGCAGCAATTCTCCGGATTTCTTCTCCAATAAACTTTGCCGCCAGCAGGGCGCCGTAATCGTTTGTATGGGTAGTGTCGCAGAAATAATCGGTATATATATCCGGCCCCATATCGCACCAGAGCCGGAAACTGTAGGAATGCAGATCAATAACCGGTACATGAAGTTCCTTTCCCACTCTGCGGCAGCTTTCCGCATAATCCTCCAGCAGATCAAAATAACCATCCCCGTCTTTTCCCGGAATTCTGCTGAGAGAGGTGACGATTACAGGAAACGCCCCTTTTCTGCGTATTTGGAGAATATACCAACGCAGATTGGCCGCATATTGATCAAAAGCTTTTAAATTCCTCCGCTTCTGATCGTTATGTCCGAATTCCATCATAAAAAGGTCGCCCGGCTTTATATTCCGGGAAACGATATCCCAATGCCCGTCGTCCCGGAAGCAGTTGGTGGTCAGTCCCCCATGCGCCTGATCACTGACGGCAATTTTGCTGAAATACTGCAGCAGATTCTGTCCCCAGCTTCCATAATTGCGCAGAGGATTGTAGGGATACAGGCTTTCATAATCGGTTACCAGGGAATCCCCCGCAATATAGAGGGTGGGACACTCCGTCTTTTCTATTGTAATTCCGGTAAGGCGTGCCCTGCCGCCTGTTCTGTTAAGCACGGTCACATATATGGAACGATCGTCTTTGGCGCCTTTTCCCACAACAGGGATGTAAGGGCACACCTGTACACAGTAGCTGATGGAAAATTCCTCTCCCGGGCCGATATTCAAATCACGCCTCACCAGGTTTCTCCGTCCGGAATAAAGCATCAGAGCCGTAAGGCCGTCCCTGCCGCCGCGGATGTCCACCGTTATCCGGTAGGTACCGTTTTCCGGCACCACCGCCCGGAAGCGTAAAGGCATCCCCTCTTCCGAAATCTCCGCCCCATCCTCTGTCCCATACCATAAAACAGGAGACCACTCCTCCTGTTTTTTTGCCCACTCCTCTCCGGGATTCCAGCCGCCGCTTCCGGTAAACCGGTCTGCCGGCGCAGTTTGGGTACCAAATTGCAAAAAGCCGTACCCTTTCCTGTCATCATAAATATCTTCGGGTGCCACCCGTACCCCATCCTTCTTCTCCGTGAAAGAAAATATCCTGCTATCCATAAAACTCCTCCCTTGCCGCATCCATGCCCGGACACCGCATTCTGCTCCTGATACATCCTATCTATCATAATAAGTCAATTTATCTTATTTTTCTTTTATTATATTGCTGTTTGTCCTCTTTTTTTATATACTATTTTAGAAATATTAACATATTGCAGGTGCTTTTTTCCGGGAAATACCGGGAGAGAGGATCAGGGAGATATTATGAATGCAAATCTTTATTCACCGGAGCATATGCTGCAGGTGGAATATACCAGGCATCCCCAGGATTATGACATGGGAACCTTTCATTATCACAATGCCTACGAACTGTTATTTCTGCAGGAGGGTGAATATACCCTGATAACCATGGATACCGCCTATACCATGCACAAAAACCAGGTTTCCCTGCTTCCGCCTTATTGTATGCACAAATCCCTCGGACGTGCCGGCAATGAACGAACGCTTATGTATTTTGACGACCGCTTTTTAAACCGGTATTTCACGGAAAAAAGCCGCTCTTTGCTTTTATCCTGTTTTGCTGTGGGACAGCTTTCTTTATCCGGGGAGCGCTTTTCGGAGGCGCTCGGGCTTTTGTTCCAAATCCGTGAACTGGTACATAAAAATAAGTATGACAGGGCTTATCCGGCATTCGTACAAATTCTTTCCCTTTTGGGGGACACCTGCCGGGAAAATCCCTTGAAAACGGCCGCGGAGGACAGGGATAAAAGGGCGGAAAGCACGCCTCTCATTGCCGAAGTTATCACCTATATTAATCAGAATTACAGCACCATCCGGTGTCTGGATGATATCGCTTCCCATTTTTATATTACCAAATATCATCTCTGCCGGCTTTTCCGCAGCACAACCAGCAGCACGGTTATGGATCATCTGAACAGCATACGCCTTCTTCAGGCCTGCAGCCTTTTGGAAAATACGAGCAAAAGTATTACAGATATCAGCTATGCCTGCGGCTTTCATTCTTCCGCTTATTTTTCGGATATATTCAAAAAATCCCTGGGCATGTCGCCCAGAGCCTATCGCAGGCTGAAATCATAAAGCCGACTGTAAATCAAAAGCTGCATAAAGGAGAAAATCATGGTAAGCGAGAGATTACAACAGATGATTATGTTGCCTATTGCGGAACACATTGTGACCATATTGTACTTTCAGAACCCTATAAGAGTATGTTTTATGACGGTTTCAGAGGTGCAGTAAATGAATTTGATTAGAATTAAAAGCAAGCACAGGAAAAAGGTTCCCCCTTTCCTATGCTTGCTATTACAAAGATTTACTTCCATAACTCCATCTGTTTTCTATATTTCTCCGTATAAATCGCTTCGATGGCAGAAGCCTGATTAGCGTCTATTTCCTGAATCATACCTTCGTAAAGGGATACGACCTGTTCCTCCGATTCCGCATAAACCATATTGGTAAATGCCGTATCAATAATATCCTTTATTTTCTGTTCCGACAGCGCTTCCGGCGTACCGGCCGCAGGACCGATATAATCATAAGGAGCGGTATCCCATGTGGAATCAGCCATAGAGGTCAGTGCATGAGTGCTGATCGCATCCCTTTCATATTTGGTGGCCAGATCATAAGGGGTTCCATCGCTTCCGTAACCGTTTTTTATAAACCAGGTCCATTTACGGATACCGGTTTCCTTGGTAAAAGCATTCCAGTCATCCTTAAAGCCCTGCAGGGTTTCCGGACGAGGCACATGCTTCCCATTTTCCATGTCCCAGTCCTTTCCTTCGATCCCCCACATAAGCAGATACTGTCCCTCCTCACTTGCCAGGAAGTTCATAAACTGAATTGTTTCCACAGGATGTTCATTTTTAACGGTAATCCCTATGGCATCCCATCCAAGGGAGCTTCTGGGGCTGAACGTAGTTTCGTCCGGTGCCGTCCCGTCAGCCACTACCTTAAACATATAGAACTGTGCATCCGTATCTTCTCCATTCTCTTCCCGGAGCAGTTTATTTCCATCCGTAGAGAGGCCGATGGTAGCAGCCACACGCCCGCTTCCTGCTTTCTGTGTAAAAATCTGTTCCTTATTGACGGCCCATTCCTTGTCAAGCAGCCCGTCCCTGTATAATCCGTTCATATATTTAACCATCTCCAGATAAGCAGGGTCGCGTACATCAAAATAAAGCTTTCCGTCCTTCTCATAATAATTTTTCATACCATACATAGCCTTAAAGGTACTGATGACCGCCGGCATATAATCCGCGTTTGAAGATAACGGAATGGCGGACTGTCCGTCCCCGTCGCTATAGGTGTCCCGGAAGCGGGTAAGAATATCGCGGAATTCTTCCTGGGTAAAAAATTCACCCTTTTCAGCCTTGTCACCATAGCCCAGCTCCTTCAGCACATCCATTCGGATGCATATAGCTCTGTCGGGATCCGGATCCAGCCCGTACCAGTTATTCAGATAATAGTTTTTCCCATCCTCATAACGGCTTTTATTGAGGATATCTCCATACATTTCCCGGATATCAGGACCGTATTGATCAATCAGATCATTCAGCGGCACCAGCGCTCCTGCGGCAATATATTTGTTGACAATATCACTGCGCCTGTCCATCAGAACAATATCCGGAAGATCGCCGCTGGCAAGCATGAGATTCAGCTTTTCCTCCGGATTACCCGTGGGCTGCTGCACTTCAATCTTAATACCGGTTTTTTCCGTAATAGCCTGTGCAACCGGATTATCAAAAGTATCTCCCGTATTCTTGTCAAAAAAGGTCAGTGTAATGATTTCCCCGGATCCGTTCTTTTCATCTGATACTCTGGCAACGGAGGAAGCGGGATTCTCCCCGTCAGAGGACTGGCCGGCGCTTTGGGATGAATTGCCGCAGCCGGCCGCCAGGCAGGATAAAGTCAGGATACAGGTAAGCAGTATACTTATTTTTCTTTGAAACATAATTTTCCCCCAATCAATTTCCTAATTAAAATTTGGCAAATATATTTTATTAAATTCCAGCATTTCGTCACACATTTTCACAATATCTCCAATGGAAAGCTCTGAGGAAGTATGAGGATCCATCATGGCTGCCTGGTATACATGTTCCCTTTTACCGGTAAGGGCTGCCTGGATAGTGAGAAGCTGCATATTGATATTGGTACGGTTCAGAGCGGCACATTGTTCCGGAAGCGGGCCGAAATGAGTGGGCTGGATGCCGTTTCCGTTAACCAGACAGGGAACCTCCACGCAGGCTTTTTCAGGGAGATTGTCTATCAGGAAACCGGTATTCAGTACATTCCCTGCGATTTCATAAGGAATATTCGTTTCCATGGCTTCCATTATATAAGAGGCGTATTCTCTGCTTCTTTCATGGGTCAGTGCAGAGTTTTGTATTAAATCACTCACTTCTTTCCAATACTGCGCCTTTCCGTTCGCCCAGTTTTTATAACCGTCGGTGGGAAGATGATATTGCTCCTTTAATTCCGGATACCCTGCCTTATGATAGTATGGCACATATTCGGAGCCGTGGGAACTGGATTCTGTTACATAATAGCCGAACATTTTTAAAAACTCATATCTGACCTTATCGTTATGATCATCCGTACGTTCCATGGCCCTGCGGCGGATTTCAGGATACAGGTCCATGCCATGGCGGGAAATATCCAAAAGCCAGGCCTGATGATTGATTCCGCCGATCCGGTAAATAATATCGTCAAAAGGCATACCCAGACCTTCCAGGAGTTCTTTTGCACAGACCTGGACACTGTGGCAGAGGCCCACACATTTTACAGAGGTGGCCTGCTGTACGGCTCCCGTGACAATACACATGGGATTTGTGTAATTAAGAAGCCAGGCATCCGGGCAAACTTCTTCCATATCCTTAGCGATATCCAGCATAACCGGTATGGTGCGCAGGCCCCGGAACAGACCTCCCATGCCAAGCGTATCGGCAACGGTCTGATAAAGGCCGTATTTTTCCGGGATTTCAAAATCCGACACGATAAAGGGGGAATATTCTCCCACTGCAATGGCATTAATGACATAATCCGCATCCCGCAGGGCTTCCTTCCGGTCATGATATACCTCTACGTTTGCATGACCGCCAAGGTTCTCATTGAGACAGCGGAGCATGGTTTCAGACTGGCGCAGTCTTTTTTCATCAATATCGAACAACGCGAGACTGGATTCGGCAAGAGCGGGGGTGCACATGCAGTCACCTAATACATTTTTAACAAAAATGGAACTGCCGGCACCGATGAATGTTATTTTTGGCATAAAACCCTCTTTCCGGCGCAAAGCGCCTTTTTTTATAGCAGGCCGCAGAAGGATTCCGCGGGCTTCCTGTCAGTCTTTTACAGCTCCCAGCAGCATTCCTTTGATGAAATATTTCTGAAGGAACGGATATACCAGGATAATGGGGATGGTTGCCACCATGGTCACCGTCATACGGATACTTTCGCTGCTGACCGGCATTTTCTTGGCTTCATTCGCCATCTGCTGGGCCTGGGAAACCATGGCTCCGGTCTGGTATTGATTCAGTATTTTTACAAGGACCGCCTGAAGGGTTTTTAACTGGGGCTTATAGGTATAAATATAAGAATCGTACCAGGCGTTCCAATGGGAAATCGCGGAAAAAAGCAGGATGGTGGCAAGCACAGGCATACTCAAAGGAAGCACTACCTTCAGGAAGATGGTAAATTCTCCGGCTCCCTCGCTGGCCGCAGCTTCAAACAGTTCCGCGGGAAGCCCTTCTATGTAAGTACGCACCAGAATCATCCAGTAAATATTGATTAGCCCCGGAAAGATAAAAACCAGGAAATTATCTATGAGTCCCAGTGCCTTGATAACCATATAGGTGGGGATCAGGCCGCCGGAAAAATACATGGTAAACACAAAGAAAAAGGTAATAGCACTTCTGTGGACCAGTTCTTTTTTGGAGAGAACATATGCCAGCATGGCAACACAAAAAACAGTGAGGGGGACGCCTATTATGGTTCTGGCGACGGTTACTCCGAGAGAGGACAAAATCTCTTCATTCTGAAACACTGCCTTATAGCTGCTCAGATTCAGTTCCCGGGGCATAAGAAGCAGGCCTCCCCGCAGGGAATCGCCGGCATCATTGACAGAGAGCACGAAAATCTGCCAGAAGGGAAAGAATGTAATGATAAAAATAAAAAGCAGGAAGCCATAAATCACTATCTTCCCGGCAACCTGGCCGGGAGTGGGCAGGTGCAGCCGTCTGTTGCGTAAAAATGGATTTATTTGTTGATGTTTCATAAATATCTCCGTAACTGTTCAGCCTCCTCGCAGTAAATGTGCGGACCGGACTGAATAGTTACATTCTCCTTTCATTATTTATCGGGACCAAGCCTTTAAAGGCATGTTAAAAGAGGTGGCTGCCTTCCAGCTTTTTGGATATTGTGTTCACTGTGAGCACAAGGAGAAACGCAATGACTGATTTAAACATGCTTACCGCAGAGGCATAAGAAAACATGCCGTTCTGGATACCATAGCGGAAGGTATAGGTGTCTATAACATCGGAATACTGTCGGTTCAGGGAATTACCCAGCAGGAAATACTGATCAAAACCGGTATTAAGCAGGCTTCCGATGGAAAGAATGAGCAGTATCAGGATGGTGGGCCGTAGCAGGGGAAGCAGGATATACCAGATTTGCTTCAGCCTGCCTGCCCCATCGACCTGGGCAGCTTCAAAGAGTTCCGGATTGATTGCGGAAATCGCGGCCAGATACATAATGGAGTTATAACCCATATCCTTCCAGGTGTTGGAAAGCGCTACAATCAGCCAGAAGTGTTTGCCCTCCTGAAGGAAAAAAATACCTTCGTCAATAAAACCGCAGGCCATCAAAAGCTGATTCAGAAGCCCTTCTGAGGACAACAGTGTCACAATGATATTGGCTGCAATCACCCAGGAAATGAAGTAGGGCAGATAAGAAACAGTCTGTACTACACGTTTGAAAAACCGGCCTTTAACCTCATTCAGGGCAATTGCAATAAATATCGGGATAACAAAACCTATGCTCAGTGTCAGAATACTGGAGCATAACGTATTCCTAAGTACATTGAGGAAATCCTGGCCTGAGAAAAAATACCGGAACCAGCGCAGACCTACAAATTCACTTCCGAAGAAGTTAGACCAGAAATTACCCAGGGAAGGCTGATAATCAATAAAGGCCATATAAAGCCCGGCCATCGGCCCATATGCGAACAGCAGCGCCCAGAGGATTCCGGGTATCAGCATGAGGTATAAGGTGCGCTGCCGCTTCATAAGACGATGCCTCGTCTGCCTTCGTTCCCATCTGTCTCCGGTAGTTTTTTCCATTCCCGTTTTCAATGCTCTCCCTCCTTGGTCAAATTGTATTATTACATCACTTTCAAGACCTGATTATAGTGAATTATACACAACATTTCCATAACGAAAATCACCGATTCATAACCGAAACGTACGGTTATGGGGCTTGGATTCTTGAATTCCTGTAAATTATGTTATATGATGCACTTGTGAAAGTGTCTTATTCAGGGAAGAATTCAGGGGGAACAGATATGTACCGTATTTTATTGGTTGACGATGAGTGGCTGGAATTGGATACTTTAAAAAATTATATACCCTGGACGGATATGGGTTTCCAGGTTGCGGGAACGGCAGAAAACGGCAAGGCCGCCCTGCGGCTGTTAGAGGAATTGGATCTTCAGCTGGGGGATGGTACGGATGGAAGGCATTTGCCGGATGTGGTGCTGACGGATGTTAAAATGCCGGTGATGGATGGGCTTGTTTTCAGCAGAACGGTACATGAACGATATCCGGACATGCAGATTGTCTTTTTAAGCGGTTACAATGATTTTGAATATGTAAGATCGGCACTGTCAGTAGAAGCCTGCGGGTATATATTAAAGCCGCTGGATTTGGAAGAATTGAAAAAAACCATGGAAAAGGTCCGGGAGAAATGTTCCCGCACATTTCAGGAAAAGGCATCCCGCGCATTGGTGACTGCGGAAAATCTGAAAAACTGCATTGGCTTCAGTATGGGAGAGAAGGAAGCGCTTTGGGAAGATATCTGCCGTTCCTGTAATGCCATTCTTCACTGCAGCCCGGAAAACAGGACGTTTTATACAGGAATGCTTTCCATTGATGAATACCGGTTTCTGTCAGGATATGAATCCAATGGGAAAGATATCCTGAACGCCATACATATGGCAATCCGGAGGCTTACCAATAAAAGAATCCTGCCTCTGCATATCAATGACAGCAGCTATCTTTTTTTATCCGAGTCGGATCCTAAAAATGCGGCGGCGCAATTTATGGAACAAGAAGGGGAAGCGGCAAGGTGGACTACCATATGCCTGTATGAAAACAGGCAGTCCCTGGAACATCTGCCCGTTTTATGCGGAGAAATGGACCGATACCGCAGGTGGTACGTTAAGCTGTATGGATCCGGTCATATTATCGTCTGCGGCAGGCCGGAGAAGGACGCTTATATTCAGGCAGAAGGAGAACCGGCGGATTATGAAATGCTGCTTTCCTTCCTCCAGAATGGAGAAAAGGAAAAGATAAAAGAATGGCTGGATACTTTTTTTCTGAAGTGCCCTGCAGGGGATGGCGATATCAGCAGGGATGCCTTTGAGCTGACCGAGAAAATCTATTCCTCCGTGACGGCAGCGAATCCCGCTGCCGAGGAACAGATGGAGGGAAAAGCAGGATTATATGGAAGGCTTTCGGCTGCCGAGGGCCTTTCCCTGATTAAGGAAATCCTGGAGCAGTTTCTGGAGAAAACAGCGGACATTCTTGTTGGACTCTCTGGGGACAGGAGGCTGGAGGTGGTTAACCGTGTCCGGCATTTAATTGAGGAGGAATTTAACGTACCTTTGACAACAGAGTATCTGGCGGAAAAGGTTTATATGTCGCCCAATTATCTGCGTACACTGTTCAAGGATTATACAGGGGAGACGGTATTGGAGTATATGACTAGGACTCGGATTAACCGTTCGGTAGAGCTTCTGCGGGAGACAAATATGCGGGTCAATGATATTTCCAGAAAAGTGGGGTACGAAAACCCCTCCCATTACTGTGCGGTGTTCCGGAAATTTATGGGTATGACACCGAATCAGTTCAGGGACAGACTGACAGGAGGAAGAAAAAGTTGATAAACAGACTGAAGGCATTGTTTTATAATCTGCCCATGATGGGAAAGCTTCTGATATTGCTTATTCTCTGCTCCCTGCTTCCCCTTATGGTTATATCGGTTTATTCCTTTACATCGGCTAAGAACCAGCTTCTGGAGCAGGCTTATGATAATATGAACCACATGAACCAGCAGATTAATAATAATATCAGCAGCCAGTTGGACAGCTTTCATCAAATTTCAGGAATGCTCTATACAAATGCAACTTTAAAGGCTTATCTGACACGGGAGTATAATCAGGATATTGATTTTGTGGAGGCCTACAGCTATATTAACGACCTTTTTTTCGGACTGATGGCAGCAAACAGCAACGTTGATGGAATTACGGTATATGTTTTCAATAATACCATTCCTACAGACGGCGTATTCGTAAAATATTTATTTGATACAAAGGCCTCTCCGGAGTGGGTGAGAAAGCTGGATCAGAGTTATGGTAATGTGGTTTATACTGGTATTACACTGAATGACAGGAAGGAACGGGTATTTTCCCTGGCACGTATCATGAATTTCAGCAGCCTGAATTACCCTTACGGCGTACTTACCATTTCTGTGAAGGAAGATTACCTTTATTCTATGATACGGCAGGAATCGGAAGGAAAAAGCATCTATGTGGTAGACGAAAAGGGGGACATCCTTTCCACAAGGGATAAAAACCTGATATCCGGGAAGCTTTCGGAGGTCCTGGGGGTGGAGATCCCCATGGAGGATGCCGCGGGCCGGCTTGTTATGGATATTCAGGGAAAACGTTCCCTGGTGGTGTTTAACCGGATGGATCAGGGCTGGAGAACGGTATCCATAGTGCCGGTAAATGATATCCTGCGGGAGACAAGGCGGTCCGCCAGCCGGATCCTTATGATGGCTGGCTTGAGTTTTCTGCTGGCGCTGATATTGATTGTTTTCATATCAAAATATCTGACGGGGAGGATCCGGAACCTGACAGGGCAGGTTGCTCTGATAGAAAGGGAGGATTTCAGCGGGAAAATAGAAATCAAGGGAAATGATGAAATCGGACAGCTATCCCATGCTTTTAACCGGATGACGGATCAGCTGAACCGGTTGATCAATGAACTGTATAAAAAAGAGATTACCCGAAGGGATGCCGAGTTGTATGCTCTTCAAAGCCAGATTAACCCTCATTTTCTTTATAACACCCTTTCTGTGATATCTTCCCTTGCCATACGGAAAGGGGATGGGGAAATAAGCGGTATTATCAATCATCTCTCAGCTTTTTACAAAACTTCGCTGAATAAGGGAATGCGCTATATAACTGTGGGAAATGAACTGGACATTACCAGGCACTACCTGGCAATCCAGCATATGCGTTTCCGGGATCATTTCCGGGAAAGCTACGAGGTGGATGAGACCCTTTTCCCATGCAGGACGTTGAAGCTGGTCCTCCAGCCGTTTATTGAAAATGCAATCAACCATGCCGTATGTGAGCGGGAGGAGCCGCTCCATATCATAATCCGTGTTTTTTGTGAAGAAAACAGGATATGTTATGAAGTGGAGGATGACGGAGCCGGAATTGAGGAAGAGAAAATGGAGAGGCTGGTTACCGGGCAGCCGGAAGCCGGATATGGTATTTATAATGTAAATGAGAGGATACAGCTGGCTTATGGAAGGGATTATGGTGTTTCCATCCGGAGTTTTCTGGGGAAAGGGACAAAGGTAAAAATCACGATACCGTTGTAGGGGGGAAGCCGCAGGGCGTAAAAGGCCGTCTGAGCTGTTACGAAGTAGTTACTGTTCACTCAGTACTGTGCATTTACTGCACAGTACGTGAGAAAGTGATTCAAGAGTGCATAAATCCATACCGGACTTTTTTTGTCGATACCCTCTCTTGCATTTTTAGGGCGTTTCCTGTATAGTGAAAGACGTAGGCAGAAAGATAAACATACAAACGTATATGGACAGGTAGGTCCATAAAGGAGGAAACGTTTATGATGAACGAAGAGTTTCTCACTCTCACAATCGGAAAGCAGAAAAACATTGCCCTTATTGCCCACGACAGCAAAAAGCCTGAGCTTATCAGCTGGTGTGAAGAGCATAAGGATATCCTTAAAAACCATTTTCTGTGCGGCACAGGAACAACGGCAAGGATGATTACCGATAAAACCGGCCTCCCCGTAAAAGGCTATAACAGCGGCCCCCTTGGAGGTGACCAGCAGATCGGTGCCAGAATCGTAGAAGGCCGCATTGACTTTGTGATTTTCTTCTCTGATCCCTTAACTGCACAGCCCCACGACCCGGATGTGAAAGCCCTTCTCCGGATTGCCCAGGTTTATGATATCCCCATTGCCAATAACAGGGCCACGGCGGACTTCCTAATAACCAGCACTCTTATGGATCAGGAATACGACCATCCCATTGTGAATTTTAAAAGGAATATTGAACACAGGGCCAATACCCTGTAAACCAAACCGCCGTTCCCCGGATCGCAAAGGATGCAATCCGGGGAACGGCGGTTTCTGATTATCCGTAAATTCACCAGGGGCGGCTTTGCTGGGCGGATAATTTATTGTTTGGTTTTACGTGCCTTTCTTTCTTCTTTCACACGTACGCGCAGTTCTTTGAAGAACCGGGTAAGCATGTCGCTGCATTGTTGTTCCAGGATTCCTCTGGTTACTTTTACCTGGTGGTTGAAGGAGGGGTTTTCCAGGATGTTGAGTATGGATCCGGCGCAGCCGGCCTTGGGGTTCATGCAGCCAATGACAACCTCGGGGATGCGGGCCTGGACGATGGCACCGGAGCACATCTGACAGGGTTCCAGGGTTACGTAGAGGGTGCAGTCCTCCAGGCGCCAGTCGCCGATTTTTTTGCTGGCTTTGTTGATAGCGGTAATTTCGGCGTGGGCCAGGGTGTTTTTGTCAGTGTTGCGGCGGTTATAACCTCTGCCGATGATTTTATCCTGGTGGACTATGATACAGCCGATGGGGACTTCCCCGAGGGCATATGCTTTTTGGGCCTGGGTGAGGGCGGCTTTCATGTATTTTTCTTGTGGGGTCATAGGGCGTTGGTCCTTTCTTGGGTAGGGTTATTGGGGAGGACAAGGGGGCAGGGTTGTGGAGAGGCGGGGGGTGGGGTATAATGGGGAGGTAATAAAGTATCAGGGCGCCGCCCGGCTCGTTGTTAGATAAAAGTGTACCAAGAAAGAGGATAAAATGCAAATTTGTGGATTTAACAGGACTACTTTGTTGGATTTTCCGGAGCATGTGGCTTGTACGGTGTTTGCGGGAGGATGTAATTTCCGGTGTCCTTTTTGTCAGAATGGGGATTTGGTGCTTCATGGGGGGGATCTGCCTCTTATCGGTGAGGAGGAGGTTTTTGAGGTACTTCATAAGCGGGTGGGAATTTTGACGGGGGTGTGTGTGACGGGCGGAGAGCCGACGCTGCAGAAGGATCTGGATGTGTTTCTTTCGCGGGTTAAGGATTTGGGGTATTTGGTAAAGCTGGATTCGAACGGGTACCGGCCTGAGGTTCTGCAATCTCTTTTTGACAGGGGGCTTGTGGATTATTTTGCGATGGATATTAAGAATTCCCCGGAAAATTATGCAAGGACGGCAGGTGTGGAAACGCTTGATATGGGACGTATCCGGGAATCGGTGGATTTTATCCGTTCCTGCGGCGCGGCTTATGAGTTCCGCACGACGGTGGTCCGGGAGCTGCATTGCGCACAGGATTTTTTATCTGTGGGGAAATGGCTGCAGGGCTGCAGGGCTTATTTTCTGCAGTCTTATGCGGAAAGCGACGGCGTGATCTGTAAGGAGTTTTCTTCGTATACGAAGGAGGAACTGGAAGAATTCGCAGTACTCCTTAAACCGTATATTTCCAATGTTTCCCTGCGCGGAGTGGATTGATACGGGTTACCGGTTTTTCCCGTATGCAGGTTTGGCACCGCCGTGACCTCCGGCTGGAAGGTCCGCGGCGGTGCCATATTCATATCCGGACACTTTTCATATAGTAGCCGAAGCTTCCCGGCTCGGCGGGCGTCAGCTTTCCTTCAAAAGCTTCAAAGCCAAACATTTCTGCGGCCATTTTTTCCCTGTCATAGTATACGCCCGGTACTCCGAGATAATATTTTTCCTGATCCGCGGTCGTAAATTTCCCCAGGATAATATGGCGGTAATTGTAATAGCCATGGAGGAGGAAGCTGTTATGTACCATTTTCTGATATTCGGACGCCAGCACCACAAAGTCTTTGGGCGTTATGGACAGGTATTCCCTTTCATCCCCAAAGGGATGGATTGTGGTATAGATATGGCACAGCTGTTCCCATTTGTCGTCAAAGAACTCTTCCTTCATAGGATCGTTTTCCTCAGCTTTGGGCGCAGGTTCCCTTGTTTTAGCTGAGTCTGTTTTTTGTATGGCTTCCTGTTTTTCTTCCCTCTGCAGCGGTTCGTATTTTCTGTGCAGACATCTCCTGCACAGCTTTTCGGCTGATAGGGGAACCTCTTCGCACACCGGGGTCTGGGGCCTGGCCGGTGTTTCCCTGGAACACGGAGGTTCTGTCACCGGTTCTTTCTGCCAGGCGGCCTCTTCCCGTACAGGTTCTGTTTTCTCCCGGAAGGGACTTTCCTTTTCCCTATACATCTGCTGTTTCTCAGCAGGTTCTTCCGCTTCCTCTTTCTTTTCCATAGGAAACTGTTTTTCCAGCCGGAACAAGTCCTTCTCCTGCTGTATCGGCAATTTTTCCACAGAAGGAAAATTGGCGGCACATAATATTTCCCCTCTTCCCTGCCATCTTCCCACTACTTCTCTGCCTCCGAACAGACGGATGCAGATGCCGCATATTTCATCATATTTCCTACCGCCCCGGCTGGTTCCGCCCGCCGTAAATTCTCTGGTATAGGAACCTGTCCCCCTTTTCAGAAGGATTTTGTCGATGATGGCTCCTGTTTCGTCCCGCAAATCAAAGAATCCCGTGTCTGTCTCATACAGGCCCTTTATCTGCATATTCCAGGTTATGGTATCTTCCGTTTCTTCCCGTCTGAGAAATCCTGCATTTTTTATTTTATTTCCGGCTTCCATATGGTCTAAGTATATAATCTGCCTGTTATAATACAACACTTTGTCCCGTTGTCAAAACTTTATAAAACTTTCAAATGTGATATGTTTCGGTTGAATTAGCCTTGTTCTCTTTTCGAGCTTTATCATATTACTAGTTTTGACAAACTTACCCCTTTCCTTATTTTTTTTATATTTTTAGATACTTTACGCTGTAACCGGCGCAACTTTTTGTTTGGCTTTTTACTTTTTGAGCCGTACCTTCACTGTCCTTATCATCAATCAACTTGTCCTCGCCGTAATAGTCTCTTTTTATATAGTACCGACATTTTGTAACCGCCTTCAATGTTCTTGTACCAAATTCATAAAATATCCAAGTTAGTTTCATGAATTTTTATAACTGTCTTTAACTGATATAACCTCCTTTATAGTCTCTATTTTATTCAGAAGGTTTTATAAATATGAATGATATTTATACTGGAGAACCCAACAAAAAACCGGAAAAACAACTCGTACTGTTTTTCCGGTTCCTTTAAACACTATTCCTTTTCTCTGCAGATGTCCCGCATATCAATAATCAATACTTTCCAGATATTTCATATAATTAACTACCATCAGCGCAATCTTGAACGTAAGTGCATCGTCAAATACACGGATATCCAGGCCGGTGCTCTTCTGCAGCTTTTCAATCCGGTAAACCAGCGTATTTCTGTGAATAAACAGCTGTCTGGAGGTCTCCGATACATTCAGGTTATTCTCAAAGAATTTATTGATTGTAGTCAGGGTCTCTTCATCCATATCATACGGTACATTATCTCCGAAGATCTCTTCAATGAAAATCTTGCACAGGTTAACAGGCAGCTGATAAATCAGACGGCCGATACCCAGCTTCGCATAAGAGATCACACATTTCTCCGCATAGAAAATCTTTCCCACATCCATAGCCATGGTAGCTTCCTTGTAGGATTTGGATACTTCTCTTAATTCGCTGACCACCGTGCCATAGGCTACACGGACATTCATCATAGCTTCACTGTTCATCATGTCAACGATCATATCTGCTGTTTTCTCAATCGTTTCCAGATCGTCTTCTCTTTCCAGCGCTTTGATCAGAATGATATTTTTCTCATCCACCGCAGTGATATAATCACCGTTCTGGCTGGAGAAAAGGCTCTTGAGCATTTCCATGGCGCTGTTGTCTTTTTCAATCTTAGTTTCGATCAGATAGATTATTCTGGGACACTCCACTTCAATATGAAGCTTCTGCGCGCGGTTGTATATATCCACGAGAAGCAGGTTGTCCAAAAGTAAATTCTGGAAAAAGTTGTTGCGGTCAAAGCGCTCTTTATATGCCACGATTAGATTCTGAATAGAGCTTACCGCTATCTTGCCTACCATGTAGACATCATCACTGGGTCCCTGGGCTACAAGTATATATGCCGGTTCCCCATCGTCAAGAATTTTAAGAAGGTGGCGTCCTCCCACTACCTGACTGTCTGCCGGTGAAGAAGCGAAATTTTCAATTATATCCCTGGAAATATCAATCTCGTCTACCGTTGTCGCAACTTTCAGGCCTTCCACGTCAAATACCCCAAGGTCAACCTTTGTAATTGCACGTAATTCATCAATGCTGTTTTGTATTACTTGATTGGAAATCATCTCTCTTCACGTCCTTTCCTTGTTACAATTAACTATATAGCAAAATCTCCAAATATGCAAGAAAAAAGGGAAGATGCAATGCATCCTCCCCCTGTTTCTTAAATTAGTTGGTGATAACCTGCTCTGTTTCTTTGTCGAAAATATGAATCTTTTCAACGTCGAATGCAAATTTAACAGTATCGCCAGGTCTTGCAGTTGTACGGGAATCCACTCTTGCGGTAATCGGGTAATCTGCAAGGTCAAAGTACAGATAAACTTCTGCACCAAGCAATTCATAAACTTTGATAGTAGATTCAAAGGTACATTTAGCTGTTTCAATAAACATCTGGGAATCATATACGTCTTCAGGACGGATACCAAATGTAACAGTCTTTCCGGCATAACCGCCTTCGATAACCTTCTTTGATTTTGCAGGAGGCAGAGGAATGGATTTTCCGGCTACCTTCAGGGAAGCATTGTCGCCGCTTACTTCAACAACAGCATCCAGGAAGTTCATCTGAGGAGATCCCATGAACCCGGCTACGAACAGGTTCTGCGGCTTGTCATACAGATTCTGAGGAGTATCAACCTGCTGGATAACACCATCCTTCATAACTACGATTCTGGTACCCAGTGTCATAGCTTCTGTCTGGTCATGTGTTACGTAGATGATGGTGGTACCTAATCTCTGGTGCAGCTTAGCGATCTCAATACGCATCTGAACACGCAGCTTGGCATCCAGGTTGGAAAGAGGTTCGTCCATCAGGAATACCTTAGGATTACGTACGATTGCACGTCCCATAGCAACACGCTGTCTCTGACCACCGGACAGAGCCTTCGGCTTACGATCAAGGAGAGGAGTAAGGTCAAGGATCTTAGCTGCCTCTTTAACCATCTTATCAATTTCATCCTTCGGAACTTTTCTTAACTTAAGTCCGAAAGCCATGTTATCATATACGGACATATGAGGATACAGAGCGTAGTTCTGGAATACCATCGCAATATCCCTGTCCTTAGGCTCTACATCGTTAACTACTCTGTCACCGATTTTTAATTCACCGGAGGAAATGTCTTCCAGACCAGCGATCATACGAAGTGTAGTAGATTTACCACATCCGGACGGTCCTACGAAGATGATGAATTCTTTATCAGCGATTTCCAGGTTGAAGTCTTTTACTGCTTCAAATCCGTTGGGATATACTTTGCAGATGTTCTTTAAAGATAAACTTGCCATTTAATTAGCCTCCCTATGTTTTTATTTACATGTTTCCAGCCGTGTCCCCACAACTGAGCCTGAACTAAGTATAACGTAACTCCCTCCTTTTGGCTATACCACAATTCCACAAATATTTATCGTGACATTGTAAAATTTGCTAAGAAAAGGAGAATGAATTTTTAGGGCCTGTCAACTTGCTGAATTCGGCATTCTAATATTATACACTTTGACCATATTCCGCTATCCTGCGCGGTTTTCGACCCTTCCTGATCCTTTTCGCAAAGCCTTTATTCCACTTTTACGTATGTTTCGTTTCCGTAAAAAGCCACCTGGTTTTTCCCTCTGCGCTTAACGGTATAGAGTGCACAGTCCGCGGCTTTATACCGTTCTTCGAAGCTTCTTCCGTCTTTCGGGTATACCGCGGCGCCTAAGCCGGCGGGGGAATATTTTACATATTCCCCCGCCATTTCCCGTAACAGCTATTATTCCTTGTCCTTATTTCCTTCCTGTGCCGTTTCCTCCGTCTCGGCATCCTGTACCTCGGATATATTTTCCACTTCCTCTGGCCCTGTTTCCTGTGCTGCGTTCCCTTCTTCAAGAGCTCTCTGCTTCTCTTCCTGTTCCTCACGGATAAAGGAAAGCGTCTCCAGCTCGTCCGACTTTTCTTCCTCTTCTTCCGGCTCAAAACGCTTGAATATCTTTACAAAAAGCATGCTGGCCACATATGCCGGAACCGAAAAGCCAAACAGGATAACAATAGGCATTGCCTGAAGAGTCACCAGCAAAACAACTGTGGGAATCAGATTGATGATTACCAGCAGAATGGTTTTGGGCAGGTTCAGCACGCTCATCAAAAAAGCGTTTCTGATAGTATTCTTCACCGTGTTTTCAAATCTGGACAGTACGGGGAAAATATAAATCATAGTAAAAATATACACAACAGCAACCACCGTGATCAACACCATGATTACTTTGCCGAAGGACAGGGTGGAATTTCTGAGGATCATGAAGTCACCCACCAGGATAATTCCCACAAACAAGGCTATCAGCCAGATGATGGTAGCCTGCTTGAAATTTTCCTTGAAGGATTTGAAATATCCCTTCACTATGTAGCACTCTTCATTCTTGACCATCTTGACAGTCATGTAATAAAGAGCGGTCATCGCATCCCCTGCCGTAATAATCGGGATACAGCAGATCAACGTTAAAAGATTCAGAATCATTAAGTCCGCCATCTTAGACAAAAAAGTCATAAGAGGGCTGTCCAAGTTAAAAAATCTACCCATTTGTATTTCTCCCTGTACCTGTTCTATAATACGGGCATGCTTATCTGCCCGTCAACACTTATAGTAAATATCATACTACGGGATGGGTTTCAGTGCAAATAAAATAATTATTAATAATCTGTGCATCTTCGGTTACTGGTCACGGAGTAAAGAGTAACCATCTTTGTGCGTCCGGTTCATTCCACCTTATTCTGCAGAGGCATCCCGTTTTCCAGGGCATATGCGTTCTCCAGCGTTTCATGGGCTATGGCCTGCATAGCTTCCACGGTAAAAAATCCCATATGGGAGGTGATGAGCACATTGGGGAAGGTCGTCAGCCTTGCCAGGTTTTCATCCTGAATGATTTCATCGGAACAATCCTCATAAAACAGGCCTTCCTCTTCCTCATAAACATCCAGGCCCACCCCGCCGAATTTTTTGGAAAGAAGCCCTTCGATCAGCGCCTGGGTGTCTATCAGTCCGCCCCGGGAGGTATTAACGAGATATACGCCCTCCTTCATTTCGGCGATTGTCTTTTCATTGATAATATGATGGGTTTCCGGAGTAAGGGGACAGTGCAGGGAAATAAAATCCGCTTTGGCCAGCAGCTCCGAAAGTCCTACATACTGCACATCCAGATTGTGGTTCGGGTAAGGGTCATAAGCGAGTACGTTCATGCGGAACCCATGGAAAATACGTATCATAGCCTGGCCGATTTTCCCGGTTCCTATCACACCTGCAACCTTATGATAGAGATCAGTTCCCATAAGACCGTTAATATTCATATTAAAATCACGGGTTCTCCCATAAGCCTTATGGGTAAACCGGTTTACCGTAAGCAGCATGGCCATTGCAAATTCCGCCACCGCCTCAGGTGAGTAGCTGGGCACACGCAGGACCGCAATTTTTCCTTTTGCCGCCTTTACATCCACGTGATTGTAGCCTGCGCTGCGCAGAAGCAGCGCCTTCACTTTGTTTTCGCTAAGATAATCTATCATCCTGCCGTTTACCTGGTCATTGACAAAGATACAAACCGCATCGTAGCCGTTGGCAAGGAACATGGTTTCCTCGCTGAAGGGCAGCTCAATAAAATGGATTTCATACCCATAATCCTTTGCCATTGGTTCAAACCAGATACGATCGTAGGGTTTTGTACTGAAAAATGCAATGCGCATAAAAAAGGCCTTCCTTTCCCCTAAATAAATATAATATTTTTATCTAGTGTACGCAGAAGGTCTTATTTTATACTTTTATACGCAAACTTCGCAGGTGCTAAACGGCCTTCGTCCTAACGGCAGAGCGGTGTTCCCGGCATCAGGAAAACAGGCGCGTGAAAAAATTACGTATGCTGTTTCCCATATCCCGGAAGAAATCACGGATAGCGGATTTAGTCCCTTCCACTACGGCTTCCTTCACAGGCTCCACCACATTTTCCTGTATGGCGGCATCCGCACTTTTTTTAATCTGTTCTCCGTATTCTTCATACAGTTCCTGGGCTTTGGAAAGGATTTCATCGGAATCCAGCCCCAAATCATTCATCTTGCCGATCAGTGCCGTGATCTGTTCCTTCTGTTCCTCCGTCAGTGTGATCTCCAGTTCCTCCTCACACTGGCCGATAGCCTCCCGGATCTGCTCCTCTGTTTCCAATTCCCCCGCATCCAGCTTTTCTTTCATTTTTTCCAGAAGCTGCTTCTGTTCCTGCGTAAGGGTAAAGCCGGATCCGTCACTGAGGGAGAGCATCTGCGGACCGCCGGCCTCCCTCTCATGCACCAGCGCCGGCGCGGCATAAGACACGGGGTCCGGCAGCGCCGCCAGACAGACTGCCGCCAGGAAAGCCGCCGTTATTTTTACTGCTGATTTTTTAGATATACTCTTATTTTTCAATATCGTCTGCTTCCTTTTTTGCTGCGGTTTTGACCACCCATTCCCAGATATCCTTCCAGACAAGTTCCCGGTCGCTTTCATTCACAAGCTCGTGCCTGTCATTTTCATACAGCTTCAGGGACACCTGTTTCATCCCCAGCTCCCGGAAGGACCGGTATACACTTTCCACAGCCTTCCCGTAATCCCCTACCGGATCTTCGGTTCCCGCCATGAACAGGACGGGCAGCTCCTTCGGCATGTTTTCCAGCCTGCTTTTGTCATGCAGCCTGTCTATCAGTTCAAACAGGGCGGCAAAGCCGCCCAGGGTAAAGGTGAAGCCGCAAAGGGGATCCTCATTGTATTTGGCAACCTCCGCCGGATCTCTGGATAACCAGTCCATGGAAGATACGGGATGGGGGATTCTTTTATTATAGCTGCCGAAGGCCAGGGCATTTACCAGTGCACTCTTATGCTTTTCTCCCTGGAATACCGTAAGAAACTTCACCAGCTTTTTGGAAAAACCCAGCAGTCCTTTAGGCTGCATCCCGGTTCCCATGATAATGGCGCCGTCAAGCCCGGCCCCATACGAACAAAGGTAATTACGCAGGATAAAGGATCCCATGCTGTGTCCCATGATCAGATAAGGGATTCCGGGATTTTCCTCCTGCGTTTTCTTTCTCAGGCTGTGCACATCCTCCACGGCTGTGGCCGCCGGATCCTGCCGGCAGAAATAACCGTATGGATGGCTGCTTTCCCCGCCTTTTCCGGCTTCCTGGGCGCTCTCGTATATGCTTTTGCCATGCCCCAGATGATCGTTGCCGGTGACCAGAATCCCTTTCTGTGCCAGATAAACCGCAAGACGATCGTAGCGGTTGATATATTCCGCCATCCCATGGACAATCTGCAGGATACACACCGGCTTTCCGTCCGGTATCCATACCGCCCCATGGATTTTGGTAACGCCGTCACCGGAATCATAATAAAAATCCTTTTTCTTCATTGGCATCCCCTCCTTTCCCGTCTGTCCTCTCATGAGGCGGGCAGACGCCCGCCCCGCCGGCATCCGGGTATCAGCAAATCTCCGCGCCCGCCGGCATTTCCTTTTCGGGAATCACTAGGGCAAGGTTCCCTTCGGCATCCTCCGCACACAGAAGCATGCCTTCCGATACAATACCGGCCAGCTTCGCAGGTTTTAAGTTCACAAGTACCATCACCTTCTTACCCACCATCTCTTCCGCGCTGTAATGGGCTTTGATGCCGGATACGATTTGTTTTACCTGGCTTCCCACACGCACCTGGGAGCAGAGCAGCTTCTTGGATTTTTTAACCTCCTCGCAGGCAATGATTTCTCCTACCTGGAACTGCAGCTGCGCAAAATCATCATAGGTGATTTCCGGCTTCTGCGGGATATCAATAACCCCGGGCGCTGCTTCCCCTGCTTCATCCCCGGTTCCTTCTTCCGCCGCCTTCCGGGACGCAAACATAGTTTCGGCTTTCTCCACCACTTCTTTGGCATCCAGCCTCGCAAACAGGATTTCCGGCTTGTCGGTCACCTTATTGCCTCCGGGAAAATGACCGAATGAAGTGCATTCTTCAAAAGCGGGAAGCGTCGTCTGCAGCTGTGCGGCTATTTTGGCTGAGGTTTCAGGCATAAAGGGTTCCAGAAGGGAAGCGCCGATTGTAATGCCCTCCACCAGATTATACAGAACCGTGGACAGGCGATCCTTCTTTGCCTCATCCTTTGCCAGCACCCAGGGTTGTGTTTCATCAATATATTTGTTGCAGCGCTTGAACAGGGAGAAAATCTCTGTCATGGCATCCGCCACACGCAGATCTTCCATTTTCGCACATACCTTTGTATAGGTCCCGGTTACGACAGCCTTGAGATCCGCGTCTACATCCTCCGCCGCTCCCTTGTCCTCCACAATGCCGTCAAAATACTTATTGCTCATGGAAATCGTACGGTTTACCAGATTTCCCAGGGTATTGGCAAGGTCGGAATTAATGCGTTCCACAATCAGTTCCCAGCTGATTACGCCGTCATTTTCAAAAGGCATTTCATGCAGTACGAAATAGCGCACTGCATCCACACCGAAGAAAGCAACCAGATCGTCGGCATACATCACATTCCCTTTGGATTTGCTCATTTTGCCGTCCCCCTGCAGAAGCCAGGGATGGCCGAATACCTGCTTCGGCAGCGGCTCGCCCAGCGCCATCAGGAAAATAGGCCAGTAAATGGTATGGAACCGGATAATATCCTTTCCGATCAGGTGCAGATCCGCGGGCCAGAGTTTCCTGTACTGGCCGCTGTGCTTTCCGTCCGCATCGTAGCCGATCCCGGTGATATAGTTGGTCAGCGCATCCAGCCATACATATACCACATGCCTTTCATCGAAATCCACCGGGATTCCCCATGTAAAGGAGGTCCTGGACACACACAGATCCTGAAGCCCCGGAAGAAGGAAATTGTTCATCATTTCATTTTTGCGGGATACGGGCTGGATAAACTCCGGATGCTCATTGATATGCGCAATGAGCCTGTCCGCATACTTGCTCATCTTAAAGAAATAGGCTTCTTCCTGGGCAGGCTTTACTTCCCGTCCGCAGTCGGGGCATTTCCCGTCCACCAGCTGGGACTCCGTCCAGAAGGATTCACAGGGCGTACAATAAAGGCCCTCATAATGTCCCTTATATATATCTCCCTGGTCATACAGGCGCTTGAAAATCTTCTGTACCTGTTTCACATGATCCCCATCCGTGGTACGGATAAACTTATCATACGAGGTACCCATCAGATCCCACAGCCCCTTTACTTCACCGGCTACCCTGTCCACATATTCCTGGGGGGTTACGCCGGCATCCTGGGCTTTTAATTCAATTTTCTGTCCATGCTCGTCCGTTCCGGTCTGAAAGAAAACCTCATAGCCGTCTTTTCTTTTAAACCGGGCGATGCTGTCCGCCAGAACCGCCTCATAGGTATTCCCGATATGGGGCTTGCCGGAGGTATAGGCAATGGCGGTTGTAATATAATACTTTCCTTTGCTCATTTGTCAAAATGCTCCTTTCCTGCTTTTCCCTGATTAATCCCGTTAACAAAAGCCCGCCTTCTTATTTTTAAGCTTTTGTTAAAAATAAGAAGACGAGCCTTACGCCCGTGGTACCACTTCTTTTTACCCGGTTCTCACGAACAGAGCCTTTGCAGGTACATCCGAAACAGTATCCTGCCCCTTCAATACCCTGCCGCTGTAACAGGCGGCGCCTGTCGCAGCCTTGCCCCCGGTATCCCGGCGGTTCGGTGCGCTGCTCCGAAGCCATTTTCCATCCGTATCCGCCCGCTCCCTCTCAGCCTGCGGCGGCAGCAGCCTGCTGTCCGCCCGGGGAACCTCTCTGTAAAGCTTTCCCGGATGTACTTTCTTCATCCTTGCTTTCTGTATAAACTTCAGATTATCACAATCCCCCCCGGTT
>NZ_QUES01000079.1:0-3086 GCF_003478085.1 Eisenbergiella sp. OF01-20 | reverse complement strand
TCTTTCTTACCTTCAGGATAAGCCCTCGACCGATTAGTACTGGTCAGCTCCATACATTGCTGCACTTCCACCTCCAGCCTATCTACCTCATACTCTCTAAGGGGTCTTACTTATTGGGATATCTCATCTTGAGGGGGGCTTCACGCTTAGATGCCTTCAGCGTTTATCCCTGCCGGACTTGGCTACTCTGCCATGGCTTTGGTAGCCAACAGATACACCAGCGGTCCGTCCATCCCGGTCCTCTCGTACTAAGGACAGCTCCTCTCAAATATCCTTCGCCTGCGCCGGATAGGGACCGAACTGTCTCACGACGTTCTGAACCCAGCTCGCGTACCGCTTTAATGGGCGAACAGCCCAACCCTTGGGACCTGCTACAGCCCCAGGATGCGATGAGCCGA
Source organism: Eisenbergiella sp. OF01-20 (assembly GCF_003478085.1). Classification (NCBI taxonomy): domain Bacteria; kingdom Bacillati; phylum Bacillota; class Clostridia; order Lachnospirales; family Lachnospiraceae; genus Eisenbergiella; species Eisenbergiella sp. OF01-20. The sequence goes on along the minus strand of NZ_QUES01000079.1, from coordinate 2,688 downwards.
CATCGAGGTGCCAAACCACTCCGTCGATGTGAACTCTTGGGAGTGATAAGCCTGTTATCCCCAGGGTAGCTTTTATCCGTTGAGCGATGGCATTCCCACTTAATACCACCGGATCACTAAGTCCTACTTTCGTACCTGTTCCACCCGTCGGTGTCACAGTCAAGCTCCCTTATGCCTTTGCACTCTTCGGATGGTTTCCAACCATCCTGAGGGAACCTTTGAGCGCCTCCGATACCCTTTCGGAGGCGACCGCCCCAGTCAAACTCCCCGCCAGACATTGTCCCCCGCCCGGGTCACGGGCGCAGGTTAGAAACCCAATGCTGCAAGAGTGGTATCCCAACAGTGACTCCATGATTACTGGCGTAATCACTTCCCAGTCTCCCACCTATCCTGTACATACAGCATCGAATCCCAGTATCAAGCTGGAGTAAAGCTCCATGGGGTCTTTCCGTCCTGGCGCAGGTAACCAGCATCTTCACTGGTACTTCAATTTCACCGGGTGCATTGTCGAGACAGCGCTCAAATCATTACGCCTTTCGTGCGGGTCGGAACTTACCCGACAAGGAATTTCGCTACCTTAGGACCGTTATAGTTACGGCCGCCGTTTACTGGGGCTTAAATTCGGAGCTTCGTTGCCTGACTCCTCCTCTTAACCTTCCAGCACCGGGCAGGCGTCAGCCCATATACCTCACCTTTCGGTTTCGCATAGACCTGTGTTTTTGCTAAACAGTTGCTTGAGCCTATTCTCTGCGGCCTCCTTTCAGAGGCACCCCTTCTCCCGAAGTTACGGGGTCATTTTGCCGAGTTCCTTAACAATGCTTCTCCCGCCGGCCTTAGGATTCTCTCCTCATCCACCTGTGTCGGTTTACGGTACGGGTATCATATGAACAATAGCGGCTTTTCTCGACAGCTGGCTCACCTGCTTCCCTACTTTAATTCGGTACGCGTCACGGCTTCAGATTGCCAGGCGGTTTTTCCAACCTGACTCTTACTCCGCTTGCACCGGGTTTCCCTTTCCCGGCTCAGGCTTTCCCTCTGTGTCCCCACAGTTCTGTCATATGATAGTACAGGAATCTCAACCTGTTGTCCATCGGCTACGTCTTTCGACCTCGCCTTAGGCCCCGACTTACCCAGGGCAGATCAGCTTTACCCTGGAAACCTTAGATATTCGGCCTGGAGGATTCCCACCTCCATCTCGCTACTCATTCCGGCATTCTCTCTTCTTGCCAGTCCACAATGCCTTACAGCACTGCTTCTTCCCGGTAAGAATGCTCCTCTACCAACGCAGTCACCTGCGTTCCTAAGCTTCGGTGTCGTGTTTCAGCCCCGGACATTTTCGGCGCAGGACCTCTCGACTAGTGAGCTATTACGCACTCTTTGAATGTATGGCTGCTTCTAAGCCAACATCCTAGTTGTCTCTGAAATCCCACATCCTTTTCCACTTAACACGTACTTTGGGACCTTAGCTGTAGGTCTGGGCTCTTTCCCTTTTGACTGCCCAACTTATCTCGTGCAGTCTGACTCCCATATAACATTCCTATGGCATTCGGAGTTTGATATTCTTCGGTAGACTTTGACGCCCCCTAGGAAATTCAGTGCTCTACCTCCATGGAACTCACATGAGGCTAGCCCTAAAGCTATTTCGAGGAGAACCAGCTATCTCCGGGTTCGATTGGAATTTCTCCCCTATCCACACCTCATCGCCACCCTTTTCAACGGATGTGCGTTCGGTCCTCCATTGCCTTTTACGGCAACTTCAACCTGGACATGGATAGATCACCCGGTTTCGGGTCTGCAGATACTGACTCATTATCCAATGGATAATTTACGCGCAGTTAACACTTGGTTTCCCTTCGGCTCCGTCCCTTAAGGACTTAACCTCGCCAGCACCCACAACTCGCCGGACCGTTCTACAAAAAGTACGCGGTTGTACCCTGACGGTACTTCCACAGCTTGTAAACACAAGGTTTCAGGTTCTCTTTCACTCCCCTCCCGGGGTCCTTTTCACCTTTCCTTCACAGTACTATGCGCTATCGGTCACTAAGGAGTATTTAGCCTTACGGGGTGGTCCCCGCTTATTCCCACAAGGTTTCTCGTGTCTCGTGGTACTCTGGATCCTGCTGTCCAAACTTGGTTTTCGCTTACGGGGCTTTCACCCTCTCTGGCCGGTCTTTCCAGGACCGTTCTGCTAACCTCATTCATAACGTATGCAGTCCGAACCCCAGCATGCACGCACGCTGGTTTGGGCTCTTCCGTTTTCGCTCGCCGCTACTCACAGAATCGATATATTTTCTTTCTCTTCCTCCGGCTACTTAGATGTTTCAGTTCACCGGGTTCCCTCCGCATCCCTATGGATTCAGAATACGGTGACGGAGGATTTCTCCGCCGGGTTTCCCCATTCAGACATCTGCGGGTCAATGGATATTTGCTCCTCACCGCAGCTTTTCGCAGCTTATCACGTCTTTCATCGGCTCTTAGTGCCAAGGCATCCACCTTGTGCTCTTTATAGCTTAACCTGTTTGTAACTCGTCCTTGTGTGGTCTCGTTACGGCATACATAGCGTTGTATGCTCTTTTGGTATTTCTTATCCAATCCTTCCGGATTGGTTATTGCTTGTTTTGGATGTCTTCTCGTTTATCTTCTTCTATCCGGTCGGTTTCTTTATTTAAAAACCTTCCATATAGACGT
>NZ_QUES01000078.1:0-3313 GCF_003478085.1 Eisenbergiella sp. OF01-20 | reverse complement strand
CCGGTGCGCCGGCAGATAGAGGAAAGCTATCTTGCGGCAGAAGAGCTGTCGGCAAGAGTGGGAAAGCCTTTCCTGAACAGCGAGCTGTGCTGCCTGTGCCGTGCCAATCCCTATGATTTGGCTTTGGATATCTGCAGGGAGCATCATACGGGCTGGTATTTGTTTGAATTAATGATAGACGGCTACTGGTCGGACGTGCATGGGATTTTCTATCCGGACGGTACGGTCCGGGATCCATCCATTCCCGCGGCGGTATTGGGTTTCCGGCGTAAAAGGGACGAAGGGATGGTGTATCCCAACGCGAATAAGGAGGGCTATGCCCAGCGGGGTATTTCCATGGTAAAAGAGGCCCTGGAGGAAAAAACAAAAGTATTCCGTGCCGGCAGAAAGTCCATTGACGAGGTGCTGGAGGCGGCGGAGTTCTGCGCGAACCTGCTGGAGGCCTGTGAACTGGTGCCTATGTACGATCCGCCAACGGCACGTATTGCGCGGATCCGTAAGGCCGGGGATGAAAGGGAGGCCAGGAAGCTGGCTTATGAACTGGCTCTGCTGTTGCAGGATAAGTGTCAGCTTCTGTAACAGGAAAAGGAATACAAGGGGGAAATATAGATGAAAAGAAGATGGACAGAAAAGGAAGCGTGGGAGTGGTATACTTCACATCCGTGGATCAGCGGTTTTAACTTTATTCCCAGCGGCTCCATGACGGGGAGTCTCTGGCTGTTCCAGGAGTATGGACATAAGGAAGCCTTCCGTGATGCGGCCAGGGAGATTGCGCTGGCTGCTCAGTTGGGTTTTAACAGTATACGTATGGGACTGCCTTTTGAAGTTTACAGGAAAGAGAAGGAAGGATTCTTTCGGCATTTGAATGAATTTCTGGATTTATTGGAGGGGTATGGGATAACGCTGATGCCCGTCCTTTTCGGAGACTGTTGTGTTCCCAGGGAAAAGTACAAAGAACCCTGCCTTGGGCCGCAGCCGGAACCGGTGCCGGGATATTTTGGAGGAAGCCCGGTCACCCCTTTTGATGACAGTACGCAATCCGGACAGAGCATAGGCTACAGTATTACGGATGATCTGGAAAACAGGCCGGTGATAGAGGAGTATATAAGAGAACTGGCATCCCGGTATGGTCAGGATCCCCGTATCCTTATATGGAATGTATGGAATGAGGCTGGGAATTCAGGCCGTATGAGCAGGTCCCTGCCGATGATGGAGGCTGTATTTTCCTGGTTCCGTGACATGGATGTGATGCAGCCCTTAACGGCAGATGTATGGGGAGCAGGGGCGGATAACCCTTACGGATGGCTGAAAAAACCTGGAATCTATGCGGAAATAGAAGAGCATTCCATCGCTCTTTCCGACATTATCACCTTCCATTATTATGGTGATTATACTCATTCCAGGCAGTATATTGCATTCCTGCGCCAGTTCGGCCGTCCGCTGATCAATACGGAATGGCTGCACAGACCATTTCGCAGTCTGATCCAGACGCATCTGCCGTTATGGAAGAAGGAAGGGGTGGGAAGTTACTTTTTCGGTTTTGTTAATGGGAAGAGTCAGTTTAATTTTGTCTGGGAATTCATTAAGAATCTGCCGGATATCGATACCTCGCTTTGGATGCATGATATTTTCCATGAAGATTTCCGGCCTTATGACATAGAGGAGATTGAGGTGATTCAAAAATGTAACATAGATAAGGCATTGCCTGAAAAAATAGCAGGTAATAACTCGTTATAGATGTGAAAAAGGCCATTGACAAGTTTGGAAGGAAACCTGCCAGTGACCTTTTTTAATCTGTTATATAAATTGATTTTGAGTTTTCTGCTGGCCGGGAAACAATATATTTTTAAAAACTCATTGCGCAGTCTTATGAATTACGCAAATCATCAACAATTAGCATGATATGCTCTATTTGATTTGGGCTTAATCCAGTAACATCGATGGTACTGCCGTCTGTGCTTTTCCTCTTTTCCCGTCCTAACAGATAGTCTGTACTTACAGAAAAGAAATCAGCAATTTTCTCCAGCATATCCACCGAAGGCATGATGTTATCGTTTTCCCAGTTACTAATACTTTGTTTTGATACACCCAGTTTATCTGCGAGTTGAACCTGAGTTAATTCCCGCGTCTGGCGCAGGTACTTGATACGGTATGCAAACATGCTCACTCCGTCCTTTCTTCTTTCAAGTAAGTATGGACGAAATGTTAAAATAATAAAAATACCAGTATTGAAATAGTGGATTCAGGCATTCTATTATATTACTTAGGGAGTTTAAAAGACAATTTAAGAATCATAGTGATAATATTGAATTTATTCAAAAAAGGAGAAGGTATGGACAAAGAAAAAAACGATAGGCTTGTAAGCTTATATCGAGAGCTTCCGCAGGAAATACAGAGTGCAGTGCTCTGGATTATGGAACAGAATGAAATTGTAGATTATTTGGTACAGGGAGAAAAAATTCCAAAGAAGGAGATAGAGGAGTTTATACAGAAAGCCATGGAAAAGAAAGACTATCTAATGGTGGTAATGCTGATATATAAAAGAGTATATGATATGAATAATTAAGGCATAATCATGATTGGCTCGCTACTCCTTTTTTTATCGGCATGTTCAGAGATATTTAAACTGAATTTACTGCAAAGGGAACGGGTCTTGATATTCTGCCGCAATTTGTGAACAGAAGCAGCTCTCAAATGTAATATCCATGAGGCTGTCGGTTAATACCATTTTTCCCCCTGGTATGCAAGGAAGAGACAACCCTACAGAATTCTGGCTTCTTAAAGCCCGGATGCTCTTTGGGATTATCTCTTCCTTTTCGTAACTCTTATTTTAGGACGCTTCTCATATTTGGATTTATGCTCACAACCGTTGCAGCCCGCACAGGCATATACCACAACGGTCCGGGTGCAGCCATCCTGCCCTTTGCTTTCTGTCCGGATATGGCGCGGTTTCCTTCCGTCATGGCAGAGGGAATCGTGCTTATCTTCAAAGACCGCATTCCCTCCTGTAACAATCTCCTATTCCGGGCGCACATAGTCATCCACTTTGGTATTTACAGCCATGATACCGTTCTCGTCGAAGTAGTACATCTTTCCGCCGATTTCCTTCCAGCCGGTGAGGGCCTTACCGCCCTGATAGTAGAGCAGATGGCCGGAATCGTTCTTTGTCCAGCCGGCAGCTGTGGCCGGGTCAATTACAACTTCTATAAACCGGCGCAGAACCGCCGACACCTCGGCACGGGTGGCGTTTTCCTGCGGGGCGAAGCGGTTCCCGTCCCTGCCTTTCACGATACCGGCCCGCTGCATGGCGGCG
>NZ_QUES01000077.1:0-3668 GCF_003478085.1 Eisenbergiella sp. OF01-20 | reverse complement strand
GCGTGATTATCCGAGCGGAAGCGTCCCCTGGAAGGAACCTTGCAGGGCAGCAGCCGCACAGGGAAGCAGGGCCGGGGGACGCCAAACCTTTTATCTGCACCCAGGACATCTGACCGGATTTCATGACATTTCAGGCATGTCCGAAATATCATAAAATTCCCAGACTATTTTAATTATATGCGCCGGGTATGGAAGATATTACCTGGGAGTTCCTTTCAGCACATCCCTCAGCAGCTTTATGGATACAAGGGCCAGGATAATTTCCGCGCACATGGCGGCATATGCCAGTCCATACAGCGGAACAAGCCGGTTCAGAAGAATCAAAAGGGGGATTTCCAGAACAATTTTTCTTAAGAAAGCAAAGATCAGAGCCTTCCGGCCTTCCCCCATCGCCTGGAAAACTCCCACCGTCATATAATCGACACACATAAACGGCAGAGCCAGCAGGAAGCCGGGAAGGAAACCTGCCCCATAGGCAATAACGGAATCCGTCCGGATAAACAGACCCACAAGGCCGCGGGAAAACACGATGCCGGTTATCACAATGACAGCGATAAGGAGCAGGATCCGCTTAAGCATGTACAGAATGGATTCCTTCATTCTTTTGTGGTTTTTATTGGCATAGTTATAGCCGATAAACGGCATGACCCCCTGGGTTGCCCCCAACGCAACCTGCATGGGAACCATTTGTATTTTCTGTACGATCCCCATTGCTGCCACCGCCTCGGAACCATAGGACGCCGCAAAGTTATTGTATACCGTCATCCCTGTTACATTCAGCAGATTCTGTATTGCCGCCGGAACACCCACACCAAATACATCCGCGGCAATTGCCTTTTTAAACGGAAAACTTTTCGGGCTGATACTGACCAGGGTTGTCCGCCTCCTGCAATAAAGCAGGATCAGAAAATACATACAGGCCGCCATATTGGACAGAAAAGTTGCAAGGCCCGCCCCGGAAGCCCCCATACCCAATCCCCACGGCATAATAAAAATAGGATCCAGAATAATATTCAGAAGGCATCCGCTCATTGTTCCTATACTCGCGTGTATGGAAGCTCCCTCCGCACGGACGAGAAAAGCGAATACCACATTCAAAATGGAGGGGACTGCGCCGCAGGTGACGGCCCATTTCATATATGCCCCGGTTGCCGCCATGTTCTCCGCATCCGCGCCCAGCAGGCCGGCCAGAGGCCTTCGAAAAACTGCCGTGAGCAGGGAAAACAATACCGCACACAGCAGGGAGCAGTAAAATCCAAAAGCAGCGCACTGCCTGACAGATGTGTTCTCTCCCCTGCCGAGCGCCCGGCTCATGGCGCTGGAAGCCCCGACGCCGAACAGGTTGTTGACCGCATTGAACGAAAGGAGTGCAGGGGCGGCAATGGTAACGGCGGCCGTCTGCACCGGATCGTTGAGCAGGCCCACAAAGTAAGTGTCAGCCATGTTATATATCACCGTTACGAGAGAACTGACAATTGTGGGTACCGCCAGCTTTGCCACCGCGGCCGGAACGGAAGCCTGTTCGAACAATGCATTTGTCTTATCTGTCCCCATGCTGATCTTCCTCCTCCTGTAAATTACTGATAATATGCGCAAAGCAGGACAGAAACACCTCTTTTTCAGAAGGACTGAAATCCTGGAATATCCTGTCCAGAAACTGTTTCTGCTTTTTTCTGCCAATAGCTATGAGCGGTTCTGCCGATGGCGTAAGCTTCAGATGTATTTTACGGCCGGAACCCGGCTGCTGAGTCAGACATCCCTTTTCCGTAAGCTGGCTGACCGCCAGGGATATATGGGATTTTGCCGCCTTCCTGACACGCATAATGTCAGCAGCGGTATCCGCAGACGGATTATTGGCCAGAAACAAAAGTACACTGATCTCATTTACGGACAGACCGGTCTCTTCCGCTGCCTTTTTTATAACGTTACTGTATTCCTTATTAAATATGGAATAAAAATCCCAAAAGGTTACTTTCATACTTTTCTCCCTTAATGTTCTATTATGAACATAGCTTATTATAGTTCAAAAAAGAACATACATCAAGCATTGATTCTGCACGCTGTTGTTTCTGTAGGAAAATACCGCATTGACTTTCCGACATTTGTGTCGTATATTTAAATAGACACGCATGTCGGTAATTTGCATAAAGGAGGATTGAGGCTATGGGCCAAAAAGGAGAGGCAACAAAAACCGCAATACGGAAAGCATCCCTGCTTTTATTTGTCCAAAAGGGATTTAAAGATGTTACCATGAAAGATATTTGTGAGGCAGCCGGACTTAGCCGCGGCGGATTATATATGCATTATGGAAGTACCGGACAGATTTTCGCCGATATCATAGATGAATGGATGGAAGATCTGGAAAATGAAGTCACTGGCAAGATGGAAAAAGGCCTTTCCGCCACCTTTCTGTTGGATGAGCTGTTGGAGCGTTACCAATCCGAAATGCTTGACCGGAGCGGTTCATTAGGGCTGGCCTTCTATGAATATTACAGCGGTATGCCGCTGTCTGACGATAACGCTATGCTAAAGCAATATCACCGTTCAAAAGCGTCACTTTGCAGTTTGATTGCATATGGCATTGACAAAGGCGAATTTAAGCAGGTCAATAAGGAAGCGGTTGTGGATTTGCTGCTTTTCTCTTATCAGGGAGTACGGATGCTCAGCAGCATCATGCCGTTAGACGATGATAATATATCAAAAGGCATGATCCGCGAAATCAGGGCTATGTTAGTGAAATAAAAAAATGGGGAGGTGTATTCAGATGAAACTGAAAATTGCGGGGAGCGGAGGAATGTCTCCAATCCCCAATCCGTTCTGTCAGTGCCCCATCTGCGAGGAGGCCAGAATCAAAAGAGGCCGGTATGAACGGCTGGGGCCAAGCCTTTATATTGAAGACATAAAAATGCTCATTGATACACCGGAAGACATTGCCGTTGCCTGTGACAGACAGGGTATTTCCCAAATTGAATATCTTTCTGTCTCCCATAAGGATCCCGACCATACGAGAGGCATACGTATCGTGGAGCCTTTGGGTTACGACTGTATTTCCGACAAAGGGACCCCGGTTCCCTTTATCGCGCTGCCCGAGGTTATTGACGACATTAACGCCTGGAACGGTGACGGCCTGCATTACTATGAAGATATTCTCCATTGCATTTCAATCCGCGGGACAGACTATGTTAAAATCGGAACTATAGAGATACACCTGATAAACAACAAAACCCATCGCGGCAACATGACCTTTTATGTAATATCGGATGGAGACAAAAAAGTTATTTACGCCTGCTGCGATGTGAAGCCGTTTGTCCCCAATCCTCTGTATTTTGATGCGGATATCTTAATAATCGGCCTTGTTTCTGACAATAGTATACTGAAAGACGGATCGAATCTTGCTGATGCACCTTTCAAAGACGATATGTTCACCTTAGATGAGATTATGGAATTGAAACACACCTACCGAATCAAACGCATTATTGTCACGCACATTGACGAGTATTGGGGCAAATCCTATGCGTATTACCGGGAGTTGGAAAAAAAACTGGACAATATATCCTTTGCCTATGATGGCATGGAAATTATCCTGTAGCCGCCGGCCAATCCGCCGTTCATGTACAGTACTCAAACTTCGCAGGAGCAAAATGGCCTTCCGCCCGCTGGCAGAGCGG
>NZ_QUES01000076.1:0-5442 GCF_003478085.1 Eisenbergiella sp. OF01-20 | reverse complement strand
GTTGGGACATTTTCGCTTGGGGTATATAAGGACATTATCATAAATGGTTCATAATTGCTTGTTATATTTGGATTATAACATTGACATTATTGCATATTTGAATTATAATATAATTGCTTTCTATGATAGGTAGAAAGGAAAAGGATTGTTGTCAATATCTGAAAGAGCTCTTTCAGGTCTGACAGTTGTTCGGTTAGCTGACTTATGATTAGTAAACACATAAGAATGTTAATTTGAATCATCTCCTTATAATCTATTATAACATAGATTCGTATTTAACGATTTAAGGATAGCTGGCAAACACATCAAGGCTGTCTTATGACAAAATTGAATACCACGTTAAAAGAATGTCTATCAATTTGAGATGCTATCCCTCGTGTTGATAGGCATTTCGCTTTAATAACGGGGGAATTATGAATTTAGAAGAGTGGAAAGAAAAAAATAAAAAATCAAAAAATTACGCACATTTTGATGAAAGAACGTCAATATCAAATGTATGGGACTATATAAGTAATGCTGAAAACATAAAAAGTCATGGGTTTTACCCATTTATTCATTATGAAAAGAAATTTAATAAATTTACTAAAGGTGCAATTAAAGAAAAATCGCGTCATCTATGTTATTCATCACATATAGATAGATATATTTATTCTTATTATGGATATTTAATTAATCAAAAATACAACGATTATGTATTAAGGAATGGTATAAATGATGTGGCAGTTGCATATAGGGATAATTTAAAAAAGAATAATATTCATTTTGCAAAACAGGCATTTGATTTTATAAAAGAAAGTAAAGATTGTTATATAATTATTGGAGACTTTACAAATTTTTTTGATAGTTTAGACCATGAATATTTAAAGGAACGATTGTGTGAGCTTTATAATACAACGAGGTTACCAGACGATTTATATGCAGTTTATAAGAATATTACCAAATATTCAAAGTGGGAATTGGAAGATTTGTTAAAATTAAATAATCTAGCAACTAAAGACGAGGATATAAACGTATTAAATAAAAAAAGTAGAGTTTTAAATATAAAAGATTTTAGAAAATTTAAGTCAAAATATATTGTACCTAATCGTGATAACTATGGGATTCCTCAAGGCTCAGCCATTAGTGCTATATTATCTAATACATATATGATGAATTGTGATAGAGTAATCAATTCATTAGTGAAAAAGAATAATGGATTATATATGAGATATAGTGATGATTTTATTGTGGTTCTTCCAAGAGTAAATGAGGAAAGATTTAAAAAATTATTTAACATGGTAACTGGTGAATTGTGTAGTGTACCCAATTTAGTATTGCAAGCTGATAAAACTCAAATATATCATTATGAAAATGCAAATTTATTAAGCTGCAATACTCTAGTCTTGGAAAATGTTGAAAATGGTAGAAGCGTCATAAATTACTTAGGTTTTACTTTCGATGGAAAAGAAGTAACAATTAGAGATAAAACGATCACTAAGTATTATTATAGATTATACAGAAAGCTAAATACAATTGTTAAAAACGATGGTTATACGCCAAATGGCAGAAAAATTAGTTGTAAAAATGTTTATGAAAAATATTCAATAAAGGGTTCAAAGGTAAGAGGCAAAGATGGTAAGAACATGGGGAATTTTATCAGCTATGTTCAAAGAGCAGAATCTATATTTGGCGATTCAGAACCAATAAATAGAAAAACTAAACGTCATATGCTTAAGATTAGGAGAAAGATTGATAAGGCATTTGGTAAATAAACTGCTTCTATAATGCTTCTAAAATTTCTTCAAGCCATAAATACGAGCAGGATAAAAGGATAATACAGATAATAAAATCATTAAAATGAATCTAAAAACATAAGAATTATATTTACCGGAAACGAGTTTGAATAATACAAATTTGATACAGATTATTTTATGTGACAGGTGGTCTATACGATTGCCTGTCGTATTCACATTACCTCTATTTTTATTTAAAGGACAAAATTTGTTGCCAATGTTAGAATATATTCCCCGAATTGATGAAACAAAGATATTTTTGATGTTTCCTTGGAATAAAGATGAGATGCAAGAAAAATAGATTATAAAATAACGATTATAAAAGTGACACAAAGAAGCTACATTTGGAAAGAAGGAATATATGTTGCCATAAAACAATGAATACAAATATTTGATTGAGGAAATCAAAAGTAAAGTAAGGGAAAACCAGTATTGGGTTATGGTTGAAATTAATGGTAAAATGATTCAATTGTATTGAAATATTGGGAAAGAACTGAATGAACAGGTGCGGCATGGAAATACATATATTGATTCTTTGGCTAAGGTAATTAAGTTGGGTTGGCCAAATATAAAAGAATTTTCGGCAAGAAATCTTAGATATATAAAAAAAATGTATGGTTAGTGGATGTGCTTAATTGCAGGACGGCTTATGGATATAGGCAGAATTATCTTAATAAAGTGCAAAATTTTGGATAGAGGTATCCGAAAGCACATAGCGAGCTGGCAATTCAGACAATGGAAGATTCGTTATAATGCATGTGTTGCTGAGGTAGAATGTACCTTGTCAGATAGTTTATCTGAAAACTTCATGCCAAAAGATCTGTTTTTTTGAGAAAGTTATAAAGGATACATCTGAAGCAGTAGATATTAGCAGAGGAACCATTACACATGATCTTACACATATTTAGATTTTATCCAATCTGCTAAGTTGCATCTTCTGGAAAATTATGATTCTATACAAAGAGATATGGAACATAGGCCATTTATGTCATGGACAGAATGTAATGCAAGGGCAAAGGGAAATTTCTTTTAAGAAAGTAATGTTTTGAAGATTTATATGATAAAGAGCAGGCACAATTTATCATTGATAAGAAACTACCGTATCAGATTAGTGGATTTATACGGAGCTATAGTGAGGCTGCTAATAATGCTTGGCAACAGATGTATGTAGCCACATAATTTTGGGGAAGGTATTTGTACGGAAAGAGCTGTTTCCTAAGGTATTTTACAAAGAGTGTACGAAGACAAGCTCTTGGAGACAATAAATGGTATTAAACTCATATCAATTTTTTCTTAATAATAGTGAACTTGATGTGGCAGACAAAAATTAGGTGTAAATACTTGGGATTATGAGTAGTAATTGGAAAGGGATTTAATCATAAAAGATATAAAGATGTGCTAATGTAAAGAAAAAAAGATAGGACATGGAAAATAAGTTTACATACCATGAAGATGTTGGAAAGGATGGAATAGTAGAACTGATTACAGATTTTGAAAGGTTAAGCCAAAAAGTTTTAGAGAAATATGATGAAAATACTTGTATTACGATGGGAATATTAATTGCAGATCATCGACAGAGTGAAGCAAGAGAGTACATGTTAAACTATTTGAATCGTTTTGATGAACTTTCAGGAAAATATATTGATTTTTATATACCTGGTTATTATATGTATTCAAAGGATTCAAAAGATGAATGGGAGAAACGAGATCATTTTAATATATGTATTAGTAGACATTGTTCTTCGAAAAATCCAGTTTATCTAGATAGAATAGCTTCCCCGTATTACTTTGATGATTATTTATTTGAAGATTTTTTAAGGGAATTTGAGAAAAAAACGGGGATAAAATATACGTATAATCCAATGCTTATTTTAGTGGAAGTAAAAAAGGATAAATATAGAGGAATGTTGCAGCTTCAAAATAAAATGGTAATAGAACTGGATGATAACACTCCACGAGGGATTCGAAGGAGTGGACAACTATTTGAAGCTATATTTGATATTGCTAAAAGAGAAGTGAATCTTGATAGATTTGGAAAAGCATTGAGAATGAGGTTCATTAAAGGAAACATAGTGCAAAAGATTGCAAGTACGTTAGACGGAAACATTATTGAAGCAATAGAAGAGTCTGTGGAAGGTATTATGACATATAGAATAAAGTAACCTCAAGGGCAGTAATCTGCTTTGATTAAATATGTAATTTGGAAATGAGCTTCCAAAGAGTTGATGAGTTCCCTGCGAACAGAATTGAGAAAATTTGAATCAACCTGTAATGGAGGACGAAAGATGGAAATCAAAGAATACAAAACATACCATGAACCGGAAATTTTGAGACTGTACGCATCCGTTGGCTGGACGGCTTACACTGAACACCCGGAGGCTCTGCGGAAAGGCTTTGAAAATTCCATGATGACGCTGGCAGCTTACGAAGGCGAAAAGCTTTTGGGACTGATCCGCACCGTGGGCGATGGGGCTACCATCGTGTTTGTGCAGGATATTTTGGTGTTCCCGGAGTATCAGTGCAAAGGCGTTGGCTCGGCACTTTTGCAAGCAGTCTTAAACAGATACAGCCATGTTCGCCAGATCGAGTTGGCAACGGACAATACAGAGAAAACTATTGCCTTTTATCACTCTATGGGTTTTAAAGAAATGTCCGAGAACGGCTGCTGTGGGTTAATAAAAATCTAAAAGCAATCTCAATGTCATCTATATTATAATTAATCTAAACCACCTGTGATGAATCATCCAGCGTAACCGGTGATAGATTTTTGATAGTAAAAACTGGGATAGACTTTAGAATAAAGATAATCTGTAAGGAAATGAATAAAAATCATTAAAAGAGTATTAGGCAACACCTTTTTTTAAATTTAATACTACTCAATAGTAAAGTAATTTACTTCTTATATAAACATATAATAATATTGGGTTATAATCGAATAAAGGAACTATGTGATAAAAAGCAGATGACCATGTATGCGTTATCTAAAAAGACAGGTATCAGCCAGTCTTCGTTATCAAACCTGATGAAAGGGGGAAGCACACCTACTTTTTATACATTGGACAGGATTTGTGACGGATTAGAAATTACGCTGCCACAATTTTTCTCTGATGATATAGGGAAATTGGAGTTATCTTCAGAATAAAAGTAAGTGTTGGGAATATGGGAATCCTTGATGGATAGAGAAAAAGAAGCGGTTGAAATCTATGTGCGGGGTATGAAATTGAAGTAAAGCAGTCCGGTTTGGACTGCTTTTCATATATTGCCGGAAAGACGAAAAAGGAAGAAGATAATATTTGGGGTTATGGTATTCATGCTTACAGGATGTGCCCGGCAGAAGAAAAGGAAAAAGGTTTCTTTCAGGGGACGTTCTCACTCGGCTAAAAACGCAGCAGTAATAACGCTGCAAAGGGCACAGCGTAAGGACTGGCGTTTTTAGACGCCCCTTCCAGGAATCCTTACCGCACCGCCGCACCTGGGGAAAAGCCGGGTGGGCAAACCGGGCAGGCAAACCACAGGGCGGCGGACAAAGGGGTTGTGAACTGTACCTGTATCGGCAAAAAAGAATAAATTATAAGATAAGAAATTGGAATATTGCCGATAATAGAGTATAATAACTTAGGTAGTGTCAAGTGAATTATGAAAACCCGAAGCCGGGTGAACTGGCAACATT
>NZ_QUES01000075.1:0-5732 GCF_003478085.1 Eisenbergiella sp. OF01-20 | reverse complement strand
CTTTTTGGTGTCAATACCTACACCTCACTCCCTCTCGCCTTGACCGCTAATCTTATCACTACAGTATTTTACCTTTTTCTTCGTACCGACAAACTGGAATTTACATTATGCTCACAACATTAGTTATTTCTTGCTGTCTGGTTTTCATTTTTCTCCAACTTACAAATCCGTATATATCATTAGCAAAGAACGCAATAAAACATACTACCACCGAAACATATCTAATATCATACAGACTTGCCAATATCCATAATATAATCAAAACAATATCATTGGCAGCGTATGCCAATGCAAAATACGGACTTCTCCTAAAGGTAAGGTATACTGCAAGAAAACTTGTTGTTACCGATATAGTGCTCGGGATGATGTTAGCTGTATTAAAACACTTCAAAATCAAATAGAATAGAAATGTAACAACAAATGTCACAATCCACATACAGACATTTTCTCTTTTTCCAATGCTATTAACTTTAACCTCCGCTTTGTTTCCGTTATACGGATTCTTCAGCCATGATATTAAGGCAAAAATTGCCATCGGCATTGTCATTCCAAGATATGTAATCATCTCCCCATAATACGAAAAGGTATATGAAATAATCCCATACAGCAAACTGAATA
This sequence comes from Eisenbergiella sp. OF01-20, assembly GCF_003478085.1. Taxonomy (NCBI): domain Bacteria; kingdom Bacillati; phylum Bacillota; class Clostridia; order Lachnospirales; family Lachnospiraceae; genus Eisenbergiella; species Eisenbergiella sp. OF01-20. Next base: position 5,114 of record NZ_QUES01000075.1, on the reverse strand, counting down.
CAACCATAAGTAATTGTCCAAACGGATTTCCCTTTGCGTTAAATATCAAAGATGTTACTCCTATTAGCGATGCACACAAAGTCATATAATTTATTCTGTCAAAAACACAGAATGAAATTATAATAACCATTACAGAAGAACTCCACAAAACAATTTCACTTTTTGAAAAATAGTCCTTAAACTCTTTCATAATAACCTCCAAAAAAATAAGCATCCGAATATACATCTTCAAAGACCTAACGATGTACAGTCGAATGCTTTACGCATCTACTACCCGGTGGCAGTGCTTATTCTTTATCAACTTTTTTCATTTTAACCAGTTCAATTGCTTCTTTACCAGTCAGGTGTTCAATTGTCATTTCAATGATTGCCATGTTTCTGATAGAAGAATCAATTTCTTTAGGAATTCCATCTTTGTAATCTGCTGAATATTTCATAAAAAGCAAGGTTGCAATACGACGCATTTCATTCATATCTTCTACAAGATGTACTTTACCGAACGCAATGACGCTTCTGAAATATGTAGTATATTTCTCCGGCACAATATGATCTTGATCAATTACGCAAAAAGATGCTTTTTCATGTTTAATAATTGCATCAATTTTGTGTCCGCTTTTAGCAGAATGGAAATACAGTTTTCCATCTATATAAACATAGCTTATAGGAACGGCGTATGGATAATCATTATCTCCGATTAACGCTAAAGTTCCGCTTGTATTTCTGTTCAAAATTTCTATAGCGGTTTCTTGTGGCAATAACTGCTTAAATCTTCTCATTTCTCTAAACATGGTTCTTCTCCTTTTAATGTTATAAAAGAAAAAGCATTTGAATGCACATCTTCAAAGACCTAACGATGTACAAACAAATGCTTTACGCATTCACTACCCGTTGGCAGTTTTTATTCTATATTAACATTATCTATTATAATAAATAACACCTCAAAAAACAATAGAAAATTCTAATTTATCACTCTTTTTTACTTTCCAAACAAGCTATATGCCAGCATAAGAAACACTAAAATATTGCAGACCATACCGCCCCAAAACAGGTACAACTTCAAGCCCTCATATCTGAAAAAGCTGTTCTTACTTTCCTCCAGCTCCCGGATCTTCTGCTTCATCACGCTCGTAAGTGTATCAGACTGCTTCTCAAGAAGCTTTGTAGCCCTCTGTATAGCCTCTATATTCGCCTGTAACGCCTTTCTAACCTCTTGGACGGTGTTTTCCTTAACCTCATCTTTCAAGCTCCCAACCTCGTCCGATATAGCGTCTTGAAGCAACTCGTTGCTGTTCTTCAGCAGCTCTACGCTCTGCTTCAGCTCGCTGATGAGCTTCCTGTTCTGCTCTGCGTCTCTCTGCCTGTTCTGCTCTGCCCTTACTTGTTCTTGATTTGACTGCTTCATCAATTCCTCGCAGTTCTCGCTCGACATCGCCAACGCTTCTTTGAGCAGACTGTTTTCCAGCTCTGTCCGGCTCTGTCGGTTTAACTCTTGAAGCTGCTCTCTTGGACTGCTCTGCTTCTGCTGTTCGTGCATTTCTCTCAAACTCATGCTCCATGCTCTCCTTTCCGAAATCCATATTGTAGTATTTTTCCAGCTTGTTATCTCTGATTTTACAAGCCTTTTCTCCTGCCTGTTCCCTGGCTAAGTCGGTATATGTGATGTACTTATGGCTGTCCTGCCAGTCCACTCCGTACCCTCTTTCATTCATCAGCCGGATAAATGTTTCCCGGCTGGTCGCTGTTTCCTTACAATCCAGCACCGCAAGGGCAATATCCTGCACATAGCTTTTGACCTTTCCCTGCTCTGCCTGTTTCAAAAGCTGGTAGGTGTCTTTGCTCCATGCCACCGTTTCTTCCCGTACTTCTCCAGCAAATGTCTTTCCTTTCTCCGGCACATGCAAGCCCTGTTCCCGGCTCTGCTCGTTGCACCGTTCCTTTAAGTCTTTAAGGTCGTGCTTACTCCATTGGAGCTTATGACCGTTCTCATAATTTACGGAATTAACAATAAAGTGCGTGTGTATATGCCCCTTGTCTATATGCGTGGCTATCAGAACTTCATGCCCTTTCCATGCCTTTGTATGCTCTGCCAGCTCGACAGCGTTCTTGTGAGCCTGCTCCGGGGTTATTTTCTCGTCCTCATGGTAGGATTGCACATAATGCTTATAGGTTCTTCCATCCGTCTTGCCCCACAGCTCCTTTGTGGCTTGCATTTCTTCCTTGACCGTCTCCGGCTCACAATGCAGACCGCTGACAAGCTTCTCCTCTGTCTTTTCTTTTTTTGTCACATAATCTATGGCGTGCCCTATGCCCGCCTTTGAAGATACCGCCTTAATGACTGCCATACTTTGTTCAGCTCCTCTCCATGCTTCCGCACTTCCGCTTCACTCGGCAACATTCCCCCCTCATTACACCGCTTTGCTATCTGGTTGAGGTTGTTCCCTATCCGTTTCAGTTCCGGGATAAGTTCCTTGATACCGTCCGTATTCACGATTTGCTTCTCCAGCACACAGGAAAGGATATATTCCTGCTGGTTCTTTCCACTCTCTGAAATCTTCTCCTGTAGCTGCTGGTATTCTTCTTCACTTACCCGGAATGATAGCTGCTTTGGTCTTGTCTTGTTCATACCCTTACCACTCCATATCCATGACATCAAGTAGGTCAAAGAAACGCTCCAGCGTCTTATTTTCCTTTTCTGCCGGATTCTGTTTTACATATTTATCAATTACTTTCATCAGCTCCTGCACCTCGTATCTGTACTCAAACTGAATTTTATCCATATCTTTTTTCATGCCTTTGACCTCTCTTTCTTCGGTGCTACCACCGTCACACTATGAGCCTTTCGGCTCTCTGAAAAGGGGGATTGAAGGGGGGCTTGCCACCCTCACAAGTTCTAAAGTGGTAACACTTTAGGGAACTTGCAATATATCCGCTACACATATTATAGCATGATATAAACTCTATATCAAGCGGATATATTCGTGCGTATATTCTGCCAAGAATATAGTGGAGCTTACTTCCTCTTGGGCGACTTTGGAAGTGTAGGAGGAAGACAGTCAAGGGCTTGTTTTTTATCTGCAGTATGAGCTTCGGCTTGCCGATCAGCGAGTACAGCAGATAAAAAATGGTCGCAGACCACCCTTTACTTTCTTCCGCCGGAACGGACAATGAAGCACAGGGGGGGAAGTAAAGGAACGGACGGACAGCCGTTTTCCCCTCCGGCATTATAGCCAACAAAAAAGAGTATCAAGGGTAAACGCTGCGGTCTATGACCGCCCTTGACACTCTTTTCCTTATGGCTTTGATAATAAACAAGGGGAAATGGCTTCTTGTGGCATTTCTGCCACTATGGTATAATGGGCGACGCTACCACCCCTATACAGGTACAGAAAGGGGGTGTGCCACCATGAGTATATTTTCGTCTTTCTTACTCTCTGTCTTGGCAAGTGTAGTCGCCTACTACATCTGCAAATGGCTGGACGGAGATAAATAGGCGGTAGCCAGCCTAAGGCATAAGCCACCTTGCCACAACGGAATAGAAAAGCCCCGGAGGTCGCAACTCCGGGGCTTTTTGCGTGCCACAATGAGCACTTTCGTCTTTCTTGCCTATTGGCATTATAGCATATGCCTTTCGGCATTTCAAGTATGCCCTACTTCCACCACTTATAAACCGTATGCTTTGCAAGTCCTGTCTCTCGAATGCAGTCCGCTTTCTTTCCTGCCGGGTGGCTCTCCTGCCATTCTCTGACTGTCCGCTCTGCTGTTGGTCTGCCCTCTTTTACTACTTCGCCTATAACTTTCATATCCTCTTTTTTTCGCCTTGCAAGATATAAATGAGCCTCTTGTTTTCTGTAATTTCGCTTATTTGCTGGTATCGTAACCTTTGTGTTGTCCTCTATCCATTCCCGGCTTGCTATCGTTGACAACCTTTTTCTGTCCCCTTTCAATGCCCGGAGAGCGTCTTTCACATCTGCCCGGCTGAAATGGTTGTCCTCGTCCTCGGTAAGGCTCTCTAAATGGTCCAAGAACGCATAGGCGTCTCTCCGTATCTTCTGCTCGGATATGCCACACTTCAAGCCATAAGAGCACAACGCCATAATAGAAAAGTAACGCCCTCCGGCTTTCACTTCCTCGGTTATTTTCCGTTTCCACCACTCATATAAAGCTTCGTTACATACCCACGTACCGCCCTGCTTCTTACTTTTCTGCTTCGGCTCTCCCTGCACGATCCGCTTCTCATACCATTCCGGGTACAGCTCCTTTGCTTCTTCCAGCGTAACGGTACTTTTTCTTCTCGGCTTCTCGTACAACGGAGCAAGGTCTACCTTACAGCTCGGTATGCTGGCTTTTATGTCCTCCAGCGTGTAACGGTTCTCTGACAGCTTATAGGCTTTTACTGGGAAATCTGCACCCAGCTTCGACTGACTCCCCACACACCGGAAACCTTGATAAATTCCGGTTATATCCGGGCTGTCCGGACGGATAGAGCTGGTATCATTCCATAGCCGCCGGATAAAGGCTTCTTTCAGCTCCGCAAGCACTTCTTCCCGGTTTCGATACAACTGAACCGGCTCCTGCAAGAAATAGTAAAGATGTACCCCCTTGCCGGAGCTGACAAGATAAGTCGGACGAAGCTGCACACCATTCCCAAACTGCTTCAACAGGTTCTTTAACTGCTGTTTGCCTACATAATCCACATCCACCGCCACCGCAAACAGCTCATGAGCGTTCTCTTTCGTGTGTGACTTCCCGTAAAAACTAATAGGCGGTATCAGCCCAAACCTATCTCCTATGACCTTATCCAGCATTTTCAGACTATCATCAATTACCCACTGCCGGGTTCTTCCTTTGCCGGACGGTCTAATCTGTGTCGCTATAATATTACCTTTTCCGTCCCCCGGCTCTTGCTGCAGACTACCAGTCGGAAACAACTCTCGATAGAAATCATGAGGACTTACTTCCGGGTATCCCCTCTCCAGCATAAGAGCTTCTTTCTCCCGATAAGCAGACTTCCACTCATACCCTCTTTTATCTCTCCTTTTGGTGTATTTTGCCATAGTCTTTTACACCTCACTCCCTCTCGCCTTGACCGCTAATCTTATCAATAGGTTTTTGCA
>NZ_QUES01000074.1:0-6070 GCF_003478085.1 Eisenbergiella sp. OF01-20 | reverse complement strand
GCCGATGCCAGCGCCAGTGGCAGCGTTGCTGCTTGTGGCCTCCAGCCTGCCGGAGCCGCCGATGGTCAGCGTGGAAGTTGCCGGGGCCTCCAGCCCGGCGCGGTCCCAACCGCTTTTCAGTATGTTGTCGGATCCGTCCGCCAGGATGAGCTCTACCTCCGCGCCGGTCATGTCAAAGGCACAAGCGCCGTTCGTGCTGCTTACGTCGATGTTTACCCCGTCCAAGGTAAGCCGGACTTTTTGCGCACCGCTTTCCACCACGATTTTGTCCTGGGTGGCGGTGCCGGAGAGGGTCAAATCCGCGCCGCTTTTGATGGTCAAAACGTGGTCATCGGGGTCGTAGGCGTATTTTGTATTATCCCCCGTCACGGTGAACGAGCCTGTTCCGGAGGGGTTCGACCGGAGCGCCATGCCATAGTACAGCTTTATCACCGGCAGGGCCGCGCCCTCGTCCAGCGTATACCCCTCCGGCAAAACCGCCCGCAGCCAGTAGATGCTGGGGATTGTCCGGCCCTCCTCATAGGCGGCGGGGCTGCCGTCCTTTTCAAAGACCTCCCAGGTCACGCCCTTAATGGAGATCGCCTCCGGCTCCGGGGCCGGCTCCGTATCGTCCGTCACCGTGTATCCGGACGCGCCCAGCGTCGCGGGCAGGCCCAGGCCGTCCCATGTGGTCTGCAGGGGGACGTATTTTACCGCCCCGGTCCATTCGTCAAAGGCCGTGATGGTGACAGCCGCCGCACCGCTGTCCTCCACCGGCTCCTTGCCGCACACGCCCTCGTGCCCGTCGGGAAGGGGGCAGCCCGGCGTCTTTGCGCAGGGCTTCGTCTCCGCCTCCACCGTGACGGTGATCCGCGGCAGCTTCGCACCGTCCGCAAGGACATAACCGCCCACGTCCGGCGTGAATACATACTTGCCCGCCGTGCCGTCGTCATAGGCCGGGGCGCTCTCCCAGGTCACAGAAATCTTCTGTGAGGACGTGGTGACGGTCGTGACCGTTTCTCCGCTTTCCGTTTCCTGCCCCGCGCCGTTCCCCGACACGCTTTCGTCCGCGTCGCTGGGGCTGGCTGTGGAAGCGCCGCCGGTTTCTTCCTCAAACTCGTCCTTATCCGGAACCACCATGTCCTCCGTGACATGGTACACTTTTGCCTCCACCTTGCCCGGCAGAACCAGTTTCTCATAAGCCGTCCCCACCGGGACGGTCTGCTCCGCCACGCTGCTGGGAAGCTCCATAAAGGACGCGATACTCCCGTCCTCCGGTACGATATTTTCTGCCAGCGCCACCACTGGAAGCTGTGTCACCACCAGTGCGACGGCCAGGAGCATCGCCCCGGTTCGTTTCTTTTTTATCATCTTATCTTTCCTCCTTCTCGGCGGCGTGTCCGCCGCTGCCCCGGTTTTTTCCCTGAACGCACAAACAGACGCCCGCCCTTCCGAAACCAGAAGGGCAAGCGCCTGTTTGGGTGGTGAATGATTCAGTTTTTGGGTATGACCAAAGGACAGACTTACGAAGGGTCTGTCTGTCTGTCTGTCTGTCTGTCTGTCTGTCTGTCTGTCTGTCTGTCTGTCTGTCTGTCTTGAATTATATCGCGTCTATTCAACTTGTCAACCCCTTTGAAAAATTTCTTGAAGCCGCCGTTCTCCACGCCGTGCGCCGCGCAGCCCTCCCGCTCCAAAATCTGTCGGCTGGCGGCATTCCCATTTTCATCGTCCCCGATCAGAAGGACGGCTGGTTTCCGGTTCCGCATCATACCCGCCTTTCCTTCCGAAACGCGCTGTAGTAACTGAAAAACAGAAAGCCACCATCGTGACTTCCTGTTTTTACGGGGCCTTGTGACCCCCACACACATTATAACACAGGCGGGCGGCAAAAACGAAAAGGTTGCCAAGTTGTAACCTTTTTTGAGAAATTTATTTTTCCCGCTCAAAGCAATAGCCCCCGCCCCACCCGGAGGTGATGGCATAGCCGCTCCCCTCCAGCTTTTTGCGCAGCCGGGACACGGTGGTTTTCACCGCGCCTGCGCTGCCACCCATCGGCAGCTTCCACACCGTTTCATACAGCCGCTCCGCCGGGATGCCCTCGCCCTCGTGCTGCATCAGATAACAGAGGGCGGCGAACTCGCGGGGCTTGAGCAGGATGTCCTCCCCGTGCAGGAACGCCCGCTGCGCCACCATGTCCAGGGCCAGGGCGCCCCGCGTCAAGAGGGCGCCCTCCCGCGCGGCGTCCCGCCTGTGCAGCAGGGCCACCATCCGCGCCAGCAGCTCTTCCACCCGGTAGGGCTTCGTCATGTAGTCGTCCGCGCCCCCGGTCAGGCCCTTTACCATGTCCGCATAGTCCCGCTTGCTGGTGAGCATAAGCACCGGGGCGGGGGTCGTCTCCCGCAGCTCCGGGATAAATGCTAAGCCGTTGCCGTCCGGCAGCAGAATATCCAGCACCACAATATCAGGGTTGGGATGCTCCGCCAGCGCCCGCCGCGCTCCGGCAAGGTTCCCCGCGGGGAGCACCGTGCAGCCCTCCCGCTCCAGCACTGAGCGGTTGAGCGCCAGCACATGCTCGTTGTCCTCCACCATTAAAGCGATTTTCCCCTTCATCCTGTCACCTCCCGTTCCAGCGCGGGGACGGTAAACCGCACGGCGGTGCCCTCCCCGGCCCTGCTTTCCACTTCGATCCGGCCGCCGTGGGCTTTCACGATCTGCCCGCAGATATACAGGCCCAGCCCGTTGCCCCCTGCCGCGCGGTTTTGGGGATACCGCTCAAAAAGATGGGGGAGCAGGCCGGGGGCAATGCCCGCGCCGGTGTCTTTCACCGTCACCGCCACCAGCTTCCCCTCCGCCCGCGCGGACAGGGCGACGCTGCCGCCCTCCGTGTGTTTGACGGCGTTGGACACCAGGTTGAGCAGCACCTGCAAAAGCCGCTCCCGGTCGGCGTACAGCGGGGGCAGGCCGGGCGGCGCGTCCACCGTCACGGTGTTGCCGTGGCTGTCCATCACCGGGAAGTGGACGCGGGCCACTGTTTCCAGCAGCTCCCCGATGTCCGTTGGCCTGCGGCTTAAGGAGAAGCTGCCGTTCTCGATGGCGGCGGCGTCCAGAAGCTGCTCCACCAGCCGCTCCATCCGTCCGGCCTCGCTGTCCACCCGGCGCATGTTGTCCCGCACGGCGGCCCGGTCGATTTCCCCGTCGTCCATCATCCGCCCGGTGAGCTGGGCAAAGCCGGAAACCACCGTGATGGGCATCTGCAATTCGTGGGAGAGGTTATGTAAAAATTCCTCCTTCATGTCCGCCAGCCCCTGCACACGGGCCAGGGCTTCCTCCCTGGCCGCCTGTTCGCGGGCGTACCGCAGGCAGATCACCAGGATCATGCAGAACGTGGCGCACAGCAGGCCCACCAGCGTCCGGGTCAGCACATAGCTTACCCGACGGGCGTTCAGCATCCCCGGCGTCGCCACCGCGATGACGAGATAGAACAGCGCCATCGGCACCCAGGCGATTTTCCACACCCTGGGGTCGTCCACGTCCATCACCGGCTCCAAATCCCGGCGCAGGAAGCGGAAGATCAGCGGGTAGGCCACAAGGTAGAAAGCAAGGGTGGCGAGGTTCCCCGCCGGCAGGTTATTGCCCAGCCGCTGCATGACGAACTGGGAGACGCCGATGCTCACCGTCATCAGGTTATACGACATGAGGTAGACAAAGAAGTGCCTGACAAACCGCTCCTTGATGATGATGCAGGAGAGGGGGAAGAAGATGAGGATGGCGGCGCTGCAATAGATGCTCATGGAGTATTCCTGCGAGTAGCCGAACAGCACGAGACAGAGTGCGATGCCGCCCCACACCGCCACCGTGATGGCCGCCAGCGCCCATAGGGGGATTTTCAGCTTCTTGCGGAAAGGGTAGTAGCGCAGGAACATCGGCCCTACGAACTGCAGCACGCACCAGAGCCATTCCTGCCACATCAGGGAATCGATACCGTTCATGGCCCGTCCTCCCCCCGGTTCTCCCGCCTGCGCCTGTCCCTGGGGCATCCGGCGCCGGCGGGGATCAGCCAGTCACGGGCGGGGCGGTACACCCCCTTGATGCGCCCTTTGATGCAAAGCGTCTGCACCCAGCGTTCCGAGCGGTCCCATTTTTTCGCCGCCTGCCTTACCGTCATGTATTCCATATCCGTCCTCCCGCCGTAATTCCCGTTCCTTTTTTAAACTTAGGTTCCTTTTATTATATGCGCTTTGCCGCACAAAAGCAAGACGCCAGGGGACGGGAAGAAACCGGCAGGCGATGCCTGTGTTACTTTACCACACACAGGGCCGGGCCGGCGGATGCCCCGTTCCTCCACCGCCCCCGTGATCGGGGACATGGAGGGGCTGTCGTCCCCTACATGGTACGGCTGATTCCCCGCAACGCGGGGGAGCCCTCGAATAGGTGCCGTCCCCCCGCAGGAGCCAGAAGGCACATTCTTCCCGCTTCGGTGCGGAGGACTTATCCGGCGCCTGTTTCCGTCCCCATACTTTTTCATTTTTAATACGAATAAAAAATAAATTTGGAAAAACCTCATACCGTATGATTTTACTCTTTTTCATAACATGGTAAACTGATCACAGAAGAACAGTGATATCTTATGGGTATGAAAGAAAACGTCTTTCCTCTTTCGGTGCGCATTGCCGAAGCCGTCCGTTATTTGCAGGAGGAACCCGGCCGCTTCCCCCTGGACGCAGGCGGCAGGGCGGGGATTCCACGCGGGAGGGCGGTTTCAAAGCCGCCGCGGACCCTGTGCGGCAGGCGGGCTGTATCCTGGCGATGGCAATCCGGCGGTCTGTCAAAGCGGCAGCGTTTTCCCGTCCGGGAGGAATGCGCCGGGCTTTTGGCGGCACGGAAGGAGGCGGAGCCTCCCTGGTGACAAGAAAGGGACATAAGATAACGCAGGTAAGGGTTTTCACAGAAGGGGGTATCCCCTTATAGGGCAGGTATCTTTGATACACGCCACAAACCACTTTTATTTATCTACCAGGAGGGAATACGGATGATACAAAAAAGGAAAAAACGATGGGCGCTGTTTTTATCCGCCGTGCTGATTGCGGCACAGCTTCCGGCAGTGGCCATGGCGGAGAACAAGGCGCCGGAGGCCGCCATCCAAGAGGACGGGAGTATCGCGTCCTTTGAACCGCTGGACGAGGGCGTTAAAAAGCAGTCTGTCCCGGTGGGCACGGAGCTTTCCGGGCTGAACCTGCCGGACACGGTGACGGCGGCAGTTTATCACGTCACCGAGGAAACAGTAATCCCGGACGGGGGTGATATGGAGGCGGAAAGCGTGTCGGGCAACGACGGCGGGGATTCCTCCCCCATGGACCGCGGGGAAACGGTCACGGCCGTCACCACATCCAAGGAAGAAATCCACGTGACCTGGGACAGCGGCCCGGCCTATGACGACGGCGCGGCGGGCAGGTATGTGTTTACGGCGGACGTGGGCGGCTATCCCCTGTCAAGCGGCGCAACGCTGCCGCAAATCACCGTGACGGTTTCGGCGGACACGGCGGAAAAGCCGACGGGGAAGCCCCCAAAGGAACCGCTCCCCTGTACAAAGACCGGGGGCTGCACTTTGGAGGACGGGCATGAGGGCGAGTGCGTGATGGCTCCCCCGGCGAACGACGCGCTTGTAAAAACCATCACCGGCTGGACGTTTGTGGCGGGCGATGATTCAGACTATGCGGTTCACGAACTGGCCCTTCCCGGCGTGAGCATGGACAATCAGGCGGATTTTGACACGGTGGTATCCATGCTGCCCAAACAGATCCGCGGGGAAATGGAAGGAACGGAAAACCCGGAAACACTGGACATCACCGGCTGGAGCTGCGAGGAATACAAACAGGACGGCGGGGATAACTGGCCGCTGACCGGCGATTACATCTTTACGGCGGCGCTCCCCGACGGCTACGCCTGCGACCCGCTCCCGACGGTCAAGGTGCTGCTGGGCGGGGCAAATCTGTACGCCAATGAGGGGTATGACGGCCTGACGATTACCCCAACAAACGGCGGTTCGGTTTCCAAAACCGGCGACGGACAAATCACGCTGAACGCCAACGGT
>NZ_QUES01000073.1:0-6334 GCF_003478085.1 Eisenbergiella sp. OF01-20 | reverse complement strand
CGGGGGAGGTGGGGCTGTGGGGGGAGGCCGGCGGTGTACATCCAGGGAATCCCTGCGGGCTCCCCTGGATGCACGGGCGTACGCCCTATGAAAAGAAGGGAAAAGAAGGTTCGCAGGATGAGCAAGCTCCCCCTGCGAACCTTCTTTTCCCTTCTTTTCGCACCGCCTACTGGGACGGCACGTTTGTATACCCCATCAGGCTTTGGTCTATTTCTCTGGCGGCTTCTCTTCCTTCGCGGATGGCCCATACGACAAGGGATTGTCCTCTGTGCATGTCTCCTGTGACGAATATTTTGTCTGTGTTTGTTTTGTATTTTCCTTTTTCTGTTTTTACGTTGGTGCGTGGGTCGGTTTCTATCTTGAATGCATCGGTTACGTATTTCTGGCTTCCGAGAAATCCGGCGGCTATGAGTACGATATCGGCTTCGAGGAGTTGTTCGGTGCCAGGGAGTTCCTTGGGGGTTATTCTGCCGGTGCGGGGATCTTTTTCCGGTTTGAGTCTGATGATTTTTACGGCTTTGAGGATCCCGTTTTTGTCTTTTATAAATTCTTTGACGGTGGATTCGTAAATTCTGGGATCGCGGCCGTAGAGGGCAATGGCTTCTTCCTGGCCGTAGTCGGTTTTGGAGATTTTGGGCCATTCGGGCCAGGGGTTATTTTCAGCTCTTTCATCGGGGGCTTTGGGCATCATTTCTATTTGGATGACGGATTTACAGCCGTGGCGTATGCAGGTTCCCACGCAGTCGTTTCCGGTATCACCGCCTCCGATGATGATGACGTTTTTGTCTTTCGTATTCACGTATTTTCCGTCGGCCAGATTGGAATCGAGGAGGCTTTTGGTGTTGGCTGTCAGGAAATCGACGGCAAAATGTATCCCCTTTGCATCACGGCCCGGGGCGTTAATATCTCTGGGATTGGAGGCGCCGCAGGCTAAGAGGATGCGGTCATATTCCTGGAGAAGCCGGGCCGGTTTGAGGTCTTTGCCCACGTCGGTACCTGTGAGGAAGGTCACGCCTTCTTCTTCCATTATCTTTATTTTTCGCTGTACAATCCGTTTTTCCAGCTTCATGTTGGGGATTCCGTACATGAGCAGCCCGCCGGCGCGGTCGGATCGTTCGTATACGGTGACGTTATGGCCGCGTTTGTTAAGCTGGTCGGCTGCCGCCAGGCCGGATGGACCGCTGCCTATTACCGCTACTTTTTTGCCGGAACGCTGGTTCGGGGGGCATGGCTGGGCATATCCCTTTTCGTAGGCGTTTTCAATGATGGCGTATTCGTTTTCTTTTGTGGCTACAGGTTCTCCTCCCAGCCCGCAGGTACAGGCCGCCTCGCAGAGGGCGGGGCATACGCGGGCGGTGAATTCAGGGAAATTGTTGGTTTTTTTCAGACGTTCGTAGGCCTGTTCCCAGTTTCCGGTATATACCAGGTCGTTCCACTCAGGCACCAGGTTATGCAGGGGACAGCCGGAGGTCATGCCGTTCAGCATCATGCCGGACTGGCAGAAGGGCACGCCGCATTCCATACAGCGGGCGCCCTGAAGCTGCTGTTCCTCCCTTGACAGGTGCTGATGGAATTCCCTGAAATGTTTTATTCTGTCTGCCGGTTTTTCGGCAAAGCTCACTTTTCTGTCATAGTCCATAAATCCGGTTGGTTTTCCCATGTTTTCCTCACTTTCTGCCGCGGATATGACGGGCATCATGAATCGTTACCTTATTTTCTCATATTGGCGTAGAAGGCTTCTATCTGGGCCTGTTCCGCGCTTAACCCTTTTTCTTCCATCTGAACGATGGTAGTCAGCATGCGCTCGTAGTCATGAGGGATAATTTTCTTGAATTTAGGAAGGTAATCCCCAAAATGTTCCAGAATTTCCTTGCCTTTTTCAGAGTTGGTGTAGGCCACATGCTCCTGGATCATCTCTTTAAGCTCCTGTACGTCATATTTGGAGGTTATCTCATGGGAGGATACCATTTCCTTGTTCAGGCGGATATAAAGATCGTTCCCTTCATCCAGCACATAGGCTATGCCGCCGCTCATACCCGCGGCAAAATTCTTACCGGTGCGTCCGAGTACCGCGACACGGCCTCCGGTCATGTACTCGCAGCCATGATCTCCCACACCTTCCACAACCGCAAGGCAGCCGGAATTGCGGACAGCGAAGCGTTCCCCCGCCACGCCGTTGACAAAGGCTTTTCCGCTGGTGGCGCCGTACAGGGCCACATTGCCGATAATAACGTTATCCTCCGGTTTGAAGCGGGTTCCTTTAGGGGGGTAAACGATCAGCTTGCCGCCGGAAAGCCCTTTTCCAAAGTAATCGTTGCTGTCACCCACCAGTTCCAGGGTCAGGCCTCTGGGGATAAAGGCGCCGAAGCTCTGTCCGCCTGTACCCTTGCTTCGTACACGGTAACTGTCCTCCTCCAGGGAGGTTCCGAATTTTCTCGTGATTTCAGAACCAAGCAAGGTGCCGAAGGTGCGGTCGGTATTGGATACCTCCACCTCCATACTGCGATTCTGTCCGGCTTCCATAGCACCGGACATCTGTTTAAGCAGAAGCTTTTCATCCAGCGTTTTTTCCAGTGCAAAATCATATCCTTTTTTCGGATCGCAGATAGAGCCTGCTTTTCCGGCATAGGGATTGTTAAGAATACCGCTGATGTCTATTTTTTTCTGGGCAGGTGTCAGGTTTTCTTTCCGGGTGAGAAGATCGGTTCTTCCCACCAGTTCATCGACGCTGCGGACACCCAGCTTTGCCATGTATTCCCGCAGTTCTTCCGCGATAAAACGCATGAAGTTGATGACGTATTCCGGTTTTCCCCGGAAACGGCCCCGCAATTCCGGGTTCTGGGTCGCCACACCTACCGGACAGGTGTCCAGGTTGCAGACGCGCATCATGACACAGCCCATAGTGATCAGCGGGGCTGTGGCAAAGCCGAATTCTTCAGCGCCCAATATAGCGGCAATCGCCACGTCCCGCCCGCTCATCAGCTTGCCGTCGGTTTCGATGCGGACCCGCTGGCGCAGGCCGTTTTGGATAAGGGTCTGATGGGTTTCCGACAATCCCAGCTCCCAGGGAAGGCCCGCATTATGGATGGAACTTTTTGGCGCCGCGCCGGTTCCGCCGTCATAGCCGGAAATCAGGATGACCTGTGCGCCTGCTTTGGCTACACCGGCTGCCACGGTTCCCACGCCTGCAACGGAAACCAGTTTTACGGAAATACGCGCGTTTTTATTGGCGTTTTTCAGGTCATAAATCAGCTGGGCCAAATCCTCAATGGAATAAATGTCGTGGTGGGGCGGCGGGGATATCAGGCCCACGCCAGGGGTGGAATGTCTGGTTTTGGCTATCCAGGGATATACCTTACCGCCGGGAAGATGACCGCCTTCCCCGGGTTTTGCGCCCTGGGCCATTTTAATCTGCAGTTCCTGCGCGCTTACCAGATACTGGCTGGTAACACCGAAGCGGCCGCTGGCTACCTGCTTGATGGCCGAACAGCGGTTCACACCGTCCGCTCCCACGCTGAGGCGTTCCACCTCCTCTCCCCCTTCCCCGGAATTGGATTTTCCGTGCAGGCGGTTCATGGCGACAGCCATGGTTTCATGGGCTTCCCTGGAGATGGAGCCATAGGACATGGCGCCGGTTTTAAAGCGGGTGACAATGGAGTCCACGCTTTCCACTTCCTCCAGAGGAATGCCTTTTTTCGGATATTTGAAATCCATCAGGCCGCGCAGGTTTTTGATGGAATTTTCATCATTTACCAGGGCCGTGTACTGTTTGAAAAGTTCGTAATCCCCTCTGCGGGCAGCCTCCTGGAGAGCATGGATGGTGGCGGGATTGTACAGATGCTCGTCGCCTCCGCTCCTCATTTTATGGTGTCCCGGACTGTCCAGGGTGAGATCCGTGGCGAGTCCCAGGGGGTCAAAAGCCATGGAATGGAGGGTATCCACTTCTTTTTCCATATCCGCCAGGGAGGTGCCGCCGATACGGCATACCGTGTTGGTAAAATAGTTGTTGATCACATCCGGATCGATGCCGATGGCTTCAAAAATCTGGGAACCCTGGTAGGACTGGATGGTGGAAATGCCCATTTTGGAAGCAATTTTTACAATACCGTTTAAAATGGCTTTATTATAATCATTTACGGCGGCGTAGTAATCTTTGTCCAGCATTTTGTTATCGATGAGCTCTTTAATGGACTCCTGGGCCAGATAAGGGTTGATGGCGCAGGCGCCATAGCCAAGGAGCGTGGCGAAATGATGGACGTCTCTGGGTTCGCCGGACTCCAGAATCAGGGCTACGCCGGTACGTTTTTTTGTTTTTACCAGGTGCTGGTTTAAGGCGGATACCGCCAGCAGGGAAGGAATAGCCACATGGTTTTCATCCACCCCCCTGTCGGAAAGGATCAGGATGTTGGCGCCGTCCCGGTAAACCCGGTCGGCCTCCACGAACAGATGCTCGATAGCCCGTTCCAGTTTTGTATTTTTATAGTAAATAATAGGAACTACCGCGGTCTTAAAGCCTTCCTCCTTCATGCTTTTGATTTTCATCAGATCGGTGTTGGTGAGGATAGGGTTATTTACCTTCAGCACGTTGCAGTTTTTGGCCTTTTCCTCCAGCACATCCCCTTCCGCCCCGATATAGACGGTGGTGGAGGTCACCACATGCTCACGGATGGCGTCAATAGGGGGATTGGTCACCTGGGCAAACAGCTGCTTGAAATAATGGAACAGCGGATGGTGGGTTTTGCTCAAAAAAGGCAGAGGGGTATCCACACCCATGGCGGCTATGGCTTCTCCGCCGTTTTTTGCCATGGGCAGGATGCTGGTCTTCATCTCGTCATAGGTGTAACCGAAGGCCTTTTGTAAGCGCTGCCTTTCCACGGCTGTAAATTCCGGCACTCTCTCATTGGGGATTTTCAGATTTTTCAGTTCCACCAGGTTGTTATCCAGCCATTCCCCATATGGCTGGCGGGAGGCATAGGCTTCTTTGAGCCGGTCGTCGTCAATCACTTCCCCTTTGACAGTATCCACCAGCAGCATCTTGCCGGGGCGCAGGCGTTCCTTCATTTTAATTTTTGCGGGATCGATATCCAGGACACCCACCTCGGAGGAGAGGATCAGCTGATCATCCTCCGTGACAAAATAACGGGAGGGCCGCAGGCCGTTACGGTCAAGGACGGCGCCCATGATATCCCCGTCGGAAAAAAGGATGGAAGCCGGGCCGTCCCATGGCTCCATCATGGTGGCATAATATTGGTAAAAATCCCGTTTGGACTGGGACATGGTCTTATTATTTGCCCAGGGTTCGGGAATGGTTATCATTACGGCAAGAGGCAGATCCATGCCGCTCATCACCAGGAATTCCAGGGTGTTATCCAGCATGGCGGAATCGGAGCCGTCCGGGTCGACGGCGGGGAGAACCTTGTGGAGAAGGCCGTGGAGATGTTCGGATTCCATATTTTCCTCACGGGCAAGCATTTTGTCATAGTTGCCGCGGATGGTGTTGATCTCTCCGTTGTGTACGATAAAGCGGTTGGGATGAGCCCTTTCCCAGCTGGGATTGGTATTGGTGGAAAAACGGGAATGGACGATGGCAATGGCGGATTCAAAATCCGCACTCTGCAGATCCTTAAAAAAGGTACGCAGCTGTCCTACCAAAAACATGCCCTTATAGCATACGGTCCGGCTGGATAACGATACCACATACGTATTGTCGGTGGATTGCTCGAAAACGCGGCGGGCCACATAAAGTCTGCGGTCAAATGCAATCCCTTTGGGGGTATCGGCGGGTTTTTTCACAAACCCCTGCATGATACAGGGCATACATCCCACCGCTCTCTGCCCCAGAACTTCCGGAGCACAGTCCACATCACGCCAGCCCAGGAATTCCAGCCCTTCCTTCTCCACTATGATTTCAAACATCTTTCTGGCCTGGTTTCTTTTCAGCTCATCCTGCGGGAAAAAGAACATGCCCACGCCGTATTCCCTTTCGCCGCCAAGCTCGATGCCCAGAGGTTTCGTCACTCTTTTAAAAAAGGTATGAGGCACCTGGGTCAGTATACCCACGCCGTCACCGGTTTTGCCTTCCGCATCCTTTCCGGCGCGGTGCTCCAGGTTTTCCACAATCTTCAGGGCATTTTCCACGGTTGCCCTGGATTTGGTTCCTTTGATGTTTACGCAGGCACCAATGCCGCAGTTATCATGCTCAAACTGCTTCCTGTACAGAGGCGCTTCGGGGACTTCCATTTTCACATCAAACATAATCTTACTCCTCTCCCTGTGCGTTTTGGATTCTTCCTCATGTGCGGATGCGGCGGTGCCCTGTGGGTTGCCTGCCCCG
>NZ_QUES01000072.1:0-6600 GCF_003478085.1 Eisenbergiella sp. OF01-20 | reverse complement strand
CTGCCCTGCAAGGATTCCTGGAAGGGGCGTTATAAGCACGCCGGTCCTTAGGCGGCGTCCTTTGCCGCCTTAGTACCGCTGCGTGATTATCCGAGCGGAAGCGTCCCCTGGAAGGAACCTTGCAGGGCAGCAGGCCCCACAGGGAAGCAGGGGCAGGTGGCGCCGGATTTTTTTATCTACACCCAAAAAGACGAATGTTTCGAAAAGGAGGACGGATATGAAACTGGTATCGTGGAATGTTAACGGCCTGAGAGCCTGTATGGGCAAAGGGTTTATGGATTTTTTTGAGGAAACGGATGCGGATATTTTCTGTATCCAGGAGAGCAAGCTGCAGGAAGGCCAGATTTCCCTGGAACTGCCGGGCTACTGCCAGTACTGGAATTACGCGGTGAAAAAGGGGTATTCCGGCACGGCTGTTTTTACCCGGAGGGAGCCTTTGTCGGTGGCTTACGGGATAGGGATCGAGGAACACGATCAGGAAGGCCGGGTGATCACCCTGGAGTTTCCGGACTTTTATATGGTGACGGTATATACCCCCAATGCCCAGGATGGGCTGGCGAGGCTGGATTACCGGATGATCTGGGAAGAGGAATTCCTGAAATACCTGAAGAAGCTGGAAGAAAAAAAGCCGGTGATTTTCTGCGGGGATCTGAATGTGGCCCATAAGGAAATCGATCTGAAGAACCCAAAGACCAACCGTAAAAATGCGGGATTTACGGATGAGGAGCGGGAGAAATTTTCCGTGCTTCTGGAGAATGGCTTCCTAGATACGTTCCGGTATTTTTACCCGGATTTAAAAGACGCCTATTCCTGGTGGTCCTATCGTTTCCATGCGAGGGAAAAGAATGCAGGATGGCGGATTGATTATTTTCTGGTATCCTCCCAACTGAAGGACCGGCTGGAGGATGCCGTGATTTATAAGGATGTTTTCGGTTCGGATCATTGTCCGGTCGCCCTGATTTTAAAGGACGAATGACGGAAAAAGGAGATGGGCAGTATGAAAAAAAGCAGTTTCAGATGGAACAGAAGAACCGGGAGCGCAGTGTTTACAGCAGGTATCTTAGCCTGCGGCCTGCTGCTTTCCGCATGCGGGAAGGATACGGATGAGACTTCGATGCATATCACGGAGACGGATATCCTGATCGAAGAAGAGAGTACGCCGCCGGAGAGCAGCGGGGCGGAAAGTACGCAGGAAGAAAGCAGTACTCAGGAAAGCGTTTCTTTTGATTGGGAAGCGGAGGAAATCGGGATGGCGCCTACCGGTACCTATGACGGTATTGTGGTGGACGCGGCGATGAACAGCATGGTGATCGATACGGCGGATGGAAACATGTATGCGGTGAGTTTCCCGGAAACGGAGGATGTGGTGGACACGACGGACGGCATTCTTTTGGGGCAGGCGGTTACCGTAACCTGTAAGGAAGGCGTGGCCTCCCGTGTGACGGACAGTGACAGGAAGCCCGCGGCTGACAGGGAAGCCTTATCCTTTGCGGCGGATGTGATGTTCGCCTGTAAATACAGGGATATCAATGCACTCTCTGAACTGGCCGGTTATCCCCTGTATGTGAATTTGGGAGATAAGGACATGGAGGTGGAAAACGGCGGAGACTTTCTTGAGATACCGGCATCCGATATCCTGTCCGGGGAACGGGTAAAGGCGGTGCTTGGCACCAACCTGTTTGAACTGAAGGAGCTGGACGGCGGGAAGTATGTGCTGGGAGCGGAAGAAGGAAAGCCCAACATTATATTCCAGAAGGATACCGGAAGGGATAACGGATTTGCGATAACAGGAATTAATTAAAAGCAATCGTATACCACGACAGACAAAAAACAGCCATACCCCATGCAGCGGCACAGAAAGCCGGGAATGGGGTATGGCTGTTTTTTTCGGGAGGACGGCGCTTTTTTCAGCAGAGGGCTTCACAGGAAACCGCCGGGGCTGCCGCCTGAAGAAGCCGGGAAAGGGAAAAACCGGCCTGTGTTATGCAGAACGAAGCGCCGCCGGGAAGGGGAATCCTGCCTTCAGAATCGATTTCCAGAAAACAGGACCTGCCCGATATTATATAGTCGATCCTTTTATAATCCGCAAAAAGCTCTATGGGAAAAACCGGATGTTCGGGATGATATCGTATCTGGTAGACGGATTCGGCCAGCCGTTCCCGAGCAGAAGGAGGCGTATCCTTCTGCGGGAGAAAGAAAAGCAAAGGGGATTCGCAGTCTTTCAGACGCAGCTGCAGTTCTTCTCTGCCGCTGTCCGAATAGTAATAGTGGTTGGCAGCCAGGCATTTGTTCTGCCTGAGAAGGCTGATATTCTTCCGGTAGCTGGGGGCAATTTCTGCGGAAAGCAGCAGATTGCGGCACTGGGAAAGCAGGAGGGCCTGCTCTTCCTGCAGTTCTTCGTCCGGGAGGAAGATCAGAAAAGCACTGTTATCGTACCGGCGGAACAGAGAGATAAGCCCCTGCCAGTCCTCCGGGACAGCTTCCAGACACAGACAATACGTATAGATGCCCAGGCGGCGTCCTTCCTGAATCAGCGCTTCCAGCCGGGAAAGACAGAAGGCTCCTTCCGGATGATAATGGATAAAGAGGCTCCAGGGAACCGCAAGCCCATGCTCCCTTTCGTAGGCACGGATAAGCTCCGCTCCGTAGGTCCAGCTGGTATATCCGATATTGACGCCGAATTTTTTGAGCGTCTCATGGTCGATCTCTTCCGTCAGCCGGGAAAGAAGGGAATAGTAAGGGCTGTTGCCATCCAGAAGAAGAGTCTGGGAAAGCGCAAAAAAATTTTTCTGGAAACGGCCCCGGGCGAACTGTCTGCCCAAATCGGCAAGCTTTCGGACGCTCCTCTTGGGATCCTCCTGCATTTCCTTAATACCGCGGTTTACCGCGGCTTCTATGAGATAACGGGTGAACTTTTCCGGTTTCAGTGACATCACTTCCTATCAGTCAGATTTGCACAGCTTCTTCTACCATTCATTGTATCATACCCGTCCTGTTTTGCAACGGAAAGAGACATTTTCCGCAGGTTGTCCCAAAATGTGACATTTTCAAAATTTGTCCAAAATAGGGACACCGGGAAAAGAGTGTCCAATGACAGGGAACGCTTCCGTAGTTAAACTGGCAGGTAACAGGGATACAGGAAACAGGCAGGCGGCCTGCATGAGCCGCGGAACGGAGGAACGTATGGATTTTACACACCAGGCGGAACGGAAAGCTTTCCGTATTGCTATTGACGGGGCTTTAAAACATGTAAAGAAGGATCGGGAAGAAAGCTTCCTGCAGCTGATTGATTTGGCGGAAAAATTTATGGGAGGCTGCAAATTCAGGAAAGAGGATTATGAGCGGGCCAGGGAACTGGTCAGGGATCCGGACGGAAAATGGATGAAATATGCGGATCGGATTCTGCAGGAGGTGGATCCTCATGTTGTGAAGATGACGGCGCTGAATCTGGGGTTTGAAGCGTTTTTTTACGGGACGAAACGGATTAACCAGATGAGAAAGATACATAACTGTAATATCCCCTGGCTGCTGCTGGTGGATCCCACAAGCGCATGCAACCTGCACTGTACGGGCTGCTGGGCGGCGGAATACGGGAACCGGCTGAATTTAAGCTATGACGAGCTGGATGGTATCATAACCCAGGGGAAGGAGCTGGGCATCTATCTGTATATGTATACGGGAGGGGAGCCTCTTGTGAGAAAAGACGATATCATCCGGCTGTGTGAGAAGCACAATGACTGTGAATTCCACGCCTTTACCAACGGAACCCTGGTAGACGATGCTTTCTGTGAAGAAATGAGACGGGTGGGGAACCTGTCGCTGTCCATCAGCCTGGAAGGTTTTGAAAACGCCAACGACGGAAGACGGGGGGACGGCTGTTTTGAACGGGTGATGGAAGCCATGGATCGGCTGAAAGCCCACGGACTGGTATTCGGAACCTCTGTCTGTTATACAAGAAATAATGTGGAAGCGGTCACCAGCGATGAATTCCTGGATATGATCATAGAAAAAGGCTGCCGGTATGCCTGGTATTTCCATTATATGCCGGTGGGGAATGACGCGGCGCCGGAATTAATGCCTACCATGGAACAGAGGGAATATATGTTTCACCGCATACGCGAAATCCGGGCGCTGGAGGGAGGAAAACCCCTGTTCGCCTTTGATTTCCAGAATGACGGACAGTTTGTTGGCGGCTGTATTGCGGGCGGCAGGAACTATTGCCATATCAATCCCAATGGTGATGTGGAGCCTTGTGTATTCATCCACTATTCCGGGGCCAATATCAGGGAGGTATCCCTGCTGGAGGCGCTGCAGCAGCCGCTGTTCATGGCATACCGGGAAGGGCAGCCGTTTCATGACAACCTTCTGCGGCCTTGTCCCATGCTGGAAAATCCGGAGATTCTCCGGGAAATGGTTGCCGGGACCGGGGCGAAATCCACGGATCTGCAGTGTCCGGAGAGCGCCGGACATCTCTGCGGAAAGTGCGAAGCATATGCGGCGCAATGGGCTCCCATAGCGGACAGGCTGTGGGAACAGGAAATGGATAAAAAAGGAAAACACAGGTAGCAGTTCAGGGTTCTTTCTCCGGTTTGGGTATGGCGCCGCCATACCCAAACCGGAGAAAGAACCCTGTTCAGTCCGTAGGAGGAGCGGCCTCGTTCCCAAGTTTGCTGAAAATTTCTTCTGCAAACAGAAGGAGGACGCATTTCAGATGGCCCGTAAATTCTTCGGCAGTGGTTTCATTTTCCCCAGAGAGCCAGCGCAGAAGGGCGGAAATCAACCCGTCATAGAAGAAATCCAGTAAAAACTGCTGATCCTCGTTGCTTTCAAAGCTGTCGGAAAGAAACAGGGGGACCAGAGGCTTAATGATTTCAAGAAAATAGTCCTGGAAGGAATTCTGCCCTTTGATAGCCAGTGCACAGCGGTAAAAGCTTCTTTCGCTTTCAAAATACCGGCAGACATCCACCAGCAGATCCCAGCCGTTGTCGTAGCGGTCCACATGGATATGGGAAACAAATTCGGTGTAGAAAATCCAGTTTACCAGGTCATATTTATCTTTGAAGTGGTAGTAAAAGCTTTTCCGGTTCATACCGCAGCCTTCACAGATGTCATTTACATTGATTTTACCGAAGGGCTTCTGCTCCATCAGGGATTTTAAGGAAGAAGCAAGAGCGTTTTTAGTTATATTGGAATCAGCCATACATTCCTCCCGCAGCATTTACATATGTAACCAGTGTACTTATTTTTTACGGGAAAGTCAACTTGAAAGGAATGTCGGGCGGCTTCTTCTGTTTTGGCTATATGACATGCACGGAGGCAGATGCATCCGTACATGCCGGCAGAATGCCCGTGAGGAAAGTAACGCCCGCCCGGATGAGCGGTCACGCCTGACCTGTGAGCGCAGGAGTTATTCCTTGATAAACTGTATTTCTTCAAACATCCGGCCGGCTGTCAGGAAAGCCAGACCGTCGTAATAATCGTGCCATACATCCGGGGAATAAAGGATCTCCGCAGCCATTTGTCTGGGCAGCAGTGCGGAAAGGCCGTCGCTGACGGCGCCGATGCAGTCCGGGCGCAGATCCGGGCCGCCAAGGGCTACGTAAGCGGGATTCAGGATGCCGCATACCCAGCCGATGATTTTAATCAGATGATTGACATATTCGGTATCATTCATTGTTTCCGTCAGATAGTCATCCAGCAGATGATCGCCGTCTGCCGGCAGAAGGCCAAGCTCTCCTGCAAAGTTATTGCAGCCGCGGATAATCCGCCCGCCGCTGATGAATCCGGCGCTGATGCAGCTTTTCTCAAAATGCAGAAAGGCCATATTGGTATCTTCCGGGTTCTCATCGGGAAATTCTTTGGCATAGCAGCGGCCGAAGCCGATTGCGGTGGCATTCAGATCGTTTTCCATGATGACGGGAATATGATATCGTTCCGCCAGGAAATCGCCGATATCCGATTTATAGAGTTTGCCGTCCTCCCGGCTTTTCCTCCAGTAGCATCCTTTTTCCACAATACCTGGAACGCCGAGGCCGATGGATTTGATTTCTTTTTCCCGGATCAGTTCATCCAGGCAGGAAAGCAGCGGCTGCCGGTAATTTTCGCCTACCGTCTCCAGCTCTTTTTTTTCCACGATTTCCCCGCACATATTGACCAGCAGAAAAATCACCCGGTCATCCAGGAGGCAGAAGGCGGCGCCATGGTAGCGTTCCGGATTCAGGCGGTAGCGTTGTGCTTTCCGCCCCCCGCTGGACTCATCCAGGCCGATGCCCTCAATTTCTCCGTTCTCCAGCATTTCGGAAAGAAGGGAGCGCACCGTGGTGGAACTGATCCTCGTTTCCAAGGCGATTTCGGCCCTGGTGGCGGAACCGTTTGTTTTAATGACCCTGCGTATCAGGGACAGATTGGCCTGTTTTAAAAGATTAGGTCTGGCAGTTAAGGAATCCATGCTATCATTCTCCTTGCAACTTTTGTAATAAACTTATATAAGTATTTGATGAAAGTATAAACCGGCATCGGAAATTTGTCAACAGGAAGAAAAGTGCACGGGTGTAGATAAAAAAGTTTGGCGTCCCCCGGCCCTGCTTCCCTGTGCGGCCT
>NZ_QUES01000071.1:0-6637 GCF_003478085.1 Eisenbergiella sp. OF01-20 | reverse complement strand
TACGCAAAGTGGATGTTAATTTCAGAATGTGGATGTTAGTTTAAATATTGACCAAAAGCAACTTTCATGGATTTGTGGGCAATTATTCATAATTATTTATAGGCTGATAATGGTAGAATATATTCATGATACGGCGTACGGTTGCTTCTTTGGGAGAAATCGGAACGCTGAAAATACGTATTACTCAAATTTCGCAGGTGCCAAATTTGAGTGTATTAGTAAAAGACCGTAAGGTCGGAAGGGGTGTCATTATGCGAAAGAATGTACAAATCAATAAGGACTGGTATTTTATTCTGGAGGATAACGAATTATTTTCTCAATGGGAAGCGGATGAGAGCAGCTTCAGGAAGCTGAATCTGCCCCATGACTGGAGCAACGATTATGAACCGGATGAAAAGGAAAAAACGGGCGGTGGCGGTGGCTATGGGAAATCCGGCATTGGCTGGTACCGGAAATATTTCACGCTGAATAATCTTGAGGAAAAGGAAAGGATCTATCTTTATTTTGAGGGAATCTATATGGATTCCACTGTCTATGTCAATGGAAAAGAAGCCGGCGGACACGGCTATGGGTATACCTCATTTTATGTGGATGTAACGGAGCTTGTCAGGGAGGGGGAGAATCTGGCCGCTGTGCGTGTAAAAAACGAGCTGGTGCCTAATTCCCGTTGGTACAGCGGCTGCGGAATTTACAGGGATGTTTATCTGGTACGTACCAGCGAAATACATTTTGATCATTTTGGAGTCCGTTGCGCCACAAACGGTATTTATGAAAAGCAGGATATGGCGCTGATGCAGATTCGTGCACGGATTGTCAATGACGGATGCTGTGCAGAAAATGTGGGAGTTTTGCATAAGCTGTATGACCAGGAAGGAAAGCTTGTTTCCGCATCGGGAATTTCTCTTCATCTTGAGCCTGGGGAAACCAGTGACTGTATGGTACGTCCTTCTGTTGAAGCCCCATGCTTATGGACGGATGAGACACCATATCTGTATACGTTGGTAAGCACTATTATCGCAGATGGCAGGGAGATGGATTTGTACAGCTGTAAGACGGGAATTCGGACGGCTGTATTTGATGCGGACAAAGGGTTTTTGCTGAATGGGAAAAGTGTGAAGATTAAAGGCATGTGCGTTCATCATGACTGCGGTCTGACAGGCGCGGTGGGCTACAGGGAAAGCTGGGAAAGGCGGCTGAAGGCTCTCAGGGATATGGGCTGCAATGGAATCCGGTGTTCTCATAATCCGCCTGTGCCCGTACTGCTGGATTTGTGCGACGAAATGGGTTTTCTGGTTATGGATGAGGCTTTCGATGAATGGATGCTTGCTAAAAATAAGACGGATAATTATTATTCAGAAGATCTGGCTTATGGATCAAGCATGTTTTTTATGGAACATGCAGTGGAAGACCTGACCGCAATGATCCGGCGTGATTATAACCATCCTTCCGTAATTATATGGAGTATCGGCAATGAAATACCCGAACAATCATCTGTGGACGGAGTGAAAATCCTTAAAGCACTGCAGGATGTGTGCCATGAGGAGGATTCCAGCCGGATGGTTACGTCTGCCTGTGATAACATTGCGGCCGTGGAACCGATCAGGACTCTCCGGGAGTTTGAAAATGCGCTGGATGTAGTGGGCTATAACTATGTGGGAAGATGGAGAGAGCGGGCGGAAACCTTTTACGAGGAGGATCGCCGGGAATATCCCGGGCGCTGCATGATAGGAACGGAAAATCCTTCCGCAGGGGGTGTAAGAGGGGATTATTCCGGGGAGGGAAGGTTCGGGGATTATGTGAACGCTTCCATGCATCATGAAGCGCTTTGGCGCTACACAGCCAGCCATGATTTTGTTTCCGGCGATTACCTCTGGACGGGAATCGATTATCTGGGAGAAACCAGATGGCCCGGACGCGGCGCCGCATCCGGCCCTCTCGATACGGCCGGGTTTAAAAAGGATACTTTTTATTATTTCCGTTCTATTTGGAATACAAAGTCTGTTACGCTTCATCTGGCACCCCAGTGGAATTTTGCAGGTCAGGAGGGGACTTATAAGCAGGTAATCTGCTACACAAACTGTGAAGAAGTAAAACTTTATATCAATGGCCGCTATGTAGGCAGCCGCGGGTATCAATGCCCGAGATACGGTGCGGTGCGTGTATGGAATGAGGGCTTTCATACATATGTTACGACAAACGATCTTCATCTTGTCTGGGATGTGGCCTATGAACCGGGAGTGCTTCGGGCGGAAGGGTATAAAAACGGAGAACTGGCGGCGGTGGATGAGGTGCAGACCACGGGTATGATGACGGAGCTGGAAGCGGATCTGGTTAATGGTAAAATTACAGCAGACAGCCTGGTACAAATTGAGCTTTCCGCAAGGGACAGTAAAGGGCGTTTTGTGCCGGATGCATGCCCGGCTATATCCTGTAAGATCGAAGGCCCCGCTCATCTTGTGGGGATGGATGCCGGGGATCTTTTGGATCTTACCTTGTATTCCAGTCCTGTCAGGAGAATGTTCAATGGCCTTCTTCTTGCAGCAGTCATGCCTGAGGAAAAAGGTGAGGTACGGATTACCTTTACTACAGAAGATGGTCTGACGGAAAAAGTGGAATTTGCCGTAGAATAAAAGTGGGAGGTTGAAGCTATGACAAACAGAGAACGTGCAATGAATATTTTACATTATAAGCCGGCAGACCGGCTTCCGGCTGTGCACTTCGGCTACTGGCAGGAACTTTTGGAGGAATGGGCTGATCAGAAAAAAATCCCCAGGGAATTGGCAGAGAAAAACTATGATGGCTCCGATAAGGATAGAGAACTGGACAAACGGATTGGCTGGGATTTTAACTGGGCTACCAAGGAAGGGATGCAGAGGGGGCTTTATCCTGAATTTGAATTTAAAATATTGGAGAATCTTCCGGATGGTTCCCAACGTGTTCAAAATCGTGTCGGCCTGATTGAGCGAATCAAACCCGGTATTGATTCTATCCCTTCGGAGGATGATTATCAGCTGAAGGACAGGGAAGCTTTTGAAACGATCTATAAACCTAAAATGCAGTATATGCCTGAACGCATCGATTTCGAATTTTATAAACATTTTAATGAAACAAGGCTACCGGACAGGCCGGTTGGGTTGGAGATAGGAAGTGTCCTGGGAGATATCCGCAATATGACCTCAGTTGTAGGTATGAGTTACCTTATTTATGACGAGGATGAGGAGCTTTTTGCGGATATTGTGGATACCTATGCGGATATGCAGTATAAATGTGTGGAAGCGGTTTTAGGAACCGGTGCAAAATTTGATTTTGCCCATTTCTGGGAGGATATCTGTTTTAAAAACGGCCCGCTTATAGCACCGGCTCTTTTTGAGGGGTTATGTGCAAAGCATTATAAAAAAAGGACGGCTCTCTGCCGTAAATATGGTATTGATATAATATCTCTTGATTGTGATGGGGTAGTGGAAAGCCTTCTTCCCATATGGTTTGAAAATGGCGTCAATACCATGTTCCCAATTGAAGTGGGAATATGGGGAGATCAGTTTGAAAAAGCCCGGAATACGTTTGGAAAGGGGATGCTTGGCGTAGGCGGAATGGATAAAACGGCGCTGCGCAAGGATAAAGCGGCTGTGGACGCGGAGATTGAAAGAATGAAGCATCTTGTCAGCCTGGGAGGTTTTATACCCTGCCCTGACCACAGACTGATGCCGGGTACCAAGTTCGAATTAGTTCAATATTATGCAGAACAAATAAAGAAAATAAATCTCTGATATTTTAGCAATTTTTCTATATAATCGAGCAAAAAAAGAGATGAGACGGGGGAGGGGTAAATGCTATACTAACTGCATATAGATTATCTCTTTATGTAATCTATGCACTTTATGCATAAGAAAAAACATAACTAGAGATGACGCAAAAAAACGGGAGGTATAGTAAATGAAGAAATTGGTAGCAAGTGTATTGACTGCAGTTCTTTCCCTTTCCCTGCTTGCAGGATGCGGCTCCGCCGACAGCGGCCAGAGCGGCAAAGCAACGGAAGCGGCGGCCGGTAATACGGCAGCTTCTGACGATGGCGGTGCAGCGCCTGCGGAGGAGCTTCTGGCATCTCTTCCTGCAACATTACAGGATGGAGATGTGAAGGCAACTCCTGAAATGTATCCGAATGTGGATTTCAGCAAGCCCTATACCGTAAATTTATACCTGATCGGTGATACCCCAAATGACTGGGACAAAGTCCTTGAACAAATCAATGAATATCTGGCTCCGTTTAATACGACTCTGAATGTGGAAATTATGGGCTGGGCGGATTATCCGACCATGTATTCCCTGGTATTGGCAGGCGGTGAACAAATTGATATGATTTATACGGCTCCCTGGTGTTATATGTATGTAGAAAATGCGAAGGGTTCCTTCTATACATATGACAGGGATTTTGTAAAAGAAAACATGCCGCTTACGGATAAATATCAGGCGGAAAAGAGCTATTCAGAAGCGACGGTTAACGGGAAGATTGTGGCAATGCCCTGCAATCAGGAAAAGCCGCAGAATAAGATCGTTGCAATCCGCCAGGATATTGCGGACAAGCATGGGATTGATAAGCTTGAAAACTGGGACGATTATATGAACTTCATGCTTACCGTTGCGGAAAAAGAAACACCTGAGTCCGGTATTTTGGCCCAGGCTTCCGCAACCAATAACAGTGAGCTTTGGGATGTGTACCGTCAGATGTACAATACCTTCTACATGTATGAAGGCGACTATCTGAAATATATGTATTCCTATAAAGAGGGAGAAAAACCTGCTATCGAAGATATTCAGCTTGCATGGAATACGGAAGCGTTCAAAAAGTTTGCGGATGATATGAAGACTCTTGCAGATGCGGGCTGCTGGTCCCGCAGTGCTTTGTCTAATACGATTACGGATGATGATGCATTCGGCGCACTTCAGGGCGCTTCCATCGCATGGAACGGCTCCGTATTTACCTTTATGAAAACGGCGGAGAAAACAGAAGGTGTACAGTGTACGGCATATGATCTTACAACTGACAACCTTGTACAATGTGAGGAATATAACAATTCCGATATGGCAATTGCAGCTGCGTCAAAGGATCCGATCCGTACTGCGATGGTGCTCGATATTCTGAAAATGGATACATACGTGAACAGACTGATTACATTGGGAATTGAAGGAGAGCATTATACGCTGGAAGGATTCAGCTTTACCAAGGGAGATGCCGCTGAAAATTATGTAAATAATAGTATTTCCCTGTCCTGGGGCGTAAATAACGGACTTTATGAGGAAGCAGGACAGATTCCCCGTGAAAAGGAAATGTATGATTCATGGGAGCCCAGGATTGTTTCCAATCCTACAATTTCTTTTGTGTTTGACGATACGCCGGTATCTGATTATGCTTCTGCCTGTAAAACGGTACTGAATGATTATATACCGTCACTCCAGCTTGGACTGGTTGAAGATGTAGACGCTTCTCTTGCAGAAATGAATAAAAAGCTCGAGTCATCCGGAATTGACAAAGTGGAAGAAGAGCTGACGAAGCAGTATGAAGCATGGCTTGCAACTCAATAAAGCAAAGTGGAAAAATGGCGGTACACCCGCCATTTTTCTTCCAAAAGGCTGGAGGAAAAAAGATGAAGCAGAATTATAAGGTTAAACCGGCAAAAATGCCGCTTCACAAATTAATTAAAAAGCATTGGATGCTGTTTCTTATGCTGCTGCCTGCGGTGATATATGTCGTGATTTTTTCCTATGTTCCCATGACAGGCATAGTGCTGGCATTTAAAAAATACAATTATAACGGCGGAATTTATTTTTCACCCTGGAGTGGTCTGAGTAATTTTAAAGCGCTGATGATATCAGGTAAATTATGGTCGGTAACCAGAAATACCATTCTTTACAATATTGTGTTTATTTCTCTGGGCGTAGTTCTGGAGATGGGCAGCGCAATACTTCTGAATGAAATCCGGAATAAATATTTTAAAAAGGTTTCCCAATCTTTTATGTTCCTTCCTTACTTTATAAGCTGGGTAGTCGCGGGAGCAATTGTTTATAATATATTCAGTTATGAACGCGGTGTTGCAAACAATGTCATTTCAGCGCTGGGCGGAAGCAGATTCGATCTGTATAATACACCGGCGGCTTGGCCTTTCGTTCTAATCTTCCTGAAGATGTGGAAGCAGACAGGCTATGGTTCAGTAGTTTACCTGGCGGCAATTACATCGATGGATCAGGAAATGTTTGAAGCAGCTTCTCTGGACGGGGCAAATGCGTGGCAGAAAATTCGGTATCTGACCATACCGTCTCTGGTGCCTACCATGATGACACTTGTATTGCTGGCAATCGGAAACATCTTCCGCGGAGACTTCGGATTGTTTTATCAGACTGTTAAATCCAGCGCACTGTTGGAACCGGTCACGGATGTTATTGATACCTATGTATTCCGTCTGCTGATTTCAACCGGAGATATTGGTGTTTCAGCAGCCGCAGGCCTGTATCAGTCTGTTCTCTGTTTTATAACCATTATGTGTGCAAACGCACTGGTTAAAAAAGCAAACCCGGATTATGCCCTGTATGGTAGTGTCAAGTGAATTATGAAAACCCGAAGCCGGGTGAACTGGCAACATTA
>NZ_QUES01000070.1:0-6888 GCF_003478085.1 Eisenbergiella sp. OF01-20 | reverse complement strand
GACAGGATTGCGTAACATCTGCGCCAGCGTGGGGCGTATCAGCTCTTTGCCATGGAACAAAATCCCCTGTTCCGCAAAGTACCGGGTAATGTCCCCGTAGGAGGTTGTGGGCTGGGCGTACATTTCAAACATCAGCCGGATATTTGCCGTTTCGTCCGGGTTTACCACCAGCTTCTTTGTGTTGATACCGTCCATCTTAATCGGCTCTGTATGGAAGCCGTAAGGGGCTTTCCCGCCCATCTTGAAACCACGCTGACTGCGGGAGTAGTAAGCGTCCGTTACCCGCTTCTGTATCGTTTCCCTTTCAAGCTGGGCGAACACAATACAGATATTTAACATCGCCCGCCCCATCGGGGTGGAGGTATCAAACTTTTCCGTAGAGGACACAAACTCTACATTGTACTGCTGGAACAGCTCCATCATGTTTGCGAAGTCCAGAATGGAACGGCTGATACGGTCGAGTTTGTAAACCACGACCTTTGCAATCAAGCCCCGCTTGATGTCCCGCACCAGTTCTTGAAACTTCGGACGGTCTGTGTTCTTGCCGCTGTACCCTTTGTCTGTGTATTCCTTGCAGTTCCCGCCTTTCAATTCGTATTTGCAAAATTCAATCTGGCTTTCAATGGAAATGCTGTCCTTTTTGTCCACCGATTGTCTTGCATAGATTGCGTCTATTCGATTATTCATATTGTCGCTCCTTTTCTAAAAAAAGAAACGGAGCTGCTGACACCTTTATTATACCGTCAGCAGCCCCGCAAATCAACGATGGCTTCGGAAAATCTTATGCCCCGGTTTCCTCACTCTGCCGTTTGTCGGCATACTTGCGGAACACCTCATAAAGCTGCTGTTCCAGCTCCCGGCGTTTTGCTGCTTCCTGCTCCGGCGTGAACACCGGGGAGAGATTTTCCAGCGTGATTTCCTTTCCCTGAAAAGTCACGACTTCGGTTTCTTTCTTGTATCTGATATGCTCCATAGTACCTCCGTATTTAATTTTCAAAGTGCAGTGCCGCCATGCTGCGGCGTGAAATGTTTTCTGTCATTGATCACCGTTCCCTTGTGTGCCGCTGCTGCCGTTTCAGTTCTGCCAGCACCTCCGGCGGGATACGGTCTACCAGCCGCTGAATGTCTTTCAGCTCGCTTTCCAGCTTTGCCCGTTCCATCGTATCTTTCATCTTGCCTTTTTCGCTGGCTTTGGCTCTGGCTTCCAACTGTTCATTTTCTGCCAAAAGGTCGTTTATCGTGACCTTGTATTTTTTGAGCTGCCCAGAGAAGTTCTCCATCTGCGGAAACCACTTTTTCAGCAGGGAGAGGGCTTCCTCTTTCTTCTTTCCGGCGTTGAACGGGGTAATATCGCCCAGCGTGGCTTCAATGGCTCTTGCCTGTTTGGAGAGATTGACCGCCT
Source organism: Eisenbergiella sp. OF01-20 (assembly GCF_003478085.1). NCBI lineage: Bacteria > Bacillati > Bacillota > Clostridia > Lachnospirales > Lachnospiraceae > Eisenbergiella > Eisenbergiella sp. OF01-20. The sequence goes on along the minus strand of NZ_QUES01000070.1, from coordinate 5,486 downwards.
GTTTGAACAGACGGGTGGGGATATGCTTCCTGCCTGTCTTGCTGGCACTTTCCCCACGCTCCAAGTCGGGATATTTCTCCACCATATAGGCGTGAAAATCGTCCTGCCATTTTGTGAGGCTTGCTCTGTTCCCGATAATCTCCTTTGCACACAGGCGGTTGTCCTCTGTCAGCGGGACAAAGGCCAAATGCAGGTGGGGCGTTTTCTCGTCCATGTGTACCACCGCCGACACGATATTTTCTTTCCCTACCCGCCCGATTAAGAAATCAGCCGCCCTCTGGAAAAACGCCTGTATCTCCTTTGGGGATTTTTTCTTGAAAAACTCCGGGCTGGCGGTTATCAGCGTATCGACAAAGCGTGTGCTATCCTTGCGGGTGCGGCATCCGGCTTGTTCAATGCGGCTCTGAATAAAATGGTAATAGTGGCTCTCCGGCTTGACGATATGGAAATTGTACTTGCTCCGGCTGGTGTCAATGTCGGGATTGCTGGCATACTGTTCCTTTTGCCGTTCGTGATGGGCTTCCAACGGTCTTGCCGGATTGCCCTTGTGCTTTTCAAATCGCAAAATTGCGTGTTGTGCCATGAAACTCCTTTCCCCATGCCCTTCCATTCCGTGACTTTTCCACAGGAAAATCCCGCAGAAAATATCTCAGATAGGAAGGGAATGGATAAGATATAAATAAAATCGTTTTAATCTTTGTATTTCTATATACCGTCCGGTTTCCGTACTCCAAGAAGGTTGATTATCGTACTCCATGAGTGCGGTTTTCAGTCCGACCGCGTTCCGTAACCGGATTTCTTGAAGTCGGTGTTTGGAACCGCTTCGTAGGATTTTGGGTAAATGCGGTTGGGTTTTCCACAGCCCTGCTTCTGGATCTCCACCAGTCCGGCATATTGCAGTTCCCGCAGGGTGTTGACCGCCTTCTGCCGCCCGCAGTGGAGCAGCTCCACTACCTCGTTGATGGGATAGTAGAGGTAAATCCGCCCATATTCATCTGCCCAGCCGTTTTTCCGGGACAGGTCTGTCCGGCGCAGGATAAAGGCATACAGTACCTTTGCTTCGTTGGACAGGGGTGTGAATGTGGGGGCTTCAAAAAGGAAATTCGGAAGCCGGGTAAAGCTGACTGCCTTTTCCGGCTGATGGATATAAATGGTGTTTGTCATATCGTGTTTTGTGGACGGTTAGAAGTCCGTTTTCGGGGGTAGACGGTAGTTTCTATTGCCTGCCCCTGTTCTGTGCTTGCAAAGCCTTGTAAATCAAGGACTTTTCAGCCCCTAACTGTCCACAGTAGACCTCCTTTTCCGTTCACTTTCTGTTTTCTGCCGCCTGTGAACTCTGGCGGCACAGCCGGGACAGTATTTCGCCCGGTTGGACTTTGGGACGAACACTCTGCTGCAGACCGCACAGCGTTTTAGCTCCTTATCCCGGAAAATCTCTGCTTCCAGCGTCCCGATTTGCGGCAAGACCGACCAGCGGAACCACTTACAGCAGACCGAGAAAGAAATAGTCTGGGGGCAGGTGTGGGTGTCCCCATCGTCAAGGAGCATACAGTTCCCATCCTCATAACAGCAGCACTCCCGGCGGATCAGGGCGTTTGCCTGTTTCCTCTGTGCCGGTGTCATGCGGTAAAGGGAACCGTCCTGCCTGCGCTCTATGGGCGGCAGTCGTTTATATGGGTTCTCTCTCATGTGTTCCCTCCATTTTTCCTTAGCCGTTCTCCCCGAAAGGATTTCCGGCGTTGGCACGCTCCCCGGACTTCGGGACATTTTGTCCCGAAGTGGCTCGTTGCGGTGCTTCCCCTGCCGGGGTATTCCTTTTCGGACGGTCATTCTGTTTTCAAGGTGCAGCTCATCGATGAACTACCTTAAGTCTACACCTAAAAGACCGCCCGCCCCGTATATCCATAAGGTCGGAAATCAGCCCGGAAAACTCTCTATTTCCACGCTCTTGGAATTGTGGTAGAATAGAAGAAATAGAATGGCAAATCGAAATTTCACGGAGGTATATTATGGGACTGTTTTCAAAGAAGAAAAATGAAGAAGTGGCTATTGATGAACTAACACCACAAATAAAAACTAAATTAGATGAATTAGCCCAAAAAGGCAATCAGTTTGAGGAAGAAGAACAATATGAGGAAGCTATACAAGCATGGAAAGAAGCTCTTAGCCTAATCCCAGAGCCACAGCAATTTTACAGTGAAACCATATGGTTTTTAGCTGCCATTGGCGATATTTATTTTCAAAAGAAACAATACGAAAAAGCACACGAATGCTTTGACAAAGCAAGGGGGAATTTGAGCGGCGAGGGATATGGAAATCCGTTTGTTATGCTTCGATTAGGTGAATGTTGTTTAGAAATAGGGGACGAAAAAAACGCCACAGAATATTTGCTTAGAGCCTATATGTTTGAAGGAAGGGAGATATTTGAGCCTGACGAGGACGGTAATGATGATGGCAAAAAATATTTTGATTATTTAAGAACTCATGTTGAAAACATTGAGTGAAGATTAAGATAACACAGTTCCCATTTATCGAGCAGACAAGGAGGGAGAGCATGGAACTATCCATACAAGAACGATTGAAAGATTTGCGTGTGGAGCGTGGGCTGACGCTGGAGCAGCTTGAGGAGCAGGTAAATCTCTCCAAGTCTGCGCTGGGCAGCTATGAAGCAAAGGATTTTAAGGACATCAGTCACTATGCTATTATCAAGCTGGCGAAGTTTTACGGTGTAACCGCCGATTATCTACTGGGGCTGTCCCAAACAAGAAATCACCCAAACGCTGATCTTGCAGACCTGCGTTTGAGTGATGATATGATTGAACTCTTGAAAAGTGGGTTGATAGATAATTCCCTCTTGTGTGAACTGGCAGTACACCCGGATTTTCCCCGGCTGATGGCTGACCTTGAAATCTATGTAAACGGTATCGCAGGAAAACAGGTACAGAGCGCAAACGCCATCGTGGACACCATGAGTGCAACGATTATGAAGCAGTACAATCCCGGCTTGTCCGACCCGCAGCTAAGACAACTTATCGCCGCTCATATTGATGATGACAGCTTTTGCCGCTATGTGATACAGCAGGACATAAACAAGATAGCCCTCGACCTGCGGGAAGCCCATAAGGACGATTTTTTCAGCGTTCCGGGGGACAACCCACTGGAAGATTTCTTGCAGACCGCCGAGGAAACTGCCAGTCCAGACAGCGACCCGGAGCAAGCGGCTTTGGCGTTTATCTGTAAGCGGCTCAAGCTGAATTTGAAAAAGCTGTCCGAGGAAGAAAAGAAGTGGCTGAAAAAGATTGCACAGAAGTCGGACTTACTGAAAAATCCAAACCCACAGCGGGGGCGGAAGTAAGAGAGCGACAAATCAGAATTTCTTGAGTAGGTTTGACGGGTAATACATTTTGCGAAAATGAGGAGAAAGAAAAATGCAAAACAATTTGTTATTAAATCCAGAGGAATTTAAAATTGATGATAGAGATAAAGGTGCCATTTACTGTAAAAGATTGATAGAGAAATGGACACCTCGACTGGAAACCGAAATGTTGGAGGCATTTATACGCCTTTATTATGATGAAATGTATGAGAATTGGGGACCTGATGATGAGGAAGAAAGTAAGGAATATTGGCCGGAAATAAGCTCACCTGTAGACCTTGTAAAATACACGGGCACAGATGTTACACTTTATGCTTTGGAAGACGCAGTATTTGCCAGAAGTAAAACAGGAAATCCACTGTACGAATCGCAAAATGTTCCTGTATGTGTAATATTGAAACTTGATTGTCCATGGGAAGAAGAACATGGTTGGGCTGCTGTTTTTATAGACGAAAAATTTGTTAAAGTTGACATTGACATTGTTGATTGTGTTTGGTTGGATTGATTCTTGTTTCTATAATCTAATTGTAAACTTCCCATTTATCGGGGAGATAGCAAAGCCAGCCGAGACAGTCAACGGTCAAGATGAACGGCGCATAAATGCGCCGCCGTTGACAGCCCCGCCTGTCTTTGCTGATGGGCAACCAAGGCGGGAAAGCCTTAAAATGGCTTCCCGCCCATTTCAATTTTGAGAGGAAAATCCGTCTGCTTTTTCGTGAGTGTGTCCACAAGTTCGGGACATTTTGTCCCGAAGTCCGGCGTGGGACAAGGGACGGGGGCTTTCATATACGCCCTGTCTGCTGGCGAAACCAGTCCTGCGCTTGCGGCTCCATGCCACGCAATCACAGCCCTGTTTTCCTGCCGTTTCAAATGCCCTTGCCCTCCCCGGCGGCAACCCCATTTTCGCAGCAACGCCGACAGAGCGTATAACACACTACACTTTGCAAGCAAAGTCGTGTGCCAAGGGGTAAGCCCCTTTGGAAACCCCAGACAACAAAACAGGCTGAATATCTCGCACTTTCCCGGTGCTTGATATTCAGCCTTTATTTGTTGTCAGCAGCCCCCGTTTCGTGGTCTGCGTGTAGTTCCTTGTAAACTGACCTAAGGAGAAATTCAAACAGGAACACCCAGAGGTTGCCCGGTATGCGAAAGCCGCCGCCTATCTTGCCAAGCACCCGGACGATAAGGATAAAACGAAAAATGAGCTGCAACAGGAGCAGGAAAAGCTTCTTAGCGAAATCGCAGAGCTGAAAGTACCGCTGACCGAGGTACAGGAGGATTTGAAGAAGCTGCGGGACATCCGCTACTGGGTACGGAAAGCCACACCCGGCACAGAGGAAAGTAAAGAGCCGCCCAAGAAACAGCCTATCAAAGAAGTCTTGCAGGATAAGGCGGACGAGAAAAAAGCACAAAGAACTGCCCCGGTGCAGACAAAACACAGACAACAGGATATGGAACTTTAACAGGCACTTGCCATTTTCAATCAGAGAATGTCAGGTGCTTTTCTTTTTTTCAAGGAGGGATAGATTTGAATGTATTTGAAGCTGTCAAGCAGTCTGTTACCACCCGACAGGCTGCGGAGCATTATGGAATCCATGTAGGTCGGAACGGGATGGCTTGCTGCCCGTTCCATAATGATAAAACCCCAAGCATGAAGCTGGATCGGCGTTACCACTGCTTCGGCTGCGGTGCGGATGGGGATGTGATTGATTTTGCCGCCGCCCTGTATGGGCTGGGAAAGAAAGAAGCCGCCGTACAACTGGCACAGGACTTCGGGCTTTCCTATGAGGACTGGAAGCCGCCGGGAAAGGCGAAAAAGCCAAAGCTCCGGCAGAAATCCCCGGAGGAACAGTTTCAGGAAGCAAAAAACCGCTGCTTCCGTATTCTTGCCGATTATCTCCATCTGCTTCGGGCATGGAGAAAGGAATATGCCCCGCACTCCCCGGAGGAAGTCTTTCATCCCCGGTTTATAGAAGCCTTACAGAAGCAAGATCAAGTGGAATATCTGCTGGATGTGCTTCTGTTCGGGGAAACAGAGGAAAAAGCGGCTTTGATTACGGACTACGGAAAGGATGTGATACAGCTTGAACAGCGAATGGCAGAGCTTGCA
>NZ_QUES01000007.1:211125-212839 GCF_003478085.1 Eisenbergiella sp. OF01-20 | reverse complement strand
TATGAACCATTTATGATAATGTCCTTATATACCCCAAGCGAAAATGTCCCAACTATGGTATACTAACTCCTGCTTATTTATTACGACAGGAGGAATTTATTATCAGAAAGGTTATACTTACAATGGATGAACTGAAGAAATATGAAGTGATCAAAGGCCTGGCTGATCACCCTCAGCCTAACAAAGAAAGAGCTGCACTTACACTGGGGTGCACAATCAGGCACATCAACCGTATGCTCGCCGGATACAAAACATATGGAAAAGTATACTTCGTACATGGAAACAAAGGACGTCAACCAGCCAATACCATTCAAAATGACGTAAAGATTACTATTATTGATCTTTACCGCAGTAAATACTATGATGCCAACTTTACACACTTTACAGAATTACTTGACAGGCACGAAGGTATTTCTCTGTCTGTCTCCTCAGTTTCTAAAATTTTAGAATCAGAATACATTCTCTCACCTAAGGTCACTCGTGCAAAACACAAACGTATCATAAAACATTTGAAGGATTTAAAGAAAGCTGCCAAAACACAAACGGAAGCTGATGCCATCCAAACCAATCTTGTAGCTGCCCAAGATGCCCATACCAGACGTCCCAGAGCCCCCTACTTTGGAGAACTGCTTCAGATGGATGCGACTTCATATGAATGGATTCCTGGTAGCATTTGGCACCTTCATCTTGCTATTGATGATGCCACTGGCAGAATTGTTGGTGCATGGTTCGATACACAGGAAACTCTGAATGGTTACTACCATGTATTCCAACAGATTTTGACCGATTACGGCATTCCTTATAAGTTCTTTACTGATCGCCGTACTGTGTTTACCTATAAAAAGAAAAATTCCCCATCTCTCGATGAGGATACCTATACACAGTTTGCCTATGCCTGCCACCAGCTTGGTGTTGAATTAGAATCCAGCAGTATTCCACAGGCAAAAGGCCGTGTAGAACGTTTCAATCAAACTTTACAGTCGAGACTCCCAATTGAGTTAAGACTCGCGGGAATCACGACCATAGAAGCTGCTAACGAATTCCTCAACCTCCAAGTAAAAGAATTCAATGCGAAGTTTTCACTTCCTTTCAATACTATCAAATCTGTGTTTGAAGAGCAACCCTCAAACGAAAAAATAAATCTTACACTGGCAACTTTGTGTGAAAGAACTGTCGATACCGGACACTGTCTCAGACACAGTAACAGCTACTATAAGATGCTTGATAAGAACGGTCTGCAGGTACATTACCGGAAAGGAACCAGGACCATGTTTATCCAGGCTTTTGATGGCAAAAAGTATTGTTGTGTCAATGATGCCGATATCTATGCATTGGAAGCTATTCCTGAACACGAAGCCAAATCCAAAAATTTAGATTTAGACTACAAAGAGCCAAAACCGAAAAAGAAATACATTCCTCCAATGAATCATCCCTGGCGAAAATCTATCTTTCATAAGTTCGTCCAAAAACAGGAACACCATTGGGACGACGAAGAAAAAGCATCTGCATAATAATCGAAGCGGAATCGTTGTCAAGTGAACCGTGGAATAATGGGGCAAAGTCCCTTTATACCGGGAAAGTTATTGACAAAAGATTCACGGATTACCCTCATGACCAGGAAAGGAACTTTGTTCCTTTCCCTGCCTTCCCGGCGAGGGTTAATGGGTCAAGGGACTAGTCCCCTGCAGGTACATAGGGCAGAGCCCTATGCCCC
>NZ_QUES01000007.1:0-211115 GCF_003478085.1 Eisenbergiella sp. OF01-20 | reverse complement strand
GCAGAGCCCTATGCCCCCGGAGGGTGTACTTGTGGTATCAAAAAATAATAATCAATCCAACAGTCTTTATAGACCATGCTTTATTTTGTTTTAAAAAGCCCCAGCAATTACCGGGGCTAATGTTTCACTTATTTTGGGACATTTTCAAAAACGCTTGACAGATGATATTGGAAAAAAGAAGATAGAAAACGCCGGAAGCTGCACGAAACAACAGAAGAGCTAGAATAAATAAAAGTTATCCGTATTTCTTTTTATATAAGGCTATGTTATTATAAAAAAGAGAAAAAGAAAGAAAAACGACGGATTCTGACAGCCGGCGGAAGCTATAATAAAAGGAGAACTCATGCAGGATTTTCGAATGGAAACCTTTCTGGCCGTGTGCCGGAACCTGAATTATACGAAGGCAGCGGAAGAACTGTGCATTACCCAGCCCGCGGTATCCCAGCATATCAGACACCTGGAGGAATATTACGGAACCAGGCTATTTGTAAGTGAAGGGAAAAAGATGGTGCTTACGGAAGCAGGCCGCCTGCTGCAAAGCGCGGGCCTCACCATGCGTCATGACGAATATGCGTTAAAAGAGCTGCTCTCTCAGGCGGGTGCTACAGAACGCAGTTTGCGGATGGGGGCAACAATGACTATCGGAGAATTTGTCCTTCCGTCCATGCTCAGCAGCTACATGCTTAAAGCTCCGGAAGCGTCCGTTCATGTTACGGTCGCTAATACGGCGGATCTGTTAAGCCTGATAGACGAAGGAAAACTGGACTTTGCGCTGGTGGAAGGCTATTTTTCACGTCAGGATTATGATTATCAGATTTACTCAACTGAAAAGTACATACCTGTAGCCGGAGCCGGTTACAGGCTTCGGGCGGCGAATGACAGCCGGAAAATCAGGACAGAGGATCTGTTGGGCGAAGCGCTTCTCATCCGGGAAAAAGGGAGCGGTACCAGGGAGGTCCTGGAGCGCATTCTGGAGGGAAAGAACCTGTCGGTAAAAGATTTCCGCAGGCTGCATGAGATCAATAATATTCAGGTCATGAAATATCTGGTGCAGGAAGGCCGCGGAATTACCTTCCTTTACGAAGCAGCGGTCCGCCGGGAACTTGCACAGGGCTGCCTCCGGGAAATCCCTCTGAAGGATTTCAATGTGGAGCATGATTTTTATTTTGTATGGAGAAAAGGCAGTATTTTCGGCGGGGAATACAAAGAAATATTTAAACAATTGAAGGATAAGGAATGAAATCATGGAAAAGAAGAGTGTAAATGATAATAGCACAGTAAATGGACAAAACGGTAATAATGGAAAGAATTGTAATAATAGACAAAACGGTAATAATGGAAAAAACTTTACACATGAAAAAAAATGTGCCAATGAAAAAAAGTGTATTAATGAAAAAAAATGCGGCAGCTGTAAATATCTGCATCTGACCTATAAGGAACAGCTGAAGAAAAAGGAAGAGTTTGTCAAAAAGGAACTGGAAAAATGTCCGGATCTGAAAGGACGTTTCAAACCGATTATCGGCATGGAAAATCCCTGGAACTATAGAAATAAAGTGACGGCGGTTTTTGACAGGGATCGGAAGGGGAATCCGATTTCCGGAGTGTATCAGGAAGGGACACACCGGGTGATACCTGTGGAGAGATGTCTGATTGAGGACGAGCTTGCTGATAAAATCATCGGGACAATCCGGGGGATGCTGCGCTCCTTTAAAATCAAGGTTTATGATGAGGATACGGGATACGGACTGCTCCGTTATGTGCTGGTGCGCAGAGGATTTGCAACCGGAGAGGTTATGGTGGTTATGGTGACGGCTTCGCCGATATTCCCTTCCAAGAGGAATTTTACCAATGCATTACTGAAAGCACATCCGGAAATCACAACGGTGGTACAGAATGTGAATAACCGTACGGACAGTCTGATTCTGGGGGATAAACAGCAGATTTTGTACGGGAAGGGATATATTGAAGATGTTCTTTGCGGATGCAGATTCCGTATTTCTCCTGCATCCTTTTATCAGATTAATCCAGTGCAGACGGAGAAGCTTTATACGAAAGCGGTGGAGCTTGCAGGGCTGAGCGGGAAAGAAACGGTTATTGATGCTTACTGCGGTATTGGGACGATTGGGATGATTGCGTCGAAATATGCAAAGAATGTGATTTCAGTGGAGATGAATCCGGATGCGGTCAGGGATGCGATTGTGAATGCCAAGGTGAATGGAATAAAGAATGTGCGTTTTTATAGAGCGGACGCGGGGCAGTTTCTGACACAGATGGCAGCGGAAGGGGCAAAGGTGGATGTGCTGCTGATGGATCCGCCGAGGAATGGGAGTACGGAGGAATTTCTGCGCAGCGCGGCTTTGCTTGGGGCGGGAAAGATCGTGTATATTTCCTGTAATCCGGTGACTTTGGGGCGGGATTTGGGAGTGTTGAAGAAGCTGGGGTATCGGGCGGAGGAGTGTTGGATGGTGGATATGTTTCCTTGGGTTGGGCATGTCGAAACCGTCGTGCTTCTCGTGCGGAAACCTTGATTCTACGGGCGTTTGCGGGATTGTTTGAGGAAAATGGAGTTGTGTTTTTACGGGAAGTGAGATGGATAAGTTTCCCCGGAGGCAAGGTCGGGTAAATATTCAGATAGGGTTTTGCCCGTAGTTTTTTTAATATGATACTACGGGGCGAAACTCATATCTTTTGGCAAAAGAGAGGGGAGTATTTATGGGTAAAAAAGTATACCCTAATGATTCATGTCCATGTGGAAGTGGCAAAAAATATAAGAATTGTTGTAAGGGTAAATTGGATGATGTAAATTTTAATAATCCATTAAAACTAATGGAGAATTATAAAAAAATACGAAAAGATTCAAAAATAAAGCAATGTTTACATCCAGATACAGAGAATTGTTCAGAGAAAATAATAGGGGCACACTCAATACAAAATAATAAAATATTAAAAACAATATCCAGTAATGGAATGGTGTTTATGCCATGTCCAAAGCCAGATAAACCATTTGCTCCAATGACGAGCTATGGAAGAAAAGAAGCAACAGTTTTTACAGGTTTTTGTGGTTATCATGATAAAACATTATTTCAACCAATCGAGGACAGGGATTTTCAAAAGACGGAGGAACAGATATTTCTTTTTACTTATAGAAGCTTTGCGTTAGAGTATCATAAAAAGCAAGAATTGCAAAAAATGGAACAAATAATTTTTAGCAATAAACCATCTTTAGTCAATATGTCTGATGAGGAAGATCCTTTTAGTGGAAATAAATTAGCAATTAAAGATTTTGCAGAGGATAAAAAAATCTTTGACAAGGCAATTTTAGAGAGTGACTATAGTGTTTTGACAAGTATTATATGGGAATTTGATAAAGCTGTAAAATTTGCATGTACAGGATTTGAAGCACTACAATATGATTTGAAAAACATTAAGGTGCAAGATTTATTGGACTTTAGCAAAAGGGCGCAACATGTGTATGTTTGCGTGTTTCCTGAAAAAGAGAAAACATATTGCATATTTTCTTGGTTTAAAAAGAATGACAAAATGTTTTCAACATATTTTGAACAATTAAATAGCTTGGAAGAACAGCAAAAAAGAAATTTTATTAATAATCTTTTGCCAATGATAAGTGAGAATTTAGTTGTTAATCCAGAGGCATGGGATAAACTTACTCAATCACAAAAGGATGAGTTTGGGTCATATATTTGGGGGATGGAAACAATAGCTCAGACTATGGGAGTTAAAGTTGATAGAACAAAAGCTCCTTCATATGATTTGTTTGAACTATAATTAATGTGTTGTTTGATAAATATATGGGGATATGAAAATATGGATGGAAAAAGAATACAGAATTATTGGTCAAACGAGATGCAGGCTTTGCTGGATACCTATAAACAGTTTCAAGTGCTGATACCAGCAGATAATAGAAATGGTGCTGCCCATAATGGGGAAGACGGAAGATATGTGGAAACTTTGATACGAGAATATCTGAAAAGATATTTACCCAAAGATTTAGAAGTTTTAACGGGATTTATATTGAGACCGGCAGTAAAAACAGGATTAAAGAATAGAAGTAGAAAAAATGAATTAGATAGTCATTCTACTCAATTAGATATTCTGATTTATGATAGTGCAAAATACCCTATTTTTCAACGATTTGGAGAAAATGTTATAGTCCCACCAGAGGGGATCATAGGCATTATTTCTGTAAAAAAGAATTTACATGAAAATGATATAGAACATGAGACTAATGCCTTGAAAGAAGCATCAAAATTATGCCGTTGTGTCGATGATAGTGGTCATCATTTAAGAGGACCATTTTTAGCTTTAGTATCAATGGATGCGTTTGAAAAAAAGGAAAAGACTACAGAACAATGGATTTTTGATAAATTAGCCAATATTTATTTAAAAGAAGCTGATTATTTTGATGATTTGATAGGTTATATTGGTTCATTTAATAAGTGGAGTATATTTAAAAGGCGTCCCCAAGATGAGGAAGTTGGTGAATATATATTTTTTAACCATAATGATGAAGAAATACATTTGGGTTTTCAGTTCTTACTAACAGGAATTTTAAGTGTATATTACGATAAAACTCGAAATTTTATTTCAAGACCGGGATTTACAGCATTTCCTTCACATCGAGCATGTGATAAAAAATTAGGAGATATTGAGGTACGCGCAATAAGATGATTTGAAATATCATTTTAACGACTACATATTATAAAAGGAAAAATTACACGGAAAACCACTTTACTTTTTTGTCTTTAGTTATTTTACCGGATATAGATGGGGTAAAAAAACATGAAAGGGGTAAATATCCCTAAAAAGGGGTGAAAAACTACTTAGGGGGGTAAGACATGGGGGGTGCCAACCATTGAAAAATAAAAGGTAAAAACTTTTGCTATGTAGTATAAAACCTCCGTCCCACCGCATGTTGAAACCGCCGTGCTTCTCGTGAGGAAACCTTGATTCTTGGCGGGTTTGTGGGATTTTTGCAGGAAATGGAGTTGTGTTTTTATGGGGGGTGAAATGGATAAGTTTCCGTCCGGGTGGAGACGGGGTAACGCCATGTGAGTTTAATCTCGAAGAGGAACCATGGGGTAAACACTGTACTTTTTTAGTCAAGTCATATAGCAATAACCTATGTTAATAAATGGAGACAAAAGTAATATGGAGAAAAATCAATATAAAATAAGACTAAAAGAATTAAAGGAACTTTACGATATCGGAAAAAAAGTAAGTTTAGTTTCCGGAAGCAAAAGGGCAACAACTATAAAATCTGCACAAGCTGAAAAGGTAGTAGAAAAGGTATTGTTGCATTGCAATAGTATTATCAAATTATTTAATATTGGTCAAAATGAATATTCAGAATTAGATATTGCTTTAATTGCTTCAGCAACCCGAAATATAATGGATGCTGCTAATGTATATTTTTATATCTCAGAAAGAGGTATTTCTGATGAAGAGGTGAACTTTAGATACAACCTACAACTCCTAAATTATAATAAAAATATTAAAGAGATTTATAAAAAATTAAGTTTTCCAATGGATAGTTTTAGAATGAAACTTGATGATATGAGTTTTGTAATAGAAGAAATCAAAAATAGTAGTATATATTCAACGGCTAGCAATAAAGAAAAAAGTATAATTCTTTCAGGAAAGCAGTTTTATAACAGGAAAAGAGTTGGAATTTTTAGTCAAGACTTAGAATCAGCTATTTTTAATATATTATCAAATAGTACACATAGCTTTTATATAGGATTAAGTAATAATTCTGTTAAAAAATCTATAGTTTTTTCAAGTTATATTGATTCTTTAATGCTGAGCATTATTTCTGTAGAGACAGCAATTCTATATGTAGCAAATATAATAAATGACTATTTATTATTAAGGAGACAATTGAGTAAAATAATAACACAACCGGAAAGAATCCGTATAAGAGATTTGATGAAAATAGATTACATTAATAGCTATTTGGAATTTAAGAAATGCGATTTTGCTAAAGATATATTTTAAGGAATAAAAATACATCTTTTTGACTATAAGATGTATTAAAAATTGATAGCAAAAGTTGGTTTGCAAAATTTTCTATATACTTAAAATTTGATATTAAGTAAAGAGTATAGAAAAAAATATTGACAATTCAGTTTCGAATGAAAATTATTTTATCAATATATGTACACATCATGTGTTTAAATTAAGGAATGGGGAGAGTCAATGGAACAACAATTTTATGAACAAATTAAAAGAATTCTTTCTGAAGCCAGAAACAAAGTATATCAAACAGCAAATTTTGCAATGGTGGAAGCGTACTGGAATATAGGGAAAAGTATCGTGGAACAGCAGGATGGCTATGAAAAAGCAGAATATGGGAGTAGATTAATAGCGGAATTATCCAAACAAATGACTATAGATTTTGGTAAAGGTTTCACACCGACTAATCTTAAATACATGAGACAGTTTTATCTGACATTTCCCAATAGTCACGCACTGCGTGACGAATTGAGTTGGACACATTATCGCCTGCTTATGCGCGTAGAAAATAAAAATGCCCGTGAATTCTATACAGAAGAAGCAATAAAATCAAATTGGAGCACACGGCAGTTGGAAAGGCAAATTAATTCTTTCTTTTATGAAAGACTGCTATCCAGTCAGAATAAAGAAATGGTTTCGGAGGAAATCCAGCAATTGGAGCCGGCAAAAATTCCAGAGGATATTATACGCGATCCATATGTATTAGAGTTTCTGGGATTAAGTCCAAATGATGATTTTTATGAGAGCGACCTTGAAGAAGCATTGATAACACATTTGCAGAAATTCCTCTTAGAGTTGGGGAGAGGGTTTTCTTTTGTTGCCAGACAGAAGAGGATTACATTTGATGGCCGGCATTTCCGAATAGATCTTGTCTTTTATAATTACATTTTGAAATGCTTTGTATTAATTGATTTAAAAATTGGAGATTTGACACATCAGGATTTAGGGCAGATGCAGATGTATGTACATTACTACGAACGTGAATTGATGAATGAGGGAGATAATCCACCGATAGGAATTGTTCTTTGTGCGGATAAAAGTGAATCTATAGTAAAGTATACCTTGCCAGAAAATGAAACGCAGATTTTTGCGTCAAAGTATAAGTTATATCTTCCAAGCGAAGAAGAGCTGTCACAGGAATTGCAAAGGGAGTACAGGGCATTGGAATATGATAAAAAAATTCAAATTAGCTTTACTTAAAGAAAGTGTAATTTTGGTGGGAGGAGTAAATTTATCCATAAAGGGGTGATTTTCATTCAAAAGGGGTAAGAGGGGTAAAATTGACGAAGAAATATACCCCACCAGTATATTATGAAAATACTTTTGCCATGTAGTTTAAAATATCCGTTCCACCGTACGTGGAAACTGTTGTCCTTTTATCCAAATAAAGTCGGCCAAATCTATTGAGGTTAAAATTGAGCTTGATGAGATGGATTTGACAACGACAGAGCAAAGGCAACCTATGATGAAATAAAGCAATATGTGCTTGATAATACGGGGCTTAAGGTATCACAATTATATGTGGCACAGGTTAAAAGAAAGCATGGCTTAATTGAAAGAATTAACTATAATGTTGGCGATGGGAACTCTAAAGTTCCACATGTACCATTAGAAAAAGAAAAAGCGATTGAAGATGCATTGAGGCATTTTAAGATGATCTGATTAAATGCAATTGGTTTAAATTTCTAATGGACTCAAAGGTTTTAGGTAGTAAAGTGTTTTGTAAGTAAAAATTCGGTAATGTAGGAATACAGTTATCCTACATTACCGGATTTTTTATTGTGCGCCTGGCGGCGCACGTTTCTAATATTAAAGGAAAGCTCTCCTGCCGAAGAACCCTAGAACTAAAAAGGCCCGCTGCAAGCGGGCATAATGAGTAAGCGTCAAATCTCTCGCCTAGATATTTTATAGATTCTGTGGCAAACTTGAAAAAACTAAAAAAACTACTAGTTTTTTCAAGGAGGGTGTAAAGTTGGATGCTTGTACTCATGATGTTCGCCTCAATCAATGGAAACTGATTATCGAGCAGTGTCAAAGCCGTCCCGATGGGCAGACAGCCAGGCAGTGGCTGGCAGAAAACGGGGTTCAGGAAAAGACGTATTACTACTGGCTCAGGAGAGTCCGTAAAGAAGTCTACAGCCAATTGAGTGATGGAAGTACTTCTCTTCCTGCAATGCAGGAAAAAGGAACAGTTACCTTTGCTGAAGTCCCCATGATACCGCAACAGAATCCGGAAATTCCTTTTTCTTTCCAGCCCGCAGTCGTGATTAAAACTTCCCATGCAACTGTGGCAGTGTCTAACGAAGTTTCCGACAGGCTGCTTACCAGGCTTCTGCAGGAGGTGTCCAATGCTTGAGGATGCCGGTGGAATCCGGCGCGTGATACTCGCATGTGGTTTTGTTGACCTGCGTAAAGGAATTGATGGGCTGGCTCAGGTCATCGGTTCACAGTACAACCTGAATCCGTTTGATCAAGGAACTCTTTTTCTGTTCTGTGGAAGGCGTTCCGATCGTATGAAGGGACTTCTCTGGATGGGGAACGGATTCCTGCTATTATACAAAAGATTTGAGGACGGTTCTCTGACATGGCCAAGGACAACACAGGAAGCTGCAGATATCACTGAAGAGCAGTTCCGCCTCCTGATGCTGGGCCTTAATCCTCTCGACCTGAAGATTAAAGAAGTCCATCCGGCAAAGGTTTTCTGAAAAGTATTGTGCAAAACAGAGAAAAATTTCTGTTGTTTTATCGCATAAAATCTGCTTATGGAAGCACTTTTTGAGATGTTGTAAAAGCACGTCTGCCGCCGGTATAAGTGTGATGTAAGTAATATTTGAACCTTGAAAACTCTATATTTCCTCATTGTATATGGGCAGGCAACGCTGTTTTAAGCATAGGCGTTTTGCCGAAAGGCAAGATGCTTACAATTCGCTGTTTCACTGATTCTGTAGTATAATCAGAGACAGGAAAGGACAAGGAGCGGATCAATGGGCAGCAAGCATACACTGGGTGAATTGAATAACTTAAGCCGTGAAGAGTTGGTCACCATCATTCTCGGTATGCAGGGACAGCTTGATGCGTTGAATGAAAACATCGAGAAGCTTATTGAGCAGGTACGTCTTGCAAACCAGCAGAGCTTTGGCCGTCATACGGAAACAATGGCATCCATTGAGGGACAGTTATCCTTTTTCGATGAAGCAGATGCCTTGTATAATCCGCTTGTACAGGAGCCGGATCCTGATGAGATCCTCCCTGAAAAAGCAAAGAAGAAAAAATCCAGGGGGCAGCGGGAAGCGGACTTAAAGGATTTCCCGGAAGATGCCATACCAACCCACACGGTATCTAAAGAGGTACTGGATGCTTTCTACGGTGAAGGCAACTGGAAACAGATGCCCAGTGAAACCTACAAACGTTTAAGACACGAACCTGAGAGCTGGACTGTAGAAGTCCACACGGTAGATGTCTTTGTGGGAACCAATGGTTACCATCAGGATGAGTTCATGCGTGGTGACCGTCCAAAGGATCTGTTCCGTGGCAGTATAGCAACACCTTCCCTTGTAGCTTCTATCCTGAATGTAAAGTATGTGAATTCTGCTCCGCTGCACCGAATGGAACAGGAATTCTCCCGTAACGGGGTTAACATTTCAAAACAGACCATGTCAAACTGGATGATAAACAGTTCCCGCCGGTACTTCGCGCCTCTGGTGGAGTGCATGAAGCAGGAACTGTTAAAGCTTCCTGTGACACAGTCGGATGAGACTCCCACCCAGGTAATCAACGATGACAGAGCTCCCGGAAGCAAAAGCTATATGTGGGTGCACCGCTCCGGTGAATTCCATACAGAGTTCCCAATCGTCATCTATGAATACCAGAAAGGCAGGAACCATGAGTTTCCGCTTCAATTCTATCAGAATTACAAAGGCATTCTAGTTACCGATAGCCTTTCCCAGTATCATTTGATAGAAAAAAAGCTTCAGGGACTGATAAATGCCAACTGCTGGGCACATGCAAGAAGGGATTATGCCGATGCCATAAAAACAGCGGACAAATCCAATCCTGATGCGGTACGACGGTCGGTTGCCTATCAGGCATTAAGCCGGATATCCCAGATATATAAACTGGAAGGTGCCTTAAAGGATCTGACAGCCGGGGAACGTCTCAAAGAACGCCAAAACGCAATCAGACCATTGGTTGAGGAGTATTTTGCGTGGGTAAAAAAACAGCTTGAAAATACTGCCGTACCTCCCAAAGGGAAAACAGCCGAAGGACTGAAATACAGCCTGAATCAGGAAAAATATCTGAAGGTATTTCTGACTGACGGGAACGTACCCATTGATAATTCAGCAAGTGAACGTTCAATCAGAACTTTCTGTATCGGTAAAAAGAACTGGATGTTTCACGATTCCATTCAGGGAGCGCAGGCAAGCGCTGTCATCTACAGTATTTCGGAAACCGCAAAGCTCAATAACCTGAGACCTTATTATTATTTTAAGCATTTACTCACAGAGCTTCCCAAACTCTGTGACGAAAAAGGAAATATAGATTCTGCGAAGCTAAACCACTTATTGCCATGGGCAAAAGAGTTACCGGCTGAATGCAGAAAACCACGCCGCTGATATCTGTTAGCGGCGTTAATTTATAGGTAGGCGCAGGATTTGACGCTTACCATAATGAAACAGACGGTGGCTAAAAAAAATTATATAAAAGCCTTCTTCAAATCCATCATCGCCGAGGTCTTCATCTTCAGTTAAAAAGTAATGCATATCCAATAAATCGGAATCGATCATGCCTCTGACCAGTTTGGGTGTCATTCCTTCTGGAGGATTTTTGATATATTTTTGTCTGAGTTCATCTACATATTTTTGATCCATTTGCAACTGCCTCCCATCTGTAATAAATGTTGTATGAATCAAATGGGAGGTCGTTCATGTTTATGGTACAGCTTTAAAAAGACCATTTGATGTTTGCAGTTTGGGCATTGAAGCGGATCGTAACCCATAGTGAGAAGGAAATGCTTACGCCAGGTATTGAAATCGAAGAGAATCCTGTGCTTGGATTTGGAGACAGCTTTATAGAGCTTATTGTCAATCTCCCGGTGTCTGGCATAAAGGCCATAGTACCGTGTCATCTTAAAATTCTTTTCAGGGATATGCTGAATGAGCAGTTTAATAAAATCAATGGCAGGAAGCGTCCTTTGAACGAAAGAGTAGTCTTCATGCTTATTGTAATGGAAAGTCACCGTTTCGCCGTCGTAGGAATTAATCCTGGAAAGGGCAATGACCGGACGGCCAAGATAGCGGCTGACATATTTAAAGATGGATTTGGGATCGCAGAGATTGGGTTTGGCATAAACGTAAAACCATTAGATCCGGCAATCGCGGATGAGGTGGAGGAGTGGCTGGACGGATTTAATACCTTTTCCATTTAGACAGATCCTGCCGCAGCTGATTAAACTGTGGGGATTGGGATGTGGAGGCTAAAAAACTTCGCTCGACAGAGCGTGAGATGACCACGCCGCTGTTCCTGCTCCGGTGCGTGCAGCTGGGGATTTCCATGGGGGATATGGACCGGTTTTGACTGGCAAAAAGAAACGGCAAAACATCTGCCGTTTCTTTTTACAAATTATGTTTAAGGATGCGTTTTTGTGCAATCTCATAGACTTCGTCATCTTCCCGTGCGCCGATTACAACAATCAGCATACCATCATCACGGCGGATGAGCTGGTAGATGATACGCAGTCCGGCACCACGGAGTTTGACTTTTAGAAAGTCGGAAAGATTGGTGTTGTTTTTGTTTCCCAGGAGTTTTCCATAGCCGCCTTCGTTTTCTGGTAATGGATTCTGGCAGACTTTCTGAATCGCTTTCCGAATCAGGATTTTCTGGCTGCCATCCAGTTTGCGGAGGTCTTCAAGGGCTTCAGGAAGGTATTTGACATCCCAGCTCATTCAAATTCAATGCCGTCCGTTTCTTCATAATCTGCGGGGTTGAATCCAAATTCCCGGTCGACCTGTTCCTGGGAGATAACGGTGGAGGGATTAAATGCAGACATGCGCTGTGTGGCAGTGGCTAAGAGCCTTGCATCATTTACCTCATCCAGAAGGTGGATATATTCTTCCGGGGAAAGCAGGACACACTCCGGAGAGTTGTTCTTCATGACAACCTTGGCACCATGGCGCTTTACTTCTTCAAAGATTTTTCCGGCTAATCCACGGTTGAACTGGGAAATGGGGATTGTGTTTTCAATCGCACTTCTAATACTCATAATCATCACCTCTTTACTATAACATATGTAATATCAGTTGAAAAGTCAATAGATTTACTGTTATAAATACTGCTTAAATATATTTTGTGCAATTCTACATAATTTATCAAAAAATTAAATCAGCCTTTTACATAGAATCCGGGAAATAAGGGAGATGCGTATCATCACATGGTTTGGGAGCCAGTAATGGCTCTTTTTTTCGTGTCGGAAAGGCGGTGGGGAACGTGGCATCCAGGATTCAGGTATTACAGTTGAAATCGGCGGGGCAGCAGGCTAATGACGCACTGGCGAGAGGGAGCTGGATAAGCTGCGGGAGAAAGCTCGTGAGATAGGTGCTAAGACGAAATTTTCCGCTTCCGAGGTGGCAGAGGCCATGAATTACATGGCTATAGCGGGCTGGAAGACGGGAGAAATCCTGATACCTTCTATCCGGCAGATTGTGGAATGGGATTGTTAGATAGTCTGGAATGGGCTTGCTTCCTTTTTTACATCCTGCTGGCAGGGGATACAGACCATGTTCACTACGGTGTGGAATGCCATTAAGGGTGTGGTCACTGCGGTGGTTGGGGCAATCCAGTCCTTTATCACCGCGGCATGGTATGGTATCAGGTCAGTGGTGCAGACGGTGATGAACACCATCCAGTCGGTGGTGTCCGGGGTGTGGAACAGCGTGAGGTCTGTGACGTCTTCCATATTGAATGCGGTCAGGTCTGCGGTGTCCAATGTGTTTAATAACGTGGTTTCCAGTATCCGGAACGTCATGGGGAATGTTTATAATACCATTGTTTCCGGGTTTAACCAGGCGGCTGGGTTTATCACGGGACTGGCTTCCAGTGCGTTCCGGTGTGGCAGCGGATATGGTCATCAGTCCGGGGGTGTCTGCTATGCAGTCAGCACAGGTGCAGACGGCTTCGGTGGATTCCATGCGGCAGATGATATCCGGTATTCAGGAGATGTTTGCAGGGATGCAGAGTAGGGATAATGTGGGGACCATCTGCATTCCTGTGTATGTGGGCGGCACGCTGTTGGATGAAGTTGTGGTGAATGCACAGGCGAGGCAGAACCTGCGGTCAGGAGGGAGGTAAGGCATGGCGTTTATTAAGTATCTGGTGTTTGACGGGATGCCGCTCCCTCTGACGGATTCCTATGAGGTGAGTATAGAGGACGTGGAAGCGGATTCCGGAGGGGAGACGGAGGCCGGGACCACGTAAGAGGGATGGCAGGACTGGTGAAGGATACGTCTTATAAGGGGCTGTGGAGGGTATCGTTTACACTGCGGGAGTTTCAGAAGCGGATGACTTTTTGGGGAATATCCGATATAATGGAGTAGTAACAGAACCTTGTTGTGGAGGGCTGTTACATCCCATTTCATTGGAAAGAGGATTTTACAGATATTAAAGAACATGCAGATGAAATCGAACAGCGCATGGATGATACATGGTGTACCATGGCTTCTGTGCTGGAAGACAATGCGTATTATCTTGAAATGTGCCAGAAGTATGGCTGCAATTATATTTTAATAGATGATTGTTATAACGTAGATATTGAGTTATAAAATTGTATATTTGGCGGAGGAAAATACCAAAATGGAGTATGAAATAATACGTCTGGCAGACAGGCCGGAAATAACGGGACAGGCCACAGTGTGGTTTCATGAAAAATGGAATATTCCGTTGGAAGAGTACAGAAAAAGCATGGAAGCCTGCCTGACGAAAGAAAGCGCCGTTCCCCAGTGGTATGTGGCAATGGAAGGGGAGCGGATTATTGGAGGATTGGGAGTGATTGAAAATGACTTTCATGACAGAAAAGACCTTGCGCCAAATGTGTGCGCAGTTTATACGGAAACGGATAAAAGGTGCCAGGGAGTGGCCGGCGCACTGCTTAATTATGTATGTGCCGACATGAAAAAAAGCGGGATTGAAACGTTATATCTTGTAACAGACCATACCTCTTTTTATGAGCGCTATGGTTGGGAGTTCTTCTGTATGGTGCAGGGGGATGGGGAGCCGGATATGACAAGAATGTATGTCCATAGAGGATGACGGGCTGATAATCTGGCATTCCGGAAACTTCAGGGAGGGATATTATGAGAAAGGTTGTTTTATATATTGCAATGAGCCTAGACGGGTATATTGCAGACAGCAGCGGAAAAGTGGATTGGCTGAATGGGCATGGCAGCGAGGAAGAAAACGTGGATACCTATTCCGCTTTTATCAGGGATGTTGATACGGTCATTATGGGCTGGAATACTTATTACCAGGTCACAACAGAATTGTCTCCTGACGAGTGGGTTTATAAGGGATTGACAACTTATGTCATTACGCACAGGAAGTTCTCCCCGACAGAAGACATAAAATTTGTACAGGACAATCCATGCAGTGTTGTTGAACAGTTAAAATCGGAAGAAGGGAAAGCAATCTGGATTTGCGGCGGTGCAAGCATCATTCAACCCTTAATGCAGGGCGGACTGATTGATGAATTTTATATTTCCATTATGCCCACAATTCTGGGTTCCGGTATCCGGCTCTTTGAGGAAAGCCAGGATGAAATAAAACTCAAATTAGTGCATACACAATCATATAATGGGATAACGGAGTTGGCTTATGCCCGAAGATAACTTTGGGCGTATTTAATTAGGAAAATCATATTGACGGGGGATGACGGTGGTGATTAGAAAATACAAATCATCGGATTGTGAACAGTTAGCGGAATTATTTTATCAGACGGTTCATATTGTAAATGCGAAAGATTACACAAAAAAGCAGCTGGATGTATGGGCCACAGGGTGTGTGGATTTGGGAAAATGGGATAAATCTTTTTCTGAACATTATACGGTTGTCGCTGTAGAGAATGGTGTAATAGCCGGATTCGGAGATATAGATGAAGCAGGGTATCTTGACAGGTTATATGTCCACAAAGATTATCAGAATCAGGGGATTGGCACTGCTATTTGTGATGAATTGGAACAAAATGTTCGGGCAGATAAGATAACTACACACGCTTCGATTACGGCGAAGCCATTTTTTGAATATAGGGGTTACAAAGTAGTCAGAGAGCAGCAGGTAATAAGGGGCGGGATTCCTTTGACTAATTTTGTTATGGAGAAGTAACTGCATTTTTAGTGTATTCATATTGGTTTTTGTACAGGGCATCGGCCAGAAAACGGCTGGTGCTTTTTGTATGGGCTTTAGCCAGTTGAGGGTATTGTAGTTTTTCGCGTTCCGAAAAATGGAAATGCCCGAAACGGAAACCCACCTGTTATGCGGGTGGAGACAAATCGTTATATAAAAAAATCACCTTTCCGTTACAATAGAGTTGTTCAGGCACTATTGTGAGAAAGGAAAGGTGATTTTATGGCAAAAAAGAATAACGATTTAGCTCACACAAAATGGATGTGCAAATACCACATCGTATTCCCTCCTAAGTATAGACGAAAAATAATCTATAATCAATTAAAAGTTGCTATAAGAGATATTTTGAAACAGTTATGTTCTTACAAAGGAGTAGAGATTATTGAGGGGCATTTAATGCCGGATCATATTCACATGCTAGTAAGCATACCGCCAAAGATGAGCGTCTCAAGTTTTATGGGATACTTAAAGGGAAAGTCAGCACTTATGCTATTCGACAAGACATGCTAATTTAAAGTACAAGTTATGTTCTGGATCAATATTTATGATTCAATTTCTTCGTAATTAGTATCACGATTTTTTGTGAAGAAAAAATTAATATAATTTTTATTATCATGCTAAGTCATAAAAGGCCTCAGCTAAATCATTTTATTTTAAAATATGGGTCTGGAACAAAATAAACCTACTTTTTATGCCTTTTACTGTATAAATAAGTTCGTGTATTTGGGAAATAGACGGCCAATCGTTTCTTCCAACGATAGTAAGTGTCACTGGAAATATTTAAATGGCTGATAATTTCATTATAAGTAAGTTCTGTGTTGTATACCAAATGGCTAAAGTGGATGAATTTGTTAAAGTCAGTAGGGATTCCTGTTCCCTCTGAGAAAGTGACGTTGCAGTTTTTGCATTTGTAACGTGTTTTTGAAGTGGCAACTTCTATTAATAGGTGTCCCGATGCACAACTTGGGCAATTCTGTAATGTGGCGGATTTAGGGTATGTTTTGTGGCATATGGGACAATAGAGGGAGGGCTTCGCTTTTTTATGGATAAATATGTTCTTTGAACAGCATTTTGGACAGACGGGAGCGGGAACAGGCGATTTTGTTATAGGCTCTTTGCCAATATATTTGATACAGAGATTTAATGCACTGCTTAGGCTTTGCGCTAAGAGGTGGATGCTCTCACTGTTCAGAGGTGTTGGTGCGGGAGAGAACAGTTTCAATAAAAGGCTTAGATGGTCAGCATCAGTAGTTTTTATTCTCATAGTTTATCAACTCCATGATTTTGTATTCATATTTTATCGTGAAAAATGATATTTTGTCAATCCAGAATTTGGAATATGTAAAAAACTATGATATTATGTCTAATAATGATAAATAAAGTTAAATCGGAAGCGTAATTTTGTAGAAATATGATAAATCAGGCAAGAGGGCTGTTATGAAGGAAAAACCCAATTTAAAGTCTCTGGGAAACATATCGGAGTTAAGATATATAAATGCAGATAATGTAACTCGTTATAGGGCGATTATGCGTTATCTCTATTTACAATATGAGCGTTTAAGTTATTGGCTTAGCCCTGAACAAATTTATGCAGGGGTAATGGAATGGAACGTTTTGAAGAATTATACGCAGGAGCAGTGTCAGTTGGATTTGGATCAGTTAGTAGCATGGAAAAATCTTACATATCGGCATGATGGTACGCGGGCGAGAACTGTTGAGGAATATTTGCGAAAGAAGTATCAGTATCTGATTACGCCATATTCCATCGAACTGGAACGTTTCCTTGAGCATCTGGGAAGCGTAAAGGGGTATGGGGGCTCGTTGGAACCAACCTTGTTCGATAAAATTGCAGATAGTATTTCTGATATTTATGAAAATAAAGGGAATTATGAACCGAAAACTGCTTTGGAAGTTTGGAACTCACTATATGAATCATTTCAAAAATTAAATCAGACCTCAATGGATTATATTGCCAGTCTGCATACCGGGGAAGCGGAGGATTTGATGATGACATCTGCATTTTTACTGTACAAAGATTCTTTTACAATGTATCTTCAGGATTTTGTTCAGGCTTTACAACGCAGATCGTATCGGATAGAGGGGAATCTAAAGTTAATTAACCGGGATATACAAACTCGTTTTTTTACTTGTGTACTAGAGGGCGAATGGTTAATTCCAAAGGTAGAGGAGTTTTTTACGAAAGAGGAATACCAGCAAACTTTGGGACGCAGATGGAAGCAATTATGTCGCTGGTTCAGCGGAGATGAAAATACACAAAGCGAGCTGTTTCTTTTGGAACAGGCGTCGAAAGATGCAATTAAGAAAATCGTGAGAAGCACGCTGCGCATTCAGGAGAAACAGCGTTCTATTGTCAGCAGGCGCCAAGATTTGGATTTTCTGGGGAAATGGTTTTATCGCCTGGAGGATATAAATGAAGCCCATAAACTGGCGGCCTATGTGTTTGGACTGTTTCCAACCCGTCATTTGCAGGGGGAGGACAATCGTGATTCTGACAGCCAGGATATTTCAATGTGGGATGAGATTGCGATTGAGCGCGTAATCAGGAGCAGGAGCCGAAAGCGTAGTGGAAAAGGAAGCGGAGAAAGTGAAACAATTGTTGATAATAGCTTAAAAAAGGCTGAATTAAAAAAGCAGATTGTCGAGTATCAAAGACGTGAACTGGACTTTTTAATCGAAATGACAGAAAAGGGGAATGTTAAAATTTCAGAGCTTGGCTGCTTATCGGTAGCTGCAAGAATTCAACTGCTGGGGTGGATTGGCAGGTGCGTTTCTTCAGAAGAACAGGCATTTTATACTCCGGAGGGGATCAAGGTCACACTGTTTATACCAGAAGAAAAAGCGGATACAACGTTAACCTGTGAAGATGGAACATTGACGCTTTTGGATTATTCATTTACGTTTGAAATAGAAAATCCGGAAGCCTGGCAGAATTTATTAAATGGAATGGCTGGTGATTTAAATGGCTAATGGAATGGAGAAGCAAGGATTAGACGATCTGGGTGATATGGAAGAGCGGCGAAGGATATGCATGAATGCATTACTAAATCGTCCGTGGATTGAGCGGGATAAAGATCCGCAGTTGTATTATTGGGCGAGAGAACAGTATCTTGAGATTCGGGACTGGTTTGCTGGTTATCCCGGGTACTCGGTTATTATGAACAGAAGACTGATCAAACTGGAAAAGGTTCCTGTTGAGGCCAGGAGTTGGATGGGATTTGAGGGATTTAAAGAACCCATAGATTATGCACTTTTCACTTATGGTTTATGGTATTTAGAAGACAAATCTGCTGGAGATCAATTTATATTAACCGATATGGTCAAAGAGATAAAAGAATTTATGAATGAACAGGGTTTAAATGTGGACTGGAAAAATTATTTTCATCGGTTATCGATGGCCAGGGCATTGAAAAAACTAAAGAGTCTGAATGTTTTATATAGTATTGACGGTCAGGAGTCAGATTGGGCAGCAGATGCAGAGAACCATGACGTATTGTATGAGTGTGCACCCTGCGCCAGCTATGTTCTGAGAACTCTTAATAAAGAATTATCATCGTATCAATCTATGGATGAATTGTGCGATTTACCAGAGGAAGAGGATAGAAGGAAAAGGCAGTTGCTGTATCGGAAGTATCTGCTGGAACCTTTTGTGGGGATGAATTCATGGGAACAGGATTTATTCTATTTTCATGGGCAAAAAAATCACCTAATTGCACAAGTTGATAAAATGTTTGGTTGGAGTGGAACCAAGTATAAAGAAGGAATTCTGTTTTTCTCTTCCGAATTGGTGGGTGATACAGAACTATTTCCGACATTATCTGCGATATCGGACCTTGCGCTGCTATTTTGCGGAAAAATAAGGATGTTATACGAACTCGGTGAAGTGCATAAGGAAACGGTATCATCGGGTATCATCCGTCTGACAAGAAGCAGAATTGAACAGGTATTGCTTGAACTGCAGTATGAAAATGGAGAGCGCTGGACGAAAGAATATCGGAGTATGAAGTCGCCGCTGTTAGCGGAAGCCGTGTGTGAGCATTTGGAACAGTGGGAGTTTGGCCGGTGGCAGGATGATATGTTCTTTTTATTGTATCCGGTTGGAGGACGATATCATATTCAATATGGAGATGTAGAGATTGAGGAGTAGAATATGAAACGATGGCAGATGAATCGAATGGGGGTTCTGAATTTCTGGCTTTATGATGAAGAGGTATTTGAATTAGAACAGGGAAGATTGTTATTTAGAGGGGCAAATGGATCAGGAAAATCAGTTACGATGCAAAGTTTTATCCCTCTTGTTCTTGATGGAGACAAACGTCCGGAGAGGCTGGATTCTTTTGGCTCAAGAGATCGACGTATGGAATATTATCTTCTGGGTGATAGTGAAACTGGCCATATGGACCGGACCGGTTATCTCTGGATTGAGTTTTACCATGAAGAAAAGCAAATATATAAAACGATTGGAATTGCTTTGCGTGCCAGAAGGGGCGCAGCGCAAATGGTATTTTGGGGATTTTTGCTGGAAGATGGCAGGCGCATCAATCAGGATATCTACCTATATGATTATCCTAACTGGCTGGAAACAAAGAAAAAGGTACCATTAACGAGGAAAGCACTGACCGAGGCCATTGGGGCTGGCGGAATTGTGGTTCAGGAACAGGCTTCTTATCGTGAGATTGTACGGAAAAATATATTTGGATTTAAAGAAAATGATGATACCTATAAGGATTTATTGAAACTTCTTCTGGAAATAAGAAGTCCGAAACTCTCCAAAGAATTTCGTCCGTCGTCGATTTACAGTATTTTGGCAAATTCACTTCCGGCATTGACTGAAGAAGAGCTGGGTGATTTGTCCGATGTTTTGGAGGATATGGATCAAATTTCTGAGCGATTGGAAGAACTGCAAATTCAGATTAGAGAAATGGAAGGCCTGGACAGACAATATGATAATTACAATAAAGTTTTGCTGTATGAAGCTTCTTTGCATTTGAAAGTTTTAAATCGTAGAGTCGATGAACAAAAGAAAGCAATGAATGATTGCCGGCGAAAATTGGACGCTGCCAATGACTGCGAAATTGCGTTTAAGAATAAGATCACCAACTCTGAACTCGAAATTATGAAGGCTCAGTCAGAGTTAGATTATCTTATGCGAAGTGAAGGATTAGAAAAAACCAGAGAGTTGGAACTTTTACATGCGCAAAATAATAAATTGAATGAACAATATACAACAATCAATAAACGTCTGCTTGAAAATCATAATCGTATACAGACATGGAAGAAAGAAATAGAGGAAAAGAAAACATTATGTGATTCCCTGTTCAGGAATCAGGACAGTTTAATGGAAGACTTAGAGAGTTATGCAAGAATCATGGAGTTTTATGAACATGATATATACCATCGGCAATGGAAACAAGGGGGAGAAGATTATGTTCGCTGTGCGGAGCATTGGCTGCAGGATTTGCAGGTCCATCAGGAGAAGTTAAGCCAGGCAATTCAGATTGCTGAAGGAGAGCGGGAAGCTTGTTCTGATATGACAAAGGAAAGAGAGCGATGGGGAGAACTATATAAAAAGCGAAATCTTGCAGAAGAAGAATATGTTCTTGCGGAAGAACAGTTTAATTCCAGCAAAATGCAGTTGAAAGAGAATATTATTGGTTGGCGTCAAAGTCTCGTGCAATTCGAAATGGATCATGAGGCTGTGGGCAATATATTAAAAGCGTTATCTGAATTTGATAAAGATAATCGCAATTTTGAGACTGTAAAATCAACGGTGTACACTCTGTTTCACGAGCAAAATCAACGAGTAATTAACAAGATACTCGCTTTAGAACAACAGCTTAGAGAAGTAGAAGAGAAAAGAGAACTTTTGCAGGCTGAACTTGATTCATGGAAGAGTAAAAAGGAACCCGAACCTGTGCGTTCTGATTTAAGAAGTGAGTGCCGTAAGGTGAGAGCAGAACGGATGGGGGCGCCCCTGTATGCGGTCTGTGACTTTTCCGCTGATTTGACGGAAGTAGAAAAGGCGCAGATAGAGACGACTTTGGAGCAGGCTGGGATATTAGATGCATGGATTTTGCCCGGCGGAAAGATGGGGTATTTTGCTCGTGAAAAAGATGAGGAAATATGGATTGAACCCAGCGAACAGTTGGGAGTGTCCACGTTATGTGAAGTATTAGAGCCATGTCCGTTTCCGGAAAGTGGATTAACAAGAGAAGATATTGCGTTCGTGCTGTCCAGCTTCTGCTGGAACAAGAACCATGATTATGAACAAGACTCTCCAGAGCTGGCAGCAGTGAACCAGATCGGGGAGATGGGGTTTCGGTTGGGAGCTTTGGCGGGACGGAACCATACGAAAGAGCAGGCAGAATACATCGGGATTGAGAGTCGTAAAAGGACAAAGAAACGGATTTTAGATAAATTGGAACAGCAAATTTGTGAGTTGGACAATCAGCAAAGCGGCATTCGGGAAGAAATTCAGCAGGGTTATAAAAAGCAGAATACTTTGATTGCAGAAAAAGATTGCTTTCCAGATGATAAAGAGATGCAGTCATGCCTGGATTTTCTGATTAATAAGGGACACCTTTTTCAGGCAGCGGTGAAACAGGAGCAGGAAGCAGAACGTGTTTATCACACAAAGGAGACTGTTTGGAAGGAACGGAAGGTTGAGTTAACAGAAATAACTGCTGCATGGACAAGGCTGAAAACTTTAAATGTACTTCAGGAGGCGATAAAATATATTGCCGATTACAGACTGTTATTATCACAGTTGAAAACAGAGTATGTTCATTACTTAAGCCTGCAAAATGACTGTGAGAACTATCAAACGTATATTGACGAAACAAATGGGCAGCTCGGTGAGGACAAGCAGGAACTAACCATCGTCCAGACAAATCAATTGATGATTGAGAGTCAGATCAGCCAGCTTAAGGAATTGATAGCAGCAATAGGACTTGAAGAGATTTATACAAAAATCGACGAGTGCAAGAAAAAGAAAGAAGCGCTGAATGGCGAAGTGAAAAAAATGCAGGAGGAGCTGCAGGCTAATAGTAGATTGCAGGGTTCCTTGAGCAATGACTTGAATATGAGGCAGGAACAGCTGGCGGAGGTAATGGAGAGTCTGGAAGAAGCTGTTTTAAAATGGCGGGCAGAGATGGAACTGGGTTTGGTGTCTGTAGAAAATATTAATACGTATGATCTGACTGTGTATCAAAACGCAGTGTATTTATCGGAACAGCTGGCAGCAGAGTATAAGAAGGTTTCGGGGAGTCTGTTAAAAGACAAGGTGATAAGCGACCTGATTGCGGAATTTGGCAAAGTAAATGTGAATCTCCGTGAGTATGTGTTGGAACGCGAGTCCCTGGAGAATGGACGGACGATTATTCTTTCAAACCGGGATCGTATGAATCCCATGACACCCAAACAGCTGCTGAAGGAATTATTGGAGAAAGAGGCGGAACAAAAACTTCTTTTAACGGAGCATGATCAAAAGCTGTATTCAGAAATTATTATTGGCAGTGTAGGTAAATCAATTCAATTTAAAATACATCAGGCTTACGATTGGATCGACAAGATGGATCGGTTGATGAAGCAGAGAAACACTTCCAGCGGCTTGAGATTATCTCTTAAATGGATTCCGATGGCACAGAGAAGCGAATCTGAGTTAGATACAGAAACCCTTGTTCAACTGCTTTTAAGTGATACGGAACGTCTGGAAGATAATGAAATCAATAAGATGATTGAACATTTTAGAAAAAGGATTCTGCTGGCGAAGGAGTCGGCAAAAGAGGAACAGGGATCTTTGCGAAAGTATATCAATGAAATGTTGGATTATCGGACATGGTTTACCTTCCGGTTAGATTTTCGTAAGGGAGAA
Source organism: Eisenbergiella sp. OF01-20 (assembly GCF_003478085.1). Taxonomy (NCBI): domain Bacteria; kingdom Bacillati; phylum Bacillota; class Clostridia; order Lachnospirales; family Lachnospiraceae; genus Eisenbergiella; species Eisenbergiella sp. OF01-20. Next base: position 187,801 of record NZ_QUES01000007.1, on the reverse strand, counting down.
CAGTCAAATTACAGGGAACTGACGAACAGCAGATTCAACGTACTAAGTGGCGGGGAGAAGGCAATGGCAATGTATATACCGTTGTTTGCAGCAGCAAATTCCCGATACAGTAAGGCGGGGGCGGATGCACCCAAAATTCTGGCATTGGACGAGGCTTTTGCAGGGGTGGATGATTCTAATATGCGTGATATGTTTGAACTTTTAACAGATATGGATTTCGATTATATTATGACATCACAGGTTCTGTGGGGGTGTTACGATACGGTTCCCAGCCTGGCAATCTATGAAATCCATCGACCTAAAGATATTGATATGGTTACGCTACTCCACTATCGGTGGAATGGAAAACAAAAATTATATGTGGAGAATTAGCAGCGGATATGGAGCATAAAAGGAAGGTAACAGCAGAGGAATACTATGGGGATCCACTTTTGAAACCCATGCTGAGTGCTGTTTTTACCAAGTACAGAAGCTATGGGAGCGGAAGAGGAAAGATTAAACTTGATATTTCCAGTCAGGAGGAAGCGCAAAGGTTACAGGCATTTTTTGGACCACAGATTCGAGGTCTGTTGAATGCAGGTGATACACTGAGAATGGAAGTGGGAGTGATTGAGGAAGAGTTGGGGAAACGTTTTATGTTGACAATTCCTTCCTTATATGAGTTGCTATACCACGAGCCGCTGTTGACCAAAAAGGAAAGCATGGTAAAGGCAGATACAGAGTGGGAATCCCTGTTTATCAAAGCAATCGAGTCTCTGGAAAACGAGGAAAATATAAATATAGTAAACAAACAGTTTTGTGACTTGACGTATGATTGGTTATACCGTCTCTGGAAAAAGGAACCTCGGTCAGGTTACCGGATTCTGCAGGCTGGATTGAAAAATTATAATGATTCCCTTGAATCTCTCCAAACCTGCTTAAAAGCTCTCTGGTATCTGCTTATGGATTGGAAACGCCTGGAACAGGAAAATATAACAAATTCTGATAAAATATATGTGTCCATGCTGGCAAATTTTGTGGCATGGGATCATGTGCTGGATGATAAAAAAACACTGGCAGGCAGGCTGTTTTTGCGGGCATTGGAAGATATTTATCTACAAAAATACCGTGAAAATGGAGAAGTGGACCCTTTGGAACATGTTCCGGCTTTTATGCGGAAGCGGATGATATATCGGTTGTATCACCTTGGCGATGATTCCGTCAGTTCGTGCTTTCATAAGGCTACATTGGATATATACGAATCCATGAAAAAAGAGACAGTCAATCTGAGTAACGTGGAAGAGATGGGTGAATTTGAGGTAAAGTCTAATCTGTTTCTTATCGAAAATCCATCAGTGTTTCTTTATTTGGTAGACCGTTTGAAGGAGTATGCTGATAATAATAATATTTCAAAGGATCTAATAAGAGAAAGATTTCCCATCCTGATCTGTACATCAGGTTGTTTCCAAACGGCAGTGTTAGAGTATGTTAGAAAATGCATAGAAAGGAATTCAAAATGCCGTGTTTATTTTTCCGGTGATTTTGACCGTGCCGGGATTGAGATGATGGAAAAGATGAAAGAGTATTTTCCGAAGAATGTATCTCCGTTTCAAATGAATGCGAAAACATATCTTTCAGGACTGGATGGAAAATGCAGGAACCTTACGGAAAAAGACAGAGAAATACTAGCTGGAAAAAGTAGTGAATTAGCCAGATTAATGGCTTTGCATGGAAAAAAGGTTTATCAGGAGAGTATTGCTTCTGATTTGTGGGAAGTTCTTTTGCGAGAAATTCAGTGTGTAGAGACGATCTCATATCAAACATATGGAAAAGGGGAGAATGCGATGGAAAATCGTAAAATAGAAATATTTTTGTCCTATTGTTGGCAGGATGAAAAAATTGCATCAGATATCTATAGTTGTCTAAGCAAGATACCAAATGTGAACATTCATAAAGATACGATAGATATAAAAAAATGGGATAGCATTAAAAAATATATGTACAGTATAGGAAATATGGATTATACAATTTTACTAATTTCCGATGCGTATCTGAGATCCAGAAATTGCATGTATGAAGTTTTGGAACTTATGAGAGACCGCATGTATAAAGATAAAATCTTCCCCGCAGTTGTGTCAAAGGAAATATATAATCCTGTAGTAGTCGCGAATTATGTAAAGTATTGGCAGGATGAACAGCAGCAATTAGAGGCGCAGCTGAGTAACCTGCGGATTCAGAATTTAGGAAGTTTGCATCAGAAACTGAAGATGATTCAGGATATAGCCTCTAATACCGCTGATTTCCTGGATTTAATTGGTGATATGAATAATCCCGATATTGATGTGATAACGATTGAGATAAGTAAGAAATTAGCGGAATGGGGAGTGATTCCTTCTGAAAAATAAAGTTAGCAAGAGCAGGAGGAAAAGAGGAGGATAGTAACAGAGGAGTTGTTGGATCAGACCGCAACTGTTGCAAATTTTGCGATAGTTCAAAATGAAATTTTAATGAACCATGACAAAAATACCTGTTAAGGAGGCCACAGTTTATGAAAAGACAAGCCCCGTTTGCTATAAACTACATACCTTTAAAGATTTCCCTTCTCTCATTAAAACGTGCGGAATTACCCCCTTATCTCGGTTCAACACTGAGAGGAGTGATTGGGCAATCCCTGTACCGGACAGGCAGAGAAGCCTATGAGTACTTATATGTAAATGGCAAAAAAAGTGAAGGCGTGCAGGATATTGTCAAGCCTTATGTGATCATTCCGCCTGAGACTCATAAAGCTCAAATGGTTATAGAACAGGGAGAAGAACTAAATTTTGAATTTTTACTTTTAGGCAATGCAGAAAAGTATGTGCCTTCATTGGTAGTGGCCTTGCAGAACATATGCCGCTATGGTTTAGGGGCACAGCGTTATCCATTCTGCTTATCACGGATTATGAATAGCCAGGATCAAAGACTTCTTTGGCGGAACGATACATATTACGGAATGGGAGCGCATGACATAAAACTGCCTTTTTATGAATTGACAGATGTTACGGGCACAATAATCAGATTGTGTACGCCGCTACGGATTCGTCACAAAGGGCAGTTATTAACAGATATATCGTTCCTGACTTTGATTCGAAACATTGTAAGCCGGATTGCGGCTTTAACGGAGCGATACGGAGGAACGATAGATCGAGAAGAAGCCGACAGGATTTTGCTGCTCGCTGCAGAGATTAAGGTGACGAAGGCAGACTTAAGGCTGGAACATTTAGAACGGTATTCAAATCGTTTACAGGAAAAAATGGATTTAAGCGGTTTGCTCGGAGAAGTGGAATTCGAGGGAGATTTGACTCCGTTTATTCCGTGGCTGCTTGCCGCTCAGATTTTACATGTTGGCCGAAATACGACCTTTGGGATGGGGAGGATAGAAGTGTTTTTCCTCTGAAACAAATAAAAATTATAAGGAGGTACAGATGAAACAGAAAGAAGCAGAATATGCAGATAAATATGCAAATGCGGATCAGCAAACCATTGGAAATATCAAAGATAATTATGAACGGACGGAAAAAGGAATTGTAAATGAATTATTTTTTCAGGTACCTCATGGCGGCACGATTGGCAATCATCGCGAAAAGATTTGGGGTAAGATGTTTGAAAATATAGTACCCCGAAAGTTTGTGATTGAACAGTCTGTGTTTATTATTGATTCCTATGGTAAGGTATCGAATGAGGTGGATTTGGCTATTTTTGATGAAACCTACACCCCGTATATTTTCAGATATGCTCAATTGAAATTTATACCCATTGAAGCTGTGGCATGTGCCATCGAATGTAAAAGTACATCTATGAATAAGGAAAAGTTAATGACTTGGACGAGTAGTATTCAATCGTTAAAGACTTCTCCCAAATCATTTGTCCGAACTATTGGTAATATTGCATGTGCGGAAATAAATCCTGTAAAAACACAGACAGCTACGCGTCCTCTGCGTATTCTATGCTGTTTAAATGAAGAGGCTAAAATGTTAATAAAAGAAAATGAAAGATGTTTTGATATCACTATAAGAGCTAGAGACGGAGAGGATAAATTGAAAATCGAGTGGGATGATAAAAAGAAAAATCTATTTGATTGGTATACATCTTTAAATCATGCAGGTGGATTATCAAATTGTGGTGAGAATTCTGGAATTAAAGGGGAGGAAGAAGTTAAGAAATACGGTTTGGATAACTATCTGGTCCATCATAAAAATTCAGAACTGACTCTGCTGACCTTCAATTTTCAGTTAAATCAGCTTCTCATGCTGATTAATAATCCAATGTTGTTTCCGCATGCTGCATATGCGGAGATGTTTGATAAAAACGGTAATGGAAAGGAAAGAGATAATGGTTGAACAGATAGTTGCGTTATCGGTAGATAAGATCCAAACATTTTTGACAGAAGTTATACATTCTCATGTACAAGAAAAGCAAACAGAAGATGCCACATTAAAAGGAATAAGAAATTCATCATACCAGATATCGAATGGATTTTTTAAATCGATACAGGATACATTCCCTGAATCCGATAAAGATGTACTTTTGGAATGCTCAGGGGTGTATATCTTTCGGTTCACCTTATCGGAAGAGGAGCTGGAGAAACGACTCAATGCATTATTTTCAGATTATTATAGGGAATCACAGGGGCAGAAATTGATCCGGTGGGTGCATTTTTCTTCGGAGGGCTTAAGCAATATCGCTGCTATAAACGAAGCAAAGAAACGATTGAAGCAAACAAAAAACTGGAATGAGATAGTAAGGAAGAACCAGGATTTACTTTTTTCTTTTTGTCAGGTGCCCAAAGAGGATAATCAATCTTATTTTTATAGGAATCAGGAAATTTTTCCGGCATTTGCAGAGGATATTAATTCATTATACGGAAGAGAAGATGGCGAGAAAGAAGATGACGTAAATGAGGGTAAAAAGCGTTTCCGTATCGCTGTCTTAAAAGCTGATTTAGATAAAATGGGGGCGATGTTCAAGGGTATTAAGGATTACCAGGACTATAGAAATATCAGTCAGATTTTGAATGAGATGATTTCTTTGACAGGGCTGCATCAGGCGGCGGCTGCATGCGCTCCGAAGGGAAAGAACGGATGGCTTTTTCCGTTATATATTGCGGGAGATGATATTTTTTTTGCGGTAGCCCTTGAAGATTTGATTGACGGGATTAACGTCTGCAGGCAGATTATGCAGACTGTGAATGATAAAATTAATAGTACCGGCAATCCAACAAAACTTGCCATGAGTATTGGTGTTGAAATTACATTTAACAGAGAGCCTATTCGCTATTATATGGAGATGGTTGAGATACAGCTGAAGAATGCAAAGTCTCAAACTGTGCCAAAAGCCTTGGAGCCGTTTTTTATAATGAAGCTCTCTGGGGGTAACCTGACCTTTTTTAATATAGATTATGGGATGATAAAAGAGACGAGAGAGGCATTGAAGTGCAGCGAGGGAGGAAAAAGGGGATGCAGATGTGAGAATTGCAGCATGAAATCAGAAATAAAACGACAGCTGCAGAATGTTCCTATTTGGAATTTCTTTCTTAATGATGTGAATGTCCTGAATTATATAAGAAGTAGTAAAAGCGGTTGCTCGGAACAGTTGGGTAAGCCAAACTTTTTCTATACACTGCTAGAAGACATTACAGAGGAAGCGATCCGGAATAATCCAGTAAAATATATCAACCATGTTCTGTACCACTTAATGCCAGCCCATCTTGAGGATGCCGAACAAAGAGTTAGTAAACTGGAACAGCTTTTGAACAGTAATATTATTAAGCAGCTATACCAAAGGGATAGTCACGGTTTAAAGCTTGTTGTAAATAGAAACACAATGCAGCGTTTTGAGACATATCTGAGGTTAATGATATTTTTCTGTGATGCCCGTTTTCGGATTTCTAATCAAGATGAATGGGAGATATATGAAAAAAAGTATCAACAGGATAAAAAGGACATAAGCAGTTATTTATTTAAGCAGCCGGCAAAACATCTTTATGAAAATTGTTTAATAGGCAAAAATAAACAATTAACGGATGTTTTTGTGAAAATAGATAAAATTCCAAAGACACATAAAGAAGGTTATCGGCGGCTTATGATTGAAAAATCCATGTTTTTCCGATTGAGGGATGTGGATTCCATGCCGCTAGAAAAGGCGGCGGAAATAATAGAATTGCGGAATCCATCAACGCAGGAAGAGATGCAGAAAATTAATTTATGGAATGAAAAACGTATAAAGGAAGGCAAACATCCTAACCGCTTGTATTTTGATAAGAAAAGTTTTATCAAAATAGCAAAAAAAGATAATGTGTGGAGTCCTGATTTTATTGACTCCCTGATGCTGTTTTATCAGTACCACGAAATGGTGATGATATCCCAAAAAAAGGATCGTGAATAGGAGACTTTGTAGAATGAAGAATATTATAAATGCAAGAATAAAAACTCTTTCAAATCTCTTTATCGGAGGAGCGCCGATGCCATTTGAGATTGGCGGAATTGATCAATGGACAGCAGTAGATGAAGAGGGATTCCCGTGCATTCCCGCTTCCTCATTAAAAGGAGCTCTTCACGCGATCGTCAGGGAGGATCAGAGTGAAGAAGCATTCAGAATTGCCCGGTTGTATTCAGATATTATAAAAAAAGAAAAGGAGGAGAACTGGGAGCAGATTAAGGAATGCTGTAAGGAAAATAAAGAGGCGCTAACGCGAATTGAAAAGAGATATTCACATGCGATATCACATGCATCGGCAGCGGACCTTTTTGGGATTCGAGAGTTTAATAATACTCCTAAGTTGTTATTTAATGACTTACGGTTAAAAAAGGAATACCGGGATTTAAAAAAATGCTTTTCCATTGATGCGAAGACATCGATAATTTATGATGGAATGGAACCAAAGTCGAACCCGCGTACTTATAAAACAGCAAGGGTTGGCCTGGAATTTGAAGGAGAGATTGAATTATACCGTTTTATACCTAAATATTTTAATGAATACGACGCTCAGATATGTAAAGAGTATATTATCTATAATCTGACAAAATTTAATGAGGGTGTTTACCGGCTTGGAAATTCAAAAAGCCGCGGTTATGGAAAGATATATGTATCTGTCATTGAAAACGATGGAGGAGAGGGAAGTGAAAAACTATAAAATCTTATTAAAATCTTCAGGTGCAATTACTCAGCTTCCCGATTCTCAGAAAGTATTTGGAGCGCTTGCTACGAAATATGCGGAAGCAAACGGTAATGATAAAGCGGCACAGATGGTAAAAGATGTTTTTGATAAAGAAAGTCATTTGGCTTTATCTAATGTAATGCCATTACATTATTTCCCCATGCCTCAGGATTATGTTATAGATAAGCTGGCAGGAAAAGGGAAGGATGGAGAAGATATAAAAGAACGACGAAGGGCAGTTAAAGAGAGGGCTTATGTGAAGTATGGAGATCTAATACGACTGCAGGAAGATCTAGATTTATGCGATAAAATATTTCCATATATAAAGCAGTCTGATGGACAGCAGCTTAGGGCTTCGATAGAAAGCGTTATATATGGTATCGAAGGATTGGAATCGAAATTGTACACAGTCCCTATCTTAAAACTGAGGGAAGTGAAGCGGAATAAGTATGGCAAGGAAACCGTGGGTACGGTATCCGATTTTTGCTTTTACCTGCAGGGAAATGAAGGTGGGTGGTTAACTGCTATGCTTGAATTGATAAACGAAATGCTGCAAAGCGGGACAACACTTATTTTAGGGAAACGGGCATCTCAAGGGTTAAATAAGTATCGGATAGCGGGCGTTGAGCAAATAGAACTTCCTAAAGCAGAATGTTATTTAAATTTAGGTATGCTGCTTCCTGATAAGATTAACTTTACCTCTTCTACATTAAAATTATTTACATCAGAAAGGCGTCCGTATGTAATGGCGGGGGGCTGGAATAAAAATGGCAACAAATATTTTATAAGTTTCATAGAAAGTGGAAGTATTATCGTTTTGCGTGACGGAGTGGAACAGGCAGGAAAGTGTGTGCTTTCACCATTTAATAAAGGCAGAGATATCGTATTTGGAAATGCATTTTTGTATCCTGTCGTTTGGAGAAAAGAGGGAGACGCATGAAAAAGATTACATATGCTTTGAAACTGGAATCCAGCTTAATTGTATCCCCAAGATCCGGAAGGGCTTTATACAGAGAAATGGATGAATTTTGTACGACACCTGAAGTAGAACCTGTTGAGAATAATCAAAAACGAGAAATAAAAGTGATCTATCCGTTTTATCAGTATGGAGAATATCAAAAATACGATCCCGAACATACCGATTATTACCTGCCGGGAAGTTCGGTAAAAGGTGCACTAAAGGGAGAAAATACGGCTGGAATTCAATTTATGGCAGATGATGTAATGGTTCCAACGGATGGAATTGTTCTTCGGAATTTATGGAAAGCACAATATCTGAAGGAAGAAGAGAAGGCTGAATTTGCTGTTTTTTTTAATAATGTTGGTATTGAAATGATAAAAGATGGAACGAATTTATATGGAGAGCTATATTTGGACGAAAACATAGAGTTTGCAGAACTATTACGAACCGCAAATAAAGCGACAAAAGATAAAATAGTACAGATGTGTGCGTATCTCGAAATGCTCCTGACAAAGAATTATAAAGAGGAAGCTTTAAAGAATTATCTGCTTGAAATAAAGAGAAACCTGTCTGCCTATCAAAATAAAAATGATGTCATTTTGCTTGGCGGATATAAGGGATTGCTTCATTCTATATTATTGGATTGCAAGAAACGGGAGTTGACGGGAGGCTTGTTTATTGATTATAAGACTAAGCTGCCTCATGGACTTGTAAAAATGTGGGAATGTTGTTTGAAAGCAGAATAGGAAAGGGGCTGTAATATCTTTTATACCCTCCTCACTGCCTTTCATCCCTCACCACCCTACCATCCGCAATACCAATAACCCGTTCTGCCTGCAGCGCAATATTTTCATCATGCGTAACAAGAACAAGCGTCTGCCCGTATTTTTTATGGCTTTCCTTCAGCAGACGTATTATTTCCTGTCCATTCCTGCTGTCCAGGCTTCCGGTAGGTTCATCGGCGAGCACAATGGCGGGCGCATTCATCAATGCCCGTCCGATGGCGGCCCGCTGCTGCTGCCCGCCGGAAAGCTGATTCGGCAGATGGTTTTTGCGGTCTTCCAGACCAAGCAGGGACAACAGGTCGTTCAAGCGTTCCCGGTTGACCCTGCGCTTATCCATGAGTATAGGCAGGGTAATATTTTCCTCCACACTCAGCGTTGGGAGCAGATTATGGAACTGATAGATCAATCCGACCTGCCGTCTGCGGAAAATCGCAAGCTTTTCACTGCTCTGCGCATAGATATTCTGCCCGTCCAGATATACTTTTCCGCTTGTCGGCGCGTCAACTCCTGCAATCGTATGCAGCAAAGTGGATTTCCCGGATCCGGAAGAGCCTATGATAGCGGCGAATTCGCCTTTTTCAATCCGAAGGGATACATGGTCAAGTGCGGTGACCTGGTTTTCATCTCTGCCATAGATTTTACATACCTCATCCAATTTGATAAATTCCATTTGGGACATCCCTTTCCTGATTGATAAACAATATATAACATACAGCTTCCATTTTTGAGATGGTGAAGCGGGAAAACCGTTATTTGGGAAAACGGATAATGAACATGGCGCCGCCCTGGGGATGGTTCTTGGCAGTGATGGTTCCGCCCTGTCCTGTAATAATCGTTTTACAAAGGGCCAGTCCTATTCCATACCCGGCAGTGCTGGAATTCTTTCCGCGGTAAAACCTGTTAAAAAGACAGGGAAGCTCTTCTTTTTTAAATCCTGTTCCGCTGTCATGGATAGTCAGCTCCGTGAACAAAAGGTTATCTTCACAGGTGATTTCAATTTTTCCATTATCGCCTGCATTTTCCATGCAGTTTTTCAGGATGTTTTGAATGGCTTCCGAGAGCCAGTTTACATCGCCGGAAATCAGGATACCTTTCGGCACATTTATCTGCAGCGATATATTATGAAGCTCCAGGGGGATCATAAGCTGGCGGAGCGCGGCAGTGAATACCTGCTTCAGTTCAACCGGTTCTTTTTGGAAAACAACAATACCTGCATCCAGCCGTGATAATTTCAAAAGAGAGGTGAGCAGCCAGTCCATACGCACCAGCAAATCCTCTGTTTCCCGTAGCAAGCTTTTCCGCTCCTCTTTATCCGGATTGGTTTCAAGGAAAGACAAAATAAGGGTTATGGACGTGAGAGGGGTGCGCAGCTGGTGGGCGATATCGGCCAGGGAATCTGCGAGATGTTCTTTCTCTTTTTTCAAAGCATCATTTTGCTCCCGGATACGCAGCATCATTTTTGTTATTTCACTTTCTAGAATAGAAAGCTCCCCTTCCTCCGATTCCGTAATAAAAAGGTGGTCGGCATTATGGAGGACAAGGTCAATTTGTTCGGAAATCTGCATGATGTTTTTATATCTGGCGTTTGTGAATACAAAAAAGGCCGTTCCGAAGGCGGCGGAAGAACACAGGGCAAGTATGCCTGCCGCCCGGTCCATACGGAAACCCAGCGTGACGGAAACAGCAGCTAATGCTAAGAATATAACGGTGAACCGCCGGTATTCCTTATTCCGAAGCATGTCCGTCCCCCATTCTGTATCCTGTCCCGCGTACAGTTAGAATAATTTGCGGATTGGCCGGATCATTTTCTATCTTTTCCCGCAGACGTTTGATATAAACAGTCAGTGTGTTGTCATTTACAAATTCACCGGCAGCATCCCATAATTCATCCAGCAGTCTGCTCCTTGTGATAATACTTTTGGGGTTGTTGATGAATACCAGAAGCAGGCGGTATTCCAAAGCGGAAAGGAAAACTTCATTCCCGTCTTTTTTTACAACACCGCTTGCCGTGTCAACATGCAGGCCGTTACCTGTAAAAACAGGAGAGAAACCCGTGTTTTTCCGGAGAGCGGTTTTTATACGTGCAATCAGCTCGCGGGGACGGAACGGCTTGGTGATATAATCGTCCGCCCCTATATTCAGCCCGGTGACAACACTGGCTTCATCACTGAAAGCGGTTAAAAAGATTACGGGTATATCCTGGGCTTCTTTAATCTCCGTACAGACCGTAAAGCCGTTTCCGTCAGGCAGAGAAATGTCTATCAGCGCCAGGTCATATTTTTTCCCCGCCAGCGCTGCAAGGGCGTCATCCCGCGTGGGTGCGTGGGTTACGGTGAAGCCCTCCGTGCGGAGCAGAAGTATTAGATTTTTGGCGATAGTCATATCATCCTCGACCAAAAATATTTGTTTCATGTAGTACCTTCCTTTATTTTATATTCATTTGTTACCAGTGAAAAGGGTTCACTCCGGTGGGAACATATAAGCAGGTTAATGAAAGTCATTCACGCAAACTTCGCAGGTGCCAAATGGCCCTCCGCCCGCTGTCTGTACGACCCTCCCGGGTCTGAAAAGGATTTCCGCAGGTCCGTCAGACCGGGCATTCCGATGAGCCCAGAAGCGTCAAGTGTGTCAGATTAGGCTGACACACTTGACTGGTCTCATCTCCATTGTCTGAAAGGTACCTGCGAAAATTCCTTTTCAGTCCCGGGAGGGGCGTACAGACAGCGGGCGGAGGGCCATTTGGCACCTGCGAAGTTTGCGTCATTCATGTAAATATAGTAAAAAGCAGCGATTTAGTTAATACATATTTTCCTATCATGATATCTATTATTGCATATATAATGAATAAAGTATATCCTCATATTAAAACAAGAATTAAAATTCAGACATATAAAATCATTAAACCACTTTTTATATTATATAGGGAAGTAATCGGAAATTGCAGTCATATCGTTTATAAGGAAGATGACATGCACAGGATTTACATGGATTCCCGGTGTAAGCAGAGATGCAGCTATTCTTTTGCTATCATGCTGCGTTTTCTATGGTATTACCTTCTGGTTTCTATAATATTTCATGACGTTACATTACAAGCAAGACTATTGCGAAATTAGTTATAAACAATTAGATCAGGAGGCAGAGGAATAACAGGAACAGAATGATTTCTTCAGGAAAATAAGCATAAGCAGGCCCTGTCCCGCATAAGCTTTATTAGTAATTCAGAATGGAGGAAGAAAACCGATGACCATATATCCCCTTTGTACAAGTTTACTGAAATTCAATACATATCGCAATATTGTGGAAAAGTATTATGCGTATAAGGTGAAAAGACCGTGTTTTCTTCTGCATCAGAACGATAAATGGACAATTGTGATGATAAATATGTAAAAATACAGCTATAAAAAGAGGGCAAAGCATTCTGTGCTTTTGCCCTCCTGCTTACGGTAAGGTATGACTGCTCTCCAAAACGTTCAAATTCAGTATAATCGGCATCAGAGCACGCTGTAAGCTTTTTTGTGTAAGAATCTGTTTTCGGTTCCCTTTTATTTTTCCGCGAATTCTGCATAGCATTCTCAATGGTTCCGCTTTTGTCAAAGATAACTTTCCAAACCTGCCGTGTGGCAGCCGCCTCAGTATAAGCAAAGAGCCGTCTGAACGGTTACTATTTTTCCTATCCTATCCCATTAATTAAAATTACAAGAATAGTAATACGCGGAATTATATGGTAAAATAGAAAGGGTTCCTGTCTTATGTAAGGTAAGCAGAAGAACGTAAGGAAACGTGCATATAAGGAAAAGAAAGGTCGGAAGCCATGATGACGGTGAAAGAATGTTACGAACGTCTTGGAGCAGATTATGAAGATGTATGCTGCCGTTTGCTATCGGAAGAAAGAATCCTCAGGTTTTTACAGATGCTGCTTCGGGACGGCAGTTATCAGGAGTTGTGCGATGCCATGGGACGTCAGGATTATGAATGTGCCTTCCGTGCGGCGCATACGCTGAAGGGTGTCTTTTTCAACCTGAGCCTCACGCTCCAGGGGAAATGTGCTTCCGCCTTGACCGAGGCGCTGCGCAGCAGACAGGAGAATGAGGAAATAAGGCCGCTGTTTGAACAGATGGTTTCCAGTTACCGGGAAATGTACGAAGCTATAGAAGAGCTGTCCGAATCGCAGACGGGAGGCAGCCGGAATGGATAAGCGTAACAAAATTCTGATTGTGGATGATTCGGAAATCAATCGTTCTTTGCTTGCGGATATGCTTTCCGGGGAATACAGCCTGATGGAGGCTTCCGACGGCCTGGAAGCGGTAGCCCTAATCAGTCAGCATCATACGGAATTGTCCATGGTGCTGCTGGATATTGTTATGCCGGAAATGGACGGGTTTGAGGTGCTTGCGTCCATGAACGGCGCCGGGCTGCTGGAGCATCTTCCGGTGATCATGATATCCGCGGAAACCTCCGCGGCTTATATTGATCATGCTTATGAACTGGGAGCGGCGGAATATATCAGCCGTCCTTTTGACGAACAGACGGTCAAGCGGCGGGTAAAAAATACAATTACGCTGTATTCCAAGCAGAAGAGCCTTGAAAACCTGGTTACGGAACAGATTCTGGAAAAGGAAAAAAGCAACCAGGTTATGATAGAAATCCTCAGCCACATCGTGGAATTCCGGAACGGGGAAAGCGGGCTGCATGTCCTGCATATCCGGATAATTACCGAGGCGCTGCTGAAACAGCTGGCGAAGCGTACCAGCCGGTATAATTTAACCGCAAGGCAGATCAATCTGATATCCAATGCGTCGGCCCTCCATGATATAGGGAAAATTTCCATCCCTGAGGCGATTCTGAACAAGCCGGGCAGATTGACGCCGGAGGAATATGAAGTCATAAAAACCCACAGCGTCATAGGGGCGGAAATGCTGGAAAATGTGCCTTATTATCAGGATGAGGAGTTGGTCCGCATGGCCAGGGATATCTGCCGCTGGCATCATGAGCGGTATGACGGCGGCGGGTATCCCGATGGGCTGAAGGGGGACGATATCCCTGTTTCGGCACAGGTGGTTGCGCTTGCGGATGTGTATGACGCCCTGACCAGCCGCAGGGTTTATAAGCCTGCCTATTCCCATGATGAGGCCCTACGCATGATTCTGGATGGGGAATGCGGGGCGTTTAGCCCCTTACTGCTGGAATGTTTATGCAGTGAGAAGCCCTGTCTGGAAAAAGAACTGCAGGTACGGTCCGCAGGCGGGATTTCCAAAATGGAACTGCAGAATATGACACGCAGCCTGATACAGAACAGCAACGCTTCCAACCGTACCCTGGCATTGCTTGAGCAGGAAAGGACAAAATACCAGTTTTTTGCTTCCATGTCCAAGGAGATTCAGTTTGAGTATTCCAGGAGTTCCGATGTCCTCACCCTTTCTGAATGGGGGGCCGCACAGCTTGGGGTCAGTACGGTGATCGTCCATCCGGTAGAAAACGGGGAAGTCCTGCGGATATTTGCCAAAAAGGATTTTATGGATCTGCTGCTGCATCTGAATGAGGCCAGGCCCGAGGATCCCATTGTCACATGCACCTACCGCGTCAATATGCAGGGCTCACCGAGGTGGTGCAAGGTGGTGGCCCGTCCGCTCTGGGTGATGGAAGAAACAGACGAACTGACAGGTATGATCGGAAAGCTGATCGATATTCATGAGGAGCACATAGAACTGGACAGGCTGAAGCAGATTGCCCGCTTTGATTCCCTGACCGGTCTTTATAACCGGGCGTATGCCTGTAAGGCCATAGAGGAAGCGCTGCTGGGGAACCGGGCGGGAAACAGGAGGTTTGCGCTGCTGCTTTTGGATCTGGATTATTTTAAGAATGCCAATGACCAGTATGGACATCAGTTCGGAGACAAGGTATTGGAGGAAGTGGCCGGAAAGGTGCGTGGGAGCGTGCGTTCCAATGATATCTGTGCCCGTATCGGGGGAGATGAATTCCTGATTTTTATGGAATATAAGGATAACATTGCCTTGTTGGTAGAGCGTGTATACCGGGCCATCGGCGGTCAATATCACAATTTCCGCATTGCCGCCAGTATGGGTGTGGCGCTTTCCCCGGTAAACGGCATGGAATACGACCAGCTGTTTCTCCATGCGGATAAAGCCCTGTATGCTGCCAAAAAGAACGGGAGGCACCATTACTGCTTTTATGATGACACCATGCAGGAACTTCTCTCCGTACTCTCACGGGTAGAGGAAGGGGCAGAGAAAACCCGGTATTGACAATCCCTGCCCTCCTTGCTATACTGAAACAAATAAACGACAGGAGGCTGATAACAGATGCAAAAAACTTTTTCACATGGGAATTTTATAATCATTAAGTCAGCCTGCTATGTGAGATAAGTAAAAGCGTTTTTTCGTGATCCTTTTAACCACAGTTTCAGACTGTGGTTTTTTTGTACGCTTTTTACCGCAGGCAGGCATTCCGAACCCATAGAAGGAATGTAAAACTGGCTGGAAAGCGTGTTATATATGGAAAACAGAATATTGAACCTGGGCATTATGGCCCATGTGGATGCAGGAAAAACAACTTTGACGGAGAGCCTTCTTTATCACAGCGGGATTGTGAAAAAAAGGGGAAGCGTGGACAAAGGGACTACCATTACGGATTCCATGGAGCTGGAGCAGAAAAGAGGGATGACTATAAAAGCGTCCACCGTTTCCTTTTCCATAGGAACGGTAAAGATCAATCTGATAGATACCCCGGGCCATGTGGATTTTATCGGGGAGGTGGAACGCTGCCTGCGTGCTTTGGACGGCGTGGTTCTGGTCGTATCGGCGCGGGAAGGGGTGCAGCCCCAGACCCGTATCCTGTTTCATCAGCTGAAAAAGCTGCAGATGCCCGTAATCCTGTTTATCAACAAAATCGACCGTCTGGGAGCGGATTACGAAGCAGTCTGCAGCCAGATACGTTCCCAGCTGACAAAACGGATCCTGCTCATGCAGGATGTGAAGCAAAGCCCGGAAGGCTGCCGGATCCGGGACTATGGGTTCGGGGAGGGCGTCTTTACGGAGCAGGTCCTGGTCTGTACGGAAAAGCTGCTGGAACGATACCTGGACGGGGAAAAAATAGGGGAGGAAGAGCTGGCGGCGGCCATCCGGTTCCGGACGGGAAAAGGACGGCTGTATCCGGTCTATGCCGGTTCCGCGCTGAAGGATCTGGGGATCAGGGAGTTGATGAAGGGGATTGTGCGGTGGCTTCCTTCGGGAAAGCCGGGCGGAGACAGTCTCTGCGCGTATATTTATAAGGTGGAGCATGACGAAGGCGGGCACAGGCTGGCTTATTTCCGGGTGTTTTCCGGTACCGTAAAGCAGAAGGACAAGGTATCGGCTGCCGGGACGGAACAGGAAATTACCGTAAATAATCTGCAGACGGTTAGAGAGGGGAAACAGCTTCGTGTCCGGGAGGTGGGCGCAAACGATATCGGAATCCTGACAGATGTGCCGGCGTTAAGGTGCGGCGGCTTTATCGGGGTTCCGGCACCCGGGAAAGGTGCCGGACGTCTGATGGAGCCGATGCTGTGTGTCAATGTACAGCCGGTACCGGCGGCGGACCGGTACCGGCTTCTGGATGCTTTGAATGTGCTTCTGGAGGAGGATCCCCTTCTTCGTGTCCGGGTTCAGGAACAAACAGGTGAAATCCTGGCGGATCTTTATGGCAAGCTGCAGATAGAGATCCTGCAGGCCATCCTGTGGGAGCGGTTTGCCGTACGGGCAAACTTTTCCGGGATGAAGACGATAGGAAGGGAGAAGCCGGCAGGACCGGCGCGTGCTGAAATCCGTCTGGGGGAAAAGGGAAATCTGCACCGGGCGGGAATCGGAATCCGGATAGAGCCTTTGGCGGCGGGGGAAGGAAACCGGTATGAGACGGAGGTCTCCTTTGGCTATATTGAAAAATCCTTTCAGAATGCGGTACAGGAAGGGGTAAGGAAAGCTCTGGAGGAGGGGCTTGCCGATGAAGTGACGGATACGCTGGCGGTATTTGAAAGCGCGGATTATGACAGCGTGACAAGCACCCCGGCGGATTATCGCAGGCTTGCGCCGAAGGTGGTCCGAAAAGCGCTCCGCCAGGCTGGGGTCATCACCCTGGAGCCTTATATGAGTTATCGCCTCATCGCTCCCGCAGGGGAGGAAAAAAGAATTATGGGGAGGCTTGCGAAGCTGCAGGCGGTTGTCGGAAAAGTAACCTACAGTGAATGGGAAATGGAGGTTACCGGAGAGGTGCCCTTTGATACGGCGAAGGAATTCCAGGTAGATTTAAAAAGTATGACGGACGGCAGGGGGATTTTTGAAATGGAATTTCTGGAATACAGAAGGGCCAGGCAGGGGTAGCCGCCCTCCGGTGCGGGAGTCCGGCTCTCCGGACCCTCTGTTCCCCTACTGCCGGTAAAATTACCGGTGTTTTTGTGCAGATTCAGATTTTGCACAAAAAGGAACTTCTCAATATTTTTCCGATTTGTTATAATATCCAATATCAGGTAAAAAGCTCTGGGTAAAATGGTGAAAGTATACAAAGAAAAGAGGGCATATGTACAGGGTATTATTTGCGGAAGATGAATTGCTTGTGCGTCTTGGCTTGAAAAATGCCATCAAATGGTCCGATTATGAGATGGAAGTGGTGGGAGAAGCGGATAACGGGATCACGGCTCTGGAGCTGTTTGAGGAGCTGAGGCCGGATGTGCTGATTACGGATATTAAAATGGGCGGGATGGATGGGTATGAGCTGATTAAGCGGGTGAGGGATATTGACGGAAGCTGCGCTGTGGTGATTATTTCCTGCCTGGATGATTTTGAGACACTGCGCCGGATGATGGGCTACTGCATTATCGGCTATATCTTGAAGGCAAGCATGACGCTTGAAGAGATAGGGGATGTGCTGAACCGTACGAGGCAGTATCTTGTAAACGTGCGCAGGCAGCAGGCCGTACAGGAAGAAAATAAGGAGGAACAAAGAGAAAACGCACTGCGCAATTATCTGTGCAGCGATACCAGGCCGGAGGAAACCATCCGCTGGATGGCAGACTGGGGGATTCCCCTGGAAAACCTGCATACGCTGATCCTCCTGTCCCTGCGGGAAGCGGACAAGAAGAAAATCAATGAACTGGGTATGAAGCTGGCCTGTCAGCTTTTGCGCCAGAGCTTTCCGGGGGCAGTCTGCGTGCAGACGGGCAGTACCTGCCTGGCGGCGATTTACGCAGGGGAGGGGGAGGCGGCGGAGGAACAGCTGCTGAAATTTGACAATGCCGTCAGTAATCTTCTGGATGTGGCCTTCCGGAAAAAGAAGGGGCGCCTTTCCCGGGAACATTCCGTGTGGGAGACTTACCGTACCCTTCAGAAGGAGAAAGAAACGGCCCGGGAGGAGGATCCGCTGATGGAAAAGGCAGTCCGGTTTATGGAGGACAACCATGGAAAGCAGATCACCCTCCAGGAAATTACGGAATATCTCTGTATCAGCACCAGCTATTTCTCCTCACAGTTTAAGAAAAATACCGGAAAAAGCTTTGTGGAATATCTCAATGATATCCGTCTGGAAAAGGTGCTGATCGAACTCGGAGGCTCCCGGGATAAAATAGCCTGCATCGCGGAACGGCACGGCTTTGGCAGCCAGGAGTATTTTACCCGCTTTTTTAAGAAAAAGATGGGGATTTCCCCGGTGAAGTGGAGACAGAGGCATTTTGGAAAGGATGGTGGTCCGCGGTGACGAGCCGGCTTAACTGGAAAATAAAGCTTGTGATTACCATCATCGGCGCCGTCAGTCTGGTGGTAGCGATCCTTTATCTGGTGACCTATCTGTTTTTTGCATCCCAGCTGCGCAAAAACGATGAAAAGATCGCCCAGATCAATTTCGGGCAGGCGGAGGAAAACCTGGAAGAGATAATCAAGCTGGGGATCCGGGACGCCAACCGTTATGATATGGATATGCTGGCATGGAATTTCGGAAACGGGGAATATGCCGATGATGCCGGAAGAACGGCGCTGAACCGGAAAATGATCCTCCGTTTTGAAGAAATCCTCGCTATCAACCCCAATCTCAGTTCTGTGGCCCAGATGAACGGGAACGGGCAGACCGTCATATCCACCGTGAGTAAGAACCGCAGCGGTATGACCATGATACCGGAGGAATTCCGGGAAATCCTGCAGAAAAGCACACAATCCTATCCTGCTTTCCAATGGGTGCCGGGAGATGTCCTGGGAGACACGGAAATCCTGTGCAAGGCGGTGGAGGATCCTGCAATCCTGGGAATACGATCCATCGGCAAGTCCGATCGGATGGAGGAGGACAGCTATATTGTACTCGGCATTTCAGAGGAAAGGATACGCAGGTGTTATGAGTCGGTGGTCTATAACGGAAGTTCCGCCATGCTTCTGGACGAAGAGGGAAAGATAATTTCCAGCACGCGGGAAGGGCTGCTCTATCGTACCTTTGAACCGGAGAAGGACTGCCAGATCGTGGTTTATCCGCTCTCCTATAATAACTGGACGCTGGTTAATATGATACCGGTCAAAAACTACCAGAGGGATATCCGTACCTTCCGCAATTTTTCCCTGGCGATTATCCTTACTGCTGCGCTGTGTGTCATTTTGATTGCGGTGATATGGAGCAGGAGGTATACGGCCCCCATCCAGAGTCTGATGGACAATATGGAGAAGGTGGGGAAGGAGCAGCTTGACATTGCTTTGCCGGAGAAAACCGGTCTTTCCGAGCTGGATAATCTCAACCAGGAATTCTGTCAAACGGTCCGGAGACTGAAAACCTATATCGCAGACCTGCAGCAGGCGGAAAAGGACAAAGCGGCGGAAGAGCTGAAGGCTCTGCAGTATCAGATTAATCCCCACTTCCTGTATAATTCCCTGAATTCCATCCGCTGGATGGCCATGATGACAAACAACGGGAAAATCGCCGATTCCATAGTCATGCTGACCAAAATCATCACACCCGTTTTCCGAAATCCCAGCCTGACATGGAAAATCAGTGACGAGTTAGCCTTTCTGGATAATTATATCGGAATGATGATGCTGCGCTATGCAGGGAATCTCCAGTACCGGATGGAGTGCGGGGAGGAGCTGTATGAGGAGGCCTTTCCCCGGTTTGTTCTGCAGCCGGTGATTGAAAACTGCTTTGTCCATTGCCGCAGCAAAACGGACGGCATGGAAATCCGGGTGCGGATCCGGAAGGAAAACAACAGCTTCCGGATAGAGGTCAGGAATACCGCGGATCAGGTGGATGAGGAACGTCTTGCGCAGGTCAGTGAACAGCTGAGGAGCCGCAGGGAATCGGGAAAAGAAGATGTGGGTCTCATAAATGTGGTGAAGAGACTCTCTTATCTCTATGGAGATCATAGCAGCGTCTTGCTCAGGGCAGAAGGAAAGGAAGTCGTCGGCGAAATTATGTTTTCTGTATAAATGTACAAAAATAAGAATATAAGTCAGAAAATATAAGACAAAATTACAGAGCAGATGAAATCTGACAAATGAAAAGTAAAATAAGGCAGATAAAAATCCCCGATATTTGATAAAGTTTATACACAGGTAGCACAAGACGTCTGTTGCACAACTGTATCAAACGATTATTGGAAGGGGATGTACGATGAAAAAGAAAAAAATTGCGGCATTAATTTGTACAGCGGCACTGGTAACCGGCTGTCTGGCCGGCTGCGGCCGGAGTGACGGGGGAAATGCCGTTCCGGCGGATTCCGATAACAATACGGTGGCGGGTACGCAGGACGGCGGCTCCGCAGAGGGGGCGGCAGGGGATATTTCCGAGCATGTCGCCATTTCAATCGGCGGAATCAATGTGGGAAATTCCAGCTCCGCCGACGGATGGCCCACGGAAATTGTCACCTATATAGAAGAGAAATTCAACGTGACGCTGGAAACCAAATCCTATGATAATGAGAGCCTTAATCTGGATTTGTCAGGAGGGACCACCTGTGATATCCTGCAGATCAATGATGAACATATTGAATCTATTTTAAAGGGGAAACACGCGGTGGAGCTGTCCCAGTACCAGGACAGCCTGGCGGCCAATATTTTCTCGGATACCTATTCTTTCCGGAATGAAGTCCTGAAAAGCTTCAAAAGCAATGGGGAGAATAAACTGTATTTTGTGACGCCCCGTGTGACCTCGGACAATGCCCAGTCCACCTATGGCGCTACCTTGAATTATGGTTATGTTGTACGTTGGGATCTTTATAAAGAAATCGGCTGTCCCGAAATAAAAAATGACGATGATTATGTGGACGCTCTGGTTCAGATGAAAGAGATTTACCCGGAAACGGAGGACGGTCTTCCGGTCTATGCCCTGAGCGCTTACAATGACAGTAATCTGCATCCTTATTTCTTCATCGGCTGTCTGACCCAGGGCTACTCCAATATGGAAAGCGGTTTGTATGTGAAGGACATGAAAACGAATGACCTCATTCCGGATATCTATGATGTGGATCTGGACGGGCTTACCACTCCCTTCTGGGCGGGAATCTCCTTCTACAATAAACTGTATAATGCTAACCTGCTGGATCCGGACTGCTTTATTACCAAGGGAGAGGATCTGACGGAGAAATATACGAAGGGCCAGTATCTGGGCGGCTATGTAAACTGGCATTACGGCAATTACAATAAGAACGCCAGAACGGCGGATCCGGAAACCCTGAAGCAGTACGTGATCCTTCCCGCCTATATGGGCTGGGCAAACGAAAGAAATTATGCCGGATGGCAGGGAAAATATTTTCTGGTATCCTCCCACAGCAAACATGTGGAACGGGCGGTGATGATTCTGGACTTTTTACAGAGCGAAGAATGCGCCAGAATCGTTGACTGCGGCGTGGACGGCAGATGGGAAACCGGTGCGGACGGAACACCGGCCCTGACGGAGGATACGATCGACATGAAATCCAACACGGCCCGTGCCGAAGAGTGGACAAAGAGCGGTATCGGCTCCACCTTTTCCGATATGGTGGGTTATGATTCCAATAACATCGCTTCCGACGGCAGTGCTATAAGCCTCTGGGAACAGCAGGAAATTATGGTGAGGAACCTGACGGCCGCGGAAAAGGATATGTGTGCCACCCTTGCTATCGAACTGCCTTCCGATCTGCTGAAGGAAAAGGTGGAATCCGGAGAAAGTATGGATTTGAACGCAGGTAATTCCGCCATCCAGTTCGGCATGGAGATCGTTCCCAGCGATATCGGTAGGATCGACAGCAACTGCGAGCAGATTACCATTAACGCGATTCCGGGACTTGTCCAGGCCAAAACGGAAGAAGAATTCCGGGCGGCAAAGGATGCGCTGCTGGCCGAACTGAAAGCAGCGGGCGTCGAAGACTCCATTGCCTGGTGGACACAGGCCTGGAATACTTCAAAAGAAGCGGTTGAAAAAATGCAGTGATTATACTTTCTGCGGCGGACAGAGAACCTGTCTGCCGCAATCCGGTAAAGACGGAATCAGGAGGTTTGCGATGAAAAAAACGACTGTGATACCGGGGCGGAGGAAAAAGTATAATCTGCTTTTTATGACCCTGCCTTTTATGGTTATTGTGCTTCTGTTCAATTATGTTCCTATATTCGGCTGGATTTATTCGGTATTTGACTATATACCCGGCGTATCCATTCTGGAGTGTGATTTTGTAGGACTGGATTATTTCCGGCTGATCTTCCGGGATGCCAACGTAGTCAGGACTCTGAAAAACACCTTTATTTTTGCACTGATAGGCATTGTGCTCACCCCTCTTCCCATGTTTTTTGCCATACTGCTCAATGAGATCAAATGCAGTCCCGTGCGGAGAGTGGTACAGACCTTCACCACCCTGCCCAACTTTATCAGCTGGGTTATCATTTTTTCCCTCGCTTTTTCCCTGTTTGCAACAGACGGTGTGGTCACCTCCCTCATCGCACGGATAACGGGAAACGAAGTGACTTCTATTTTAAGCTCGGGAGAGTCGGTTTACTGGTTCCAGACCCTGCTGGGGATCTGGAAATCCCTGGGTTGGAGCTCCATCATTTACCTGGCCGCCATAGCCGGCATTGACCAGGAACAGTATGAGGCCGCCAGAGTGGATGGAGCGGGTTATTTTCAATGTGCTGTCCATGTAACGGTTCCGGCCCTGATGGAAACCTATGTGGTGCTTTTTATCCTGCAGATCGGCAACTTCCTCAATACCGGCTATGAACAGTACATGCTGTTTAAAAATGCACTGACGGCCAACAATATTGAGGTGCTGGATCTGTATACCTACCGTATCGGCCTGGAGAACATGGATTATTCCTACGGAGTGGCTATCAGCATCCTCAAATCCCTGGTCAGTATCTCCCTGGTGGTTCTGGCGAATATGGTAGCCAAAAGGATCCGGGGAAATACGGTAATTTGACCAATTGAATTAATGTCCGCTGAAGCGGATAAGGGGTATAAACATGAAAATAAAACCGTCTAAATCAAGAATTGCGTTTCAGATCTTCAATTATGTGCTGATGCTGCTGGCTACCTTTGTCTGTGTGTATCCTTTCTGGTATATTGTTATTTATACCTTCAGTGATTCCGCAAAGGCCGGGATAAACAGCCCTGTTTTCCTGCCAAGAGGGTTTTCCGTTTCCAACTATGCGGATATCTTCAAGCTGAGCGGTTTTTTCCCGGCACTGGGGATTTCCGTTCTCCGTACGGTGGGGGGAACCATAGCGGCCGTGCTGGTATGTGCTTTTCTCGGCTATATGTTCACCAAAGAAGAGATGCCCGGCAGAAAGCTTTTATACCGTTTCCTGGTAATGACGATGTATATTAACGGTGGACTGATCTCCACCTTTATCGTGATGAAATCCTACGGGCTATTGAACACCTTCTGGATCTACATACTGCCCATGCTGATTTCCGCCTACAATATTGTGCTGATAAAGACCTACATGGAATCTCTCCCGGCATCCCTGGAGGAATCCGCTATGCTGGACGGGGCGGGGTATATCCGGGTATTCACAAGCATTATCCTGCCGCTGTCCAAACCGATTATCGCCACGGTGGCGGTATTTGTGGCAGTGGGACACTGGAATTCCTGGTTTGATAACCACATTTACACAAGGGGGGAAAGCTCCCTGACAACGCTGCAGTATCTGCTGTACAACTACCTGAACGAATCACAGAGGCTGGCGGAGCAGATTAAAAATACCAGCAACCTGAGCAGTATTGAAAATGCCATGGAAACCATTTCCCCCAAAGGGGTGAGAATGACCATCACCGTGTTGGCTTCCCTGCCTATTTTTATGGTATATCCGTTTATGCAGAAATACTTTGTGAAAGGGATTATGATCGGGGCAGTTAAGGGATAGATACAGGGAAGGGCGAATGCAGCGGCAAGGACAGAACAGCTATAAAAAATACGCAAAGAAGCAGGAGGAAAAAGAAATGCGGTCTGAAGAAAGATATCCCGGATATTGGGAGGATGTGAGGCTGACGGGCATTGTGCCGTCGCCCAGGCAGATTGCCCATCAGAAAATGGAGTATTTCGGCTTTATCCATTTCACAGTCAATACCTTTACCGGGAAAGAATGGGGAAGCGGGGAAGAATCCCCTTCGTTGTTCCATCCCGAAAAGCTGGATGCTGGGCAGTGGGCCGAAACGGCGGCCAAAGGAGGCATGACGGGCCTGATCCTTACCTGCAAGCATCACGATGGATTCTGCCTCTGGCCAAGCGCTTATACGGAACACAGCGTTAAAAATTCACCCTATAAAGAGGGGAAAGGAGATATTGTAAAAGAGCTTTCCCAGGCCTGCCGGGAACAGGGGCTTCAATTCGGCGTCTATTTGTCTCCATGGGACAGAAACCATCCGGCCTACGGAACGGGAAAACCGTATGACGACTACTATGTGAACCAGCTTACGGAGCTTCTGACGAACTATGGGGAAATTTTCACCGTCTGGCTGGACGGCGCCTGCGGGGAAGGGCAGAATGGGAAAAAGCAGGTATATGACTGGGAACGGTATTATGAAGTGGTCAGGCGCCTGCAGCCCGGAGCCAATATCTTCGGATGCGGACCGGATGTGAGGTGGTGCGGCAATGAAGCCGGAGATACCAGACCCAGCGAGTGGAGTGTGGTAGCTGCCGGTCTGGCGGACGCAGAAAAAGTGGCTGCCGACAGCCAGCAGGAGGACAATGAGCAATTCCGGGAGAAAAAAATCTCCAGCACGGCGCAGAATCTGGGCGGCAGGGATGTCCTGAAGGAGGAAAAGAAGCTGATCTGGTATCCGGCGGAAGTGGATGTTTCCATACGTCCGGGCTGGTTTTACCATGAGGAAGAAAATGACAGGGTGCGCTCCTTTGAAAACCTGAAAGAGATATACCTGAAATCTGTGGGCGGAAACTGTACGCTCCTTCTGAATATCCCTCCCGATAAGGAAGGGTTGATCCGGGAGGAGGACAGAAAAAGCGTGTTCCTGCTGGGAGATTTCATCCGGGAATCCTTCCGCGTGAATCTGGCGGAGAAAGCCGAAATGACGGTGCTGCCTTCTGCAGACTGCGAAGGAAAAGACGGCAGGGTTCTTCTGGAACCCGGTGACAGTACCTGGTTCCGTAATCCGGACGGACAAAGGGAGCTTCAGATAACCTTCCGCTGGGAAGAGGAATGCAGGCTTACATACCTGGTAGTGCAGGAGGCTATCGCTTTCAGCCAGCGGGTGGAACAGTTTGAAGTGTGTATTCTGGAAGAGGACGGCAGCTGGAAACCCAATGCTTCGGGAACTACAATCGGATATAAACGGATTGTGAAGCTTGGCGGAATGCGGACAAAGGGGATCCGGTTCACGGTTACAGATGCAAGGGTGGCACCTGTCCTGGCTTTTATCGGCGTGTTTTGATGGTTTGTTTTTCTTATGGATACGCCCTTGAAAGGATACTTTAAGATTTTATCAAACTGACCGGTGCTTTTTCGTGCGCCGTATCTCCGGATCGGATGCGGTCCGGAGGAATCAGTGGAGGTTTCGCTGTTTTTCGGTGCTGCCGGCTTGCAGGGGTTCTGTATGAGACTGCGTAACGCTGATATATTCCACCAACTCCGCAAGCGGCAGCGGCCGGCTGTAGTAGTATCCCTGATAGTGGTTACAGCCTAACTCCGCAAGCATATCGCGCTGCTCCTTTGTTTCCACGAACTCCGCCAATACACGTAAATCCAGACTGTCAGCCATCCGGATAATGCCGGATATGATATCCTTGGAACGTCCATTGCCCGGCAGCTGGGAAACAAGCTGGCCGTCCAGCTTGACTTCATTAAAAATGCCTTCCTGGAGGTACAGAATGGAATTATGCCCCATACCGAAATCATCCAGGCTGAAGGTGATGCCGCTGCTTTTCAGCGTGTTCATGTCATGCAGCAGGGAATCGGAAATCTTCATGGCGGCCCGCTCCGTGATCTCCAGCATGAAATGAATCTGTTTCAGTTGATAGCTCTCTATGATGTCCCGTGTTTTATCAAAAAAACCATTTTCCTCCATCTGCTTTGCCGATATGTTCACCGACAAAATCAGATCCTCGTTCAGAAGGGGTTCCAGGGTATGGGCATCCCGGCAGGCACGGTGAAGCAGATAGCTGCTCATTTCGTATAAAAAGCCCCCTTCATAGGCAAGGGCAAACACCACCGGAGGAGAGATATAGCCGGTGACAGGGTGTTTCCAGCGAAGCAGAGCTTCTATTCCATGCAAATTCCCTTCTACGGTGGTCTGGGGCTGATAAAACAGTTCTACCTGGTTGCGGCGGAGCGCATTTTTTAAATCCAGGGAGAGCGTCTTGGCATAGTAATTGTGGGGATATTTGTGGCTGAGAAATAACGGCAGCGTGCCGCTGCTTTCCCCCGCGGCCATATCACTCTCCATACACCTGACGATCCGCTGGAATTCGGCAGTTTCCTTCTGCTCGCTCCGTTTGATAAAGGGAATGTAAATGCAGACTCCCAGCAGAACATTAATAAGCTGTAGGAAGCTTCCCGCAAGGGATCCGGTTGCTTTATAACCGCTGAACAGGAGCGGGACCGTCCAGTCAACAGACTGGGTCACAACAGGTACAAGCCCTGCGGCAGCTGCGAGGTAGCTGGTGAGGGTCAGCACCACGGGCGTGAGAATAAAGGGAACCGCCATGGTGAAATTGAAAATGATAGGAAAGCCGAAAACGGCAATCTCACTGATGTTAAAGAAAGCGGAAGGCAGCGCCACATAGGCAATCTTCCGGTTATGGCTTTTTCGGGAGGCGATACAAAGGGCAATGACAAAACTCAGAGCACATCCGCATCCCCCCAGAAATACAAAGGTATCCAGAAAGGTCTTTGAGAAAATTTCCGTAGGCACATTTCCTGCCAGCAGCAAAGACTGGTTGATGGAAACATTAGGTTCCAATAATCGTCTGGAAACGGCTTCCAGCGTGTTGGTCCCATGAATGCCGAAGAACCAGAGGATATGGGTAATGATGACATAAAGCAGGATGCCGAACAGGTTATTGCTGGACTTGTCAAATAGTTTCAGGAATATATAAGAACCGAAATTGGTAATATTACTGCTTCCCCATGCCGAACGGAGCAGATATCCCACGGCAGCAAAAAAGACCAGGATGATGATAACGGGAAACAGGCTTTGTATGGATATATTGAATAAATATTCCGCTCCTGTGGTATGCAGCCGGTCAAGGCGGTTGCTCAGCTTCAATATCCGGCGGAACAGGATACAGGAAAGCAGGGTAATGCACATGGCGGTAAATACCCATTCTGCGTTGAAAATGTATTCTTCTTGCTCCTGGATACCTCCGCAGAAGGCCAGATAGGAGCATACGGAAACAACAGGATAGAGGATAAACGTATCCGGTTCAGCCAGAAGCCCATAGGACAGGCTGATGGTGACGGACAGGATAAGGGCCAGCGATCCAAGACTGATGTTGTATAGGGTATCAAGAAGGGCAACGGCAGCTCCATCCAGATAATTCCGGATAAATAGCTGATAGCTGTCACTCGGGAAGTTCCTGAAAAGCAGGGAGAAGGAACCCATGATGAGAAAAGGGATAGCCAGTGTGAGGCCGCGCCTTATGGATTGGGAGGCGATTGAATTTCTGAAACGGGATATAAGACGATTGGATTCCATGTGTACCTCTTTCGCCATTTGGAGGAGTACCGTTATGTTCTATAATAAGAGTTACTTTAACAGTGTATAATAAACCGGCGCATAAAACAATAGAAAAAAATATACCGGTATTGATTAACCCATCGTTACCAATCAGTTCAGCCTCCTGAATTCCAGCGGCGTAAGTCCGGTCACCTTTTTAAACATGGCAATAAAGTGGCTGGTATCCAGAAAGCCCACCCGCTGTGCGATTTTCTGGACCTCCATCCGGGGATCGGTCAGGAGGAATTCCTTTGCCTTGTTAATTCGGTAAGTGGTCAGATATTCATAGGCAGAGCATCCCAGAAAACGCCCGAACAGCCGGGAGAGATACTGCGGGGTAATATATACCTGCCCGCTCAGCCCCTTTACCGTCAGCTCTGAGTCATAATTTGTTTCGATCTCTTTTATTACAGGTGCTATATATCTTTGATACAACGGATCTTCCATGAGGTCACGGGTATACACGCCATCCACAAAATGCAGAAGCAGGCCGTAGCAGTCAAGGGAAAGGGCTTTGGCATCCACCGGCGGATTTTCATATTTGCCCATGATGGAAACGATCAGGGAGGCAATCTTTGTCCCCTGGTCTTTCCCGATGAAAACGATTTGCCGGTTTCCAAGAATTTTGGCAATACTGCTTTCGATGGTTCCCGTAAATGTGGCAAACAATGTAAGCCATTCCTCTGTTTTCCCGGAATAGGAATGGCGTACAAAGGGAGCGGTCAGCACACCTTCCCCTTCATTCAGCAGATATGATTTTCCCTGGATTTCAATACACCCGCACCCCTTTTCCGTCTGAAGATAGTGATAGAGGGGATAGCCCTTCGGGCGCCGGACGCTTTCCTGGGACCAGTGGTTTCCTACGGAATCAAAGGTTAAGGGTTCGCTTACCGGTGTGCTGCGGAATATGATTGGCATATACTCACCTGTTTCATAATGTTATATTATTTAGCTTAACATATTACACATCCGGCTGTCCATCCATAATATAATGACGGTGCAGAGGGCTTGCGGCCGGAACCGGCGGCTCTTGCAAGGCGGAAGCTCATGAGGAAGAAAGGACAGGATGTTATGAAAAGTCAGTTTAAAAGAATTTTATACGGGGGAGACTACAATCCCAACCAGTGGCCCAGGGAAATATGGGAAGAAGATATGCGGATATTTAGAAATGCCCGCATTAACAGCGCAACGGTAAATGTATTTTCCTGGGCTAAAATCCAGCCGGCAGAAGAGAGATATGATTTTTCCGAGTTGGATGATATAGTGGATATGCTGAGCCGGGAAAACTATGATATTGTACTGGCAACCTCCACTGCGGCCCTTCCGGCATGGATGGTGAAACGCTATCCGGAGGTATCCAGGACCGATTACGAAGGAAGGCACCATAAATTCGGACAGCGCCACAACGCATGCCCGAATTCCCCGGTTTACCAAAGATTTGCGGCGGCCCTTGCTGAAAAGCTGGCGGAACGATATGGGAAGAACGGACGCATAACCTGCTGGCATGTAAATAATGAGTACGGCGGGGAATGCTATTGTGAAAACTGTGAAAAGGCATTCCGTATATGGCTGCGGAAAAAATACAAGACGCTGGAGGCTCTTAATCAGGCATGGAACCTGGAGTTCTGGGGACATACCATTTATGACTGGGATGAAATTGTACTTCCCAATGCATTGAGTGAAGGGCTGCAGGGCGGAAAAACAGCTTTTGCAGGAATTTCGATAGACTACCGAAGATTTATGTCCGACAGCATGCTTTCCAATTACAGGATGGAAAGGGACAGTATACGCCGTTTTGATACGGAAGCGCCGATCACCACGAACCTGATGGGGACTTATAAAGGGCTGGATTATTTTAAGTGGGCGAAAGAAATGGATGTGGTTTCCTGGGATAATTATCCCAGATACGATACACCCTGGAGTTATACGGCGATGTGCCATGATTTGATGAGAGGGTTAAAGGATGCGCCGTTCATGCTCATGGAACAGACACCCAGCCAGCAGAACTGGCAGCAGTATAATTCCCTGAAAAAGCCGGGGCAGATGCGCGCCCAGAGTTATCAGACCATAGCCCACGGAGCGGATACCATACAATTTTTCCAGCTTCGCCGGAGTGCGGGAGCCTGTGAAAAATTCCATGGAGCGGTGATTGAGCACGCGGGGACGGATAATACCAGGGTATTCCGTGAGGTACGCCAGCTGGGACTGGAGCTGGAACGTCTTTCGGCGGTGACTCCCGGTTCCGTAAATGAGGCGGAGACCGGTATTATCTTTGACTGGGATAATTACTGGGCTTTGGAATACACCAGCGGGCCGTCTGTTGACCTTACCTATGTAAAACATATCCATCAGTATTATACCTATTTTTATGAACGCAATATTCCGGTGAATCTCATTCCCTTCGATGCGGATTTCAGCCGCTATAAGGTGGTGGTGGCACCTGTGCTTTATATGATAAAGGAAGGGATGAAGGAAGCGCTCACCTCTTTTGTGGAAAAGGGAGGTGTGCTTATTCTTACCTACATGTGCGGGATTGCCGATCAGTCGGATAATGTGTTTCCCGGAGGTTACCCCGGACCGCTGCGGGAGCTTGCCGGCGTGTGGGTGGAAGAAGTGGATGCCCTTTCTCCGGAACAATCCAATGAAGTGGTTTTCAAAGATGGTACAAAGGTATCCTGCGGGCTGGTATGTGAACTGATGCATACGGAAGGGGCCGAAATCCTGGCGGAATACGGAAGTGATTTCTACGCCGGATGCCCTGCCGTTACAAAAAATCATTTTGGTGAGGGATTTGTCTATTATATAGGTACTAATGTCGAGGAAGAAGGTCTTTCCCGGGTGATGGACATGGCTGTGGCTGATGCGGCGGTACAGCCTGTAATAAGCGGTGCTGGGGGACTTGAAATCACATGCAGGGAAACGGATGTCTGCAGCTTTTATTTTGTCCTGAATTTCAAGGATCAAGAACTTCCGGTACCGGAAGAGTTGACGGGATATATGGATATGATCACCGGTGAGAAGGTACCGGAAGGAGAAATGCTTTCCAAATATGATGTGAAAATAATCCGTGTGGAAAAATAAACAAAATACCGGATACAGAAGGGCCCGCGGTTTTCCGCGGACCCTGTTTTCATGGCTCTTCTTTTCGCGGATCTGTTTCCATAGAAGGATCCTTATTTTCAGGGGATTGCCGCTGCCTGAAAGGAGCTGTAATCCAGGATACGATGTCCCTGTTTTCCGTTGTTCTTAACCTGATACATGGCGGCATCTGCCATGGTGATCACCTTTTCTGCGTCCGGAGCTTCGTCCGGGGAAGCGGCAAAGTCTATCTGTACGGCGCCGATGCAGCAGAAGATAGGCAGCCGGCAGCCGCTGCCGCGTACTACAAACTGGCTCCGGGCGGCTTGTTCGATCCGCAGCAGACACGAATCCAGATGACGGACATTTTCCTGATCTTCCACTATCACCAGGAATTCATCTCCGCCAACCCGACCTACGGTGCCGCCGGATTCCCGGGTAAGCAGGGAGGTCAGAAACAGCAGAACCTGATCGCCCACATGATGTCCGTAATTGTTATTAAATATTTTAAAATCGTCAATGTCAAGGAAAAGTACGGCAATGGCTGTGCCGTCAGAACGATGCTTTTCCAGGGATTCCTGGAGAAACTGGCTGATTCGTTCCCTGTTCAGTACCTTGGTAAGAGCATCCTGTTCGGCCTTTTGCTGCAGAAGCCGTTGTGTCTGTGCTTTGTACAGATTTTCTGTTTCAATATAATCAATCAGATTATTGATTTCCACAGACAGGCTGCCTATTTCATCCTTGCGTCCTGCCGGCACCCGGAGAGAATAATCCTGGGTCCGGCGGATATTCTTCAGAGTATCGGAAATGCTTTTTACCGGATGGACAATACGTCTGGAAGCAAAGGCCCCGATCCAGACAGCAAGAATAGAGCAAAGGAAAACCATAAAAAAGGCCATGACATAATAAACACTTTTCCGTGACTGATAGTTGTCCAGATTCACTGACAGCATAATCCGCCAATGCGTATAAGTAACATCGGAATAGTAGGTGATATAGCTTTTGCCCCCGACCTTATACTGGAAGCTGCCCCGGGGATTGGTTTCGAAATCAATTTCCCTGTATTTATTGAGGTAATCTTTCCGTTCTGCGGCGGAAGTGACAAAATCGTCCCGGCGTTCTTCCACTGTGCCGGCACTGATAATCTGCATCTTTCCGTCCAGAAGATAAAAGGTGGCATCATTCCACAGCTCCGCCCGTTTCCGTATATTTTCGTAAAAATCCAGATTGATTTCCATCAGGGAATATCCAAGCGTTTCCCCCTGGTGCTCAATCCGTGCAATGGCAACCAATGTTTTGCTGCCCTGACCGTCGATTAAAATATCGGAAAAATAAAACGGCTGACCGCCCATGTTTTGGATTAACGTACGGATCCCGTCATCAGCAATATCACTGTGCTCTTCGCTGCAGGCAGCTACACGGAGGTCCCGGTCAACCAGGGCCAGTACCTTCAGATAGTTCATGCTTTCCACCCTGGAGTAAAACATATTATCAAGGTACCTATGCATATCATCGTCCAGTTCTCCCCGCATCGCGGCGAGACAAATATCCATGGAGCCGATCATAGTCAGGTAATCCTTCTGCTGTTCACAAAAGTCCGTCATTTCCGCCACCTGTGTACCGGCTACCACCTGCAGGCTTTCCGTGAGTGCTTTTTCCAGTCTGGAAGAGTATATATAGGTGATTACCATGCTGAAAAGCAAAAAAGGAAGAGCTATGAGCAGGAAAACTATCCGGTACATAGAAGTTCGAATGTTCATAAAGAGCCACCTCATCGAGTCGTATATTTCGCACCGAACGGCAGCCGTACAGCCCTGGGGAAGGCAGTTTAGATCCGGGGTACTACCTACATTATAAACTTCCTGGATATACCGTCAATAGGAATCTCTTTGATTCAGTTCCACTATTTCTCCGTTGGCCGGATGGCGGACATTGCATACTGCTTTTATAAGCATTCCATGACAGGCTACGATTACTTTATCGTATTCCCTGTATTTGTCCAGTACAGCCATAGCTCTTTTTTTCATGGCGGAACAGTCTTCCCATTCTTTTTCTTCTCCGGCAGGGTATACGCCGCCGGAAGAAAGGAATTCATGGTAACTTATTTCTGCCTTTTCGTCCGTTTCGTATATGTAGTGTTTGTTTGCCATCCATTCATGCAAATCGGTTTCCACGATGATATCTGCGCGGAGCTCCCGGGATAAAATAGCGGCAGTCTGCAGCGCCCTCGTATATGGAGAAGACAGGATAATATCTGCGCCCTGAAGTCGGCTGTCCTTTGCCGAAGCTTTTATTTGTTTCACTCCTTCCGGTGAAAGAGGGGCAAGATTAACGCCGAAGTCCTGATATATTTTAGTGTTCCGCTCCGAATAGTCGGCGGAACCATGTCTGATAAAATAAAACATTTGTTAATAACCTCCTGCAGGCAGACATAAACAAAGTTTACGCCCGCCCTGGTTCTTTCTCAGGTTTTACGATACACTTCGCTTCTTTTTTAACAGTTTACTCATGGATTCACCCATTTTAACGGGGAAAAGATAACATAAAGCCGTCAGCAGCTGCTG
Organism: Eisenbergiella sp. OF01-20; assembly: GCF_003478085.1. Classification (NCBI taxonomy): domain Bacteria; kingdom Bacillati; phylum Bacillota; class Clostridia; order Lachnospirales; family Lachnospiraceae; genus Eisenbergiella; species Eisenbergiella sp. OF01-20. The sequence continues at coordinate 154,081 of NZ_QUES01000007.1, read as the reverse complement.
CCTTGCCGTATGGCAGATATAGAAGCTTTTTTTGTTAATACGGCGGGCAAGGCCGTGTCCCACCGCTAGCGGATCGGCCATAAAATCCTTGGGGATCGGAAGCGGGGCGGCGGATTTGGTCCGGGTAAGAGGCGGATGAAAAAGCTGGAACCGTATCCCTTTGTCCATATATTCAAGGTTCAGGCATTTGGCGAGGGCTTCCACGGCGCCTTTTGAGGAGGCGTAGGGGCTGATATCGGGAAAACCCATTACACCTACGCCGGAACTTGTGAAAATCACCCTGCCTTTTCCCTCCTTTTCCATATACGGAACAACAGCCCTGGCAAGCCGCAGCGCCCCATAATAATTTACATTGAATACTTCTTCGTATACAGGGGTACCGGTATCCTTCATGAAGCCAAAGGTACAAAGGCAGGCATTATGGATGGCGATATCAATAGCGCCATAGGTATCGGCACTTTTTTGCACGGCGGCCCGCATACCGGCCGTATCCCTGACATCACAGACAAGGGGCAGAAGCTGTCCGGGATATTTCTCCTGCAGTGTAAGCAGCTTTGTGGTTTCCACATCCAATACGGTCACCCGGTGTCCCAGTTCCAACAGACCTTCTGCCAGATAATAACCGATTCCCTGATTTGCGCCGGTGATAAATATATTCATATCAGTTCCCCTTCCGATAGGTTGCTAAAAAGTTCTGTGCCGCAGACATTACCGCTTTCCTGAAGCGTTCCTTCTCTTTCTCCGTATAGGAATGGTTCATATATTGACTGAAATATAAGAAGATCGGAGAATAGTATTCCAGGGCGATATGGGCGGGATCCTTTCCTTCCAGATAACCGATGTCCAGCAGCTTCTTCATGACCATTGTCTGAAAGGCAAGAGGCTTTTCTATACACCAACGGACATATTGATCCCGGATTCTGTCATTATGGCTGCGTTCATGATTCATGAGCATAATCATCCGGCTGATAAAAGGATCCAAAAAAAAGTACCGGATGTATTGTTCCGTAACCGCGTAAAAATGTTTATCATCCATTGCCGTAATGTGGCCCAGCCCTTCCTCCAAACGGTCCATCATCTGCCGGGATATCTGGATATACCGGTCCATGAGAGAGTCCAGTATCGCCTGCTTATTTTTAAAATGAAAATACAGGGAACTGTCCCTGATGCCGGTTTTTGCCGCAATATCCCGCACCGAAGAGGAATCAAAGCCCTTGTGTGAAAATAAATCCAAAGCGGCTTCCTGTATCAGCTCCTTCGTTTCCATGGTATGCCTCCTTTACGTATGTGACATTTGCTATATATTATTATACCTAGCAACTGCTAGGCGGTCAAGTACATAAAAAGCTTATGTAAATCCATATCCATGAAGAAAATTTAGGAAATATAGCAAAAAGAGGAAGCGGTGCCGTCAGGAGAAGATAGTTCTTCCGATCATACGTGAATTCATAGCAGAAAAGGTTAACAATTAGCAAAGTATGATATTTACTTAACTACTGCAATTCCGTATAAATGAAGTATAGCGGTATGAACGGGCTGCAGACAAGGATTGCGGTGAGTGACAGCCCTGGGGGGAGTGTCCGACACACGGAAGGAAGGAAAATAAGAAATGGCTTTTGTATTTGCTTATACCAAAAAAGGGGATCCCTGTTATGACAGCGGAAACAGCGGCAATTATCCCGGGCTTACGGCCAGGAACTGTGATGTGAATGATGCCATGCACCTGGCGGTAAGCCGTGACGGTAAGGAATATATTCCGCTGCGGAATAATACGGGTATCCTGTTTCCTGAAGCGGATTTTACAGAAGGGAGACCGGGAGGGACGACCAAGACACTTCTGGATCCCTGGCTTTTCCGAAAACAGGATGGAACCTTCGGCGTCTGTGCCGTACGCCGAAACCAGGAGGCACCGGATCCGCTGAGCACGGGTTGCATCATGTTGTTCTGGTCTGAAGATCTGGTGCGTTTCCGGGAAGGCGGATTCCTGAAGGCTGGCGGGGAAGAGATACGCCGACCCCGGTGCCGTTGGGAGGAAGAAAAACAGTCTTACCGTCTGGAATGGGAGAATAGGAAAGGGCATATGTGCGGCCGTACCCGTTTTTTTCAGGAGATGGAAGAGATACAGGTTTGCCCGGAGACGGTCTTTGAAGAAGCCGGAAGCTGTGGGATAGACAATGCCGTACCGGGGAGTATCCTGGAGGTAAGCGAGGAAGAAGTCCAGCGGATGGAACGGTATCTGGGGGAGATATCCCATACCGGCACCGCTCCGGTTACGCTCACTGTGAAAGCAGGGGAAAAACCGGAATTTGGCAGTCTGCCGGGAGCTGTATGTCTGTACAATGACGGTTCCACTCATGAAAAGTCTGTCTGCTGGAACCGTGAGGAATGGGAAGCCATTGACTTTTCCTGTCCCGGCAGAGTCAGTATAAGCGGGGAAATAAGGCAGAGGCATTACCCGTTCCCTTTCCTGGATGCGCATATGTCGGATCCGTGTATCTGCCGGATAAACGGTAAATTCTACTTATCTGCATCCGGCCAGAGGAGCGTAACCCTTCGGATAAGCGATACCCTGGAAGGGCTGGCGGAGGCAGAACCGGTTGCGGTGTATACCATGCCTGAGTCCGATACCATACATGCCAATATGTGGGCTCCGGAACTGCATATCATCTGCGGAGTCCCGTATTTGTTCACTACGGTAGGAGAGAAATCCTGGACTACGGTACGAAGCCATGTGCTTCGGTGTAATGGGGATCCGGCAAAACCGCAGGATTGGGAAGCTCCCCGGCTGGTGGTGAAACCGGACGGCACGGAATTGCGGGAGGACGGTATTACCCTGGACATGACCTGGTTCTGTGTGGACGGTGTACATTATATCATGTGGTCGGACCGGTGTTTTGCGGATAAATCACCGGATCATACGGTTGCCGAATCGGCAGACATATATATAGCAACAATCGATCCGGCTGCGCCCTGGCAGCTGACTACTAATCCGGTCCGAATTCTCCGGCCTGTATATGGCTGGGACCGTTATGAGACGGAGGTGGATGAAGGCCCTTATCTGCTCCGGCATGGGGACGATCTGTTTGTTACCATATCCGGATCCAGTACCGGGCTGGCGGATTTGTACTGTGTCGGCCTTCTCCATGCCCGCAGAGGCAATAATCTGCTTTCACCGGACGGCTGGGACTGGCTGCCTTATCCTGTCCTGACAAAGGAAAGTGTTCCGGGGGAATTCGGGCCGGGACACAATTGTTTTATTAAAGATCCGGAAAGCGGGGACGACTTGCTGATATATCATGCGGTGCCTCATGACAGAGAAGGTAAGACATTGGGAAGGCATATGGGTATCCGGCGGGTACACTGGAGCGCAGCGGGGTACCCTTATCTGGAAATGACGGAAGATAAGGATCTGAATCCGGACTTGCGCAAGGTAACCATGCAAATTGAAATTATGTTATAAAACAGGGTAAACGCAACGACTCAAACTGCACAGCTGCCAAATGCCCCTTCACCCGCTGTCTGCAAAGTTTGAGTCATTGATAAAAGGAACTGCGGTAAACGGAAGGCGTGGTTCCTGCAATTCGGCGGAACTGTCTGTAAAAATGGATTTTGCTGGAATAGCCGCTGGCCTCGGCGATATCCTCTATGGACATGTCCGTATTCTGCAGCAGGCCCTTTGCATATTCAATACGCATCCGTATCAGGTCGGAACGCAGGGAAATATGGAAAAATTCTGTATACAGGTGCTGAAAATAAGAGGCGCTTATTCCCATCGGGCCGGCCAGAAGCGCCGGCGTATACTCACGGTAGGGTTCGGATGCCAGGGACAGGCGCAGGTTCTGCATTTTGGAAAAATAAGGGCTGCAGAGCCTGTCCCTGGCTTTTTTCATGCAGGCAAGCCGCAGATTATTAAAGAGAACGCAAAACAACATATGGATATTCTGGTTCCTGTACTCCTCCGAAATGCAGGACTTTTCCAGCAGGATCTGCCTGATATAAGAGGATGACATATCCGGATTGCCGATGGGGATGCTCATATGAAAATCAATACCGGAATTTCGGAAGGCCTCCGGATCCGGACAAAGGAAACTCAGCCAGTCGTCGGAATATTCGCTGCCGGTGCCATGGTACCGGTATGGGGTATTCGGTTGAATAAGGACAATGCTCCCGGATTCAGCCGCAAAACTGTGCCCGTCTATACAAAATGCGGTCTGTGTCCTTACCAGGAGCAGCAGAAAGTGATCGGAGCCTTGGGGACGGGAATTGAAAAAGGTCCGGGGATGGCGGGTATTATAGCCTCCTTGCAGGCATGTAAACATAGGGAACCTCCCAAAACAGATTGCGGGTTACTTCAGCCAAAATAAAATAATTCTTCGAATTTCTTGTCCAGTGCAATGCTCAGGATGAGAGCAAGCTTGGCAGTGGGGCTGAACTGTCCGGTTTCGATGGAGCTTATGGTGTTGCGGGATACGCCTACCAGTTCCGCCAGCTGGGACTGGGACAGCTTCTTTTCATTTCTGGCTTCTCTCAGACGGTTCTTCAGGATGAGGTCTTCGTTCATAATACCACCGCCTTACCGTACTGCCGGCGCCGTGAACAGGTTAAAGATATGGGCTGCGGAGAGTGCAAGAACAAAAACGGTATAAAACACCGACATTGCGATTTCGTGCCTGCGCCTCATGCGGACGGCTTTCACGGTAAAGGCGGCCGAAGGGATAGAAAATACCACGGCATACAATCCGTAATTGATACCCCCGCCCGCTGCTATCTGCAGAATAAAGAACAGGGTCGCCAGGATTCCGGCGGCAATGCCTCCGATATTCCCGCCTTCCTTCAGAACCTCTTTTTCAAAAATATCCCGGTTCTTATTTTCCTTACGGCTTTTTTCCAGTATTTCTTCCTTTTCCATAAAGAGCTTTCCCTTTCTGAATACCAAGTTAACTTGTCAAACACAGAATAACACTGCCAAGTTAACTTGTCAACATATTCTTTGGTTATCCGTGCAATAAAAGTGACAGCCTTGTTTCCGCAGCCACGGGTTCAAAGCCTCTCTGTAAGGTATGGAAGCTGCTAAAGCAGCCACGGCAGAACATTGTCACCCGCCGGAGGCGGATTCACAGGATGGATGCTGTTATTGTTATTATTTTGTAGAAATATAACAAAAAAATTGTATAATCAGGTGTGATGTTATATAATATAAATAATGAATAAGCAGATGCTTTGTTCGGAATGATGTGAATATTGCCAAAAACAAAGGAGATGAAGTATGGCGGAGGGAAGAGAGCTGATTCTGAAACTGGGTCAGAAAATAACGGACCGGATCGGCGTGAAGGTGACCGTGGAGGATCCGGAGTACTGGGGACTGGCATGTGTGATAACGGATGAGATGGCGGAGGTTGCCCTGGCCATGAAGGTGAGGGTCCCGGCTACCGCACAGTGGATTGCCAGGCGGTGTAAAAAGAGCGTGGAGCGCACCGAAGAACTGCTTCAGGAGATGAGCGTAATCGGCCTGATTGAATACAACTGGGAGAATGAGGATCACCATAAACAATATGTGCTTCCTATGTTTGTCCCCGGCTGTGCGGAATTTATGATGATGAATGCAAAACAGGTGGAGGAGCATCCGGAGCTGGCTGATTTCTTTGAACAGATGGCCAGGCTTCCGCTGGAAAAGGTAACACCCATGGTGCCTTACGGCGGAGCGGGAATCGGCATGCATGTCATCCCTGTGGAAAAAGCGATTCCGGCCAGGCAGGAGTCGGCGAGCATCGAGCATATTTCCTATTGGCTGAATAAGTACAAGGATAAATATGCGGTAGGGGCCTGCTCCTGCAGGCGCCAGCAGCGCGTGCGCGGGGAAGGGACCGGCGATTTGGAGGATGATCTGTGCATAGGCGTGGGGGATATGGCCGATTACCTGGTGGAAACGGGGAAGGGCCGCTATATTGATATCAATGAAGTCATGGAGATCCTGCAGCGGGCAGAGGATAACGGCTATGTCCATCAAATCACCAATATCGACGGAGAAGAGAAAATTTTTGCCATATGCAACTGTGCGGTGGGCGTGTGCAACGGTCTGCGGACTTCCCAGTTGTTCAATACCCCGAATATGTCCCGCTCGGCCTATCGCGCCAGCGTGACAAAAGAAGACTGTGTGGCCTGCGGCAGATGTGTGGAATACTGTCCTTCCGGAGCCGCCAGACTGGGGCAGAAGCTGTGTACCAAAAGCGGGGAGATCGAATATCCCAGGCAGGAACTGCCGGATGAAACAAAATGGGGCAGGGAAAAGTGGAGTGTGGACTACCGGGACAAAAACCAGATCAACTGCTATGATACCGGGACGGCTCCCTGCAAGGCGGCCTGTCCGGCCCATCTTCCGGTACAGGGTTATATTAAGATGGCTTCCCAGGGCAGATATATGGATGCGCTGAAGCTGATTAAGACGGAAAACCCGTTCCCGGCGGTATGCGGCGCTATCTGCAACCGGCGCTGTGAGGATGCCTGTACCAGGGGAACGGTTGACAATGCGGTGGCAATCGACGAGATCAAAAAATTCATTGCAGAGCAGGAGCTGTATGCCCGGAACCGTTATATTCCGCAGATGCTGAATTATTCAGGAAAGCCCTTTCCGGAAAAGATTGCCGTGATCGGAGCGGGGCCTGCGGGAATGTCGGCTGCCTTTTATTTAAAAAGAAGCGGATATCCGGTTACTGTTTTTGAAAAGGAAAAACGTCCCGGCGGTATGCTGCTGAACGGCATCCCGTCTTTCCGGCTGGAAAAGGATGTCATCGAGGCGGAAATTGATGTCCTTCGGTCTATGGGAGTGGAATTCCGGTGCGGGATAGAAGTGGGGCGGGATACTACCATAGAGAAGCTGCGCAGGGAAGGTTATAAAGCGTTTTATGTTGCCATAGGGGCCCAGGACGGACGCCGGGCGGGAATTCCGGGAGAAGAGGCGGAAGGTGTGCTTACAGGTCTGGAATTCTTACGTTCCGTGAATCAGGATGCGGCTGACGTCCGGCTTGCCGGCCGCACTGTGGTAATCGGCGGCGGGAATGTGGCGGTGGATGTGGCGAGAACGGCTCTGCGTGCCGGTTCCGAAGCCGCAGCCATGTATTGCCTGGAAACACGGGAAACCATGCCCGCAGCGGCGGACGAGGTTGCGGAGGCACTGGAAGAGGGAATTACGATTTGCAATTCCTGGGGACCGAAGGAGATCATTATGGAAAACGGAAGAGTATCGGGAGTGGTATTTAAAAAATGTATTTCTGTATTTGATGAGAACGGCCGGTTCCATCCCCGGTATGACGAAGAACAGCTGCTCCGGGTGGCATGCGAGTCTGTCCTGGTATCTATCGGACAGTCCGTCCGGTGGGGAGAGCTGCTAACGGGAACGAAGGTGGAAATCAATAAAAACGGAACCGTAAAGGCCGATCCTCTGACGTATCAGACCGGGGAACCGGATATCTTTGCAGGAGGTGATGTTTATACGGGGCCGAAATTTGCCATTGATGCCATTGCGGCAGGAAAAGAAGGCTGTGTATCCATACACCGGTTTGTACATGAAGGACAGAGCCTTACAATAGGCAGAAACCGGAGAATGTTTGTGGAGCTGGATAAAGAGAATCTCAGGCTGGATCCGGAATCCTTCGATAATGCGAAGCGGCAGGTTCCGGGACGGAAAAGCCCCGATGCCGGGACGGACTTTAGTGATTTACGCAGTACTTTTACCGAAGAGCAGGTAAAAGCGGAAGCGAACCGCTGCCTGGGCTGCGGAGCCACGGTGGTGGATCCCAATAAGTGTATAGGCTGCGGCATTTGTACCACCAAATGCGAATTTGATGCGATTCATCTCAGCAGAGATCTGCCGGAGGCCAGCAAGATGTATAAGGCGGAGGACAAGATGAAGGCCATTCTTCCTTATATGCTGAAGCGCGAAATCCGGATTCTACGAAAAGGAAAGAAGGGACGGGAAAGCGGGAATGCATGAATTGGGTATTATCGTACATATTTCCCGGACGCTGGATGCGGTGGCAGAGGAAAACCGGCTGACGGAAATCGGATCGGTGACGCTTGAGGTGGGAGAGGTGAGCGGAGTGGTTCCGGAGTATATGACGGACTGCTGGAAGTATTACCGTAAGAAATCGGAGCTGTTAAAGGATTCGGATTTGAAAATAGAAATACTTCCTGCCGTGACGCTTTGCGAAGCCTGCCAAAAGACCTACCCCACTGTGCGTTACGGACGGCAGTGTCCCAGCTGCGGCAGCTGGGATACCTGTCTGGTTACGGGAAATGAGTGCAGCATTAAAGAAATTGAGGCCTGCTGAAAGCGGCTGACGGAAAGAAAGGCGAGGAGGGGAGTTTATGTTATTTCATGTTTACGGCAGTAATGCGGTTTATCAGTGGGTTGCCATGCTGGCTGTTCTGGCGGCGCTTATCCTGCTGAATGAATTTTCAAGAAGGAGCAAATTCGGAGGCTTGTTCATGTTCGGCGTCCTGCCGGCAGCGCTCACGGTTTATTTTGTGGTAATAGAAGCTGCAGCCGGGCAGGGGGCGGAGTGGGCGCTTCAGAACCAGACCCATCTGTATATGAACGGGTGGTTCCATTATGCCAAGCTATATGCGTCACTGGCCGGCTGTATCGGTTTTATGATGATTAAATATGGCTGGGGTATCGGCAAAAAGCATTGGTTCAGGGCATTTCCTTTTGCTATTGTGGCGGTTAACATCCTGATTGCCGTTGCGAGTGATTTTGAATCGGCGGCTAACGGCTGGAATTCCTGGTGGATGTCGTCGGAAAGTGTCTGGCTGTATGGCGGCTGGCATAATATCATGAACGCAGTCGCAGGGATTCTCAACATCCTGTGCATGACCGGCTGGTGGGCGGTTTACGCTTCCAGGGATAAAAAGGACATGATATGGCCGGATATGATCTGGGTCTATATCGTGGTATATGATATATGGAATTTCGCCTATACTTATAACTGCCTGCCCACCCATGCCTGGTTCTGCGGGGTGGCGCTGCTGCTGGCCCCTACGATTGCAGCTCTTTTCTGGAACAAGGGCGGCTGGATCATGAACCGCGCCAATACGCTCTGTATGTGGTGTATGTTCGCCCAGGTTTTCCCGCTTTTCCAGGAAACCTTCCCGGACGGCTCCGCAGTATATAAATGGGCAGCCATACCGGTTCAGTATGCGGACGGCACCATGAACGGTATTGCCGCGGGCGGTGCGGCCAATGCCAACCCTACGGCAATGTTTGTTGTCAGTGCCCTGGCGCTGCTCACCAACGCCGCCGCATTGGGCTATATTGTATACAAGTCGGTGAAAAATAAGAAGAATCCCTATACCGGAGAAGTGTTTACCGAATTTAAGTATTATAAGGATGCCCTGGCAAGAGCGGATGTGAAATAGGCCCGGAATACAGCGGGCAGGGATCCGTAAAACAGATTGATAAAACGGCCATACCATAAAAAGTATGGCCGTTTTTCCTACAGGCAATTACCCGGCTTATTCCTGTTTCTTGGTTAAGGGGCGTAATACCCTGTATCTTTCTTATAATAAAAGCTTCATCATACGTTAGGCATTTTGGAAACCGGCGCCATCAGGATCTTTCCGGTGTCCCGGTATACATTTACAAGGCCTTCCCCGGAGGCAGCGGAACCAATCAGGGATTTCCCGGAGCGTTCCACCGTAAACTGCAGGCTGCCGCTCCAGGCGATTGCCATATTCCCGTCTACCTTCAGCACATCGTTCTGGAGGGTGATTTCCACCAGTTCCTCCTTCGGGCAGTCCGCTTCGATGCAGAATACGCCGCTGCCGTTCAGGCTCAGGTTAAACAGGCCTTCCCCGCCGGCGACCGCAGAGGAGAGGTTGGAACGCATAACCGCTTTATGCTGGAGCCTGGAATCACACGCAAGGAAAAGACCGTCATCCAGGACGACGGAACCGCCCCAGTCTGCGGCATCCATCAGAATCAGATGCTTGTATGTAGGTTCCAGTACCAGGACGCCGTCCCCGGTGTATTCCGGTTTGATTGCGGATTCGCCGGTAACCTTGCCGCGCACGGCTTTTCCGAACAAGTCGCCCACTCCCTTAATACCGGTGGTGGCATTTACGTTTCCCAGCATCCACTGCATGGCTCCGGCCTGGATGGTCACATTAGCCTTGCTCAGGTCGCAGACCACCTGACGCTTACGCACATTCATTTTACTGCTGAAATAGGCCACTGTAGCAGATGAGGGCATCACACTGAGATCCCGCTCGTATTCAATAACCGTAAACGGGCCGGCATTTGCCAGCGTCTTGATATCGTCATTGTCCATGAAATTTGAAATCTGATACATTTTCATACCTCCTTCAAAGGGTTTATATAAGTTAAGTGTAGCATTTGGGAAGGGGGATGACAAATTAAGATTTCATGAAAATGGCGGTGAACGGAAATCATCCCTTTTTCTATACCGCGAAATACGGGAATGCGGTGTTCAGACCGTTACCGGTGCGCTAGCCGGCCTCAAGCGTCTTCCGTCTTTATACACCTCTCAAAAATCAGAATGGTCTGATCTATAGTTGCATTGAGACTAATCTGGATAAACATCATAGGGCTTACCGTTTTGCCTACTTCATTTACAAAAACAGAATGGTGCCTCCATCCTTGTTCCGCATATTCGCTCAGCGCCATATTAAAGGCTTTGCCGTCAATTTCCCCGGTGGATAAATCGTTTATAATGACTGTTTTATATTCATATAGAGGATTCTTTTTAAGCTGGGCTTCTTTCTGCCTTTCTTTTTCTTTCTGCTGTTCCTCCCTTTCACGGGCCAGCTGCTCATTAGCATAACGGATATTGGCTATTTCATTGGAGTTTATCACGCGTCTGTGAAAATAACTATAATGGCAGTTGAAACATTCCTTGACATCATCGCCGATAAGTTCTCCGCAGTTGGGGCACTGTTTCATAGGAAATCCCTCCATTTCTTCCTGTGTACTTTATAAAAATTCTACCACAATAAGGGGATAATTGCCAGAGCGTGTATTTCATAATTCATTCCCGCTAATGGTAATGCATAACTTGCACAACATATTTGGAACCGTATTCCAAAGCCGCCCCTAAAAAAATATTAATTAATTATTTATAACATAAAATTAAAATAATGAATATAAATATTAATTATATTAATTTTAATATTGACATTATTAAAATTGGGGTTTATATTAAACACATAATAAGTAAACAGAAAGCAGCGGAAAGGAAAGAAGGTGACAGAATGTACCAGGTTATAAGCAGCTGCCCCGTATGCGGGAAAAAGCTTAAAGTTGTCAAGCTCCAATGTGAAAACTGCGATACGGTCATTGAAAATGATTTCTGCCTCAGCAAATTTGATTATCTCAGTACCGAGGACCTCTTTTTTGCGGAAACCTTTTTGAAATGCCGGGGAAACATAAAGGAAGTGGAAAAGGAACTTAAGATTTCCTATCCGACGGTGCGATCCAGGCTGGATGATATCATAGGAAAACTGGATGGAAAGCCAAAGACAGCCGTCCCTGCCCCCTCTTCTTCGCGCAAAAAGGAAATTCTGAGCGCTTTGGAAAACGGGGAAATCACCCCGGAAGAAGCATTGGAGCAGATGAAGGAAAAGTAATCAGGGCCGTAATGGGCGGACACGGATCGGATGTCCGGCGGATTCGGCTGACAGATAAGCGCTGGCCGGAAGGAACGGTGATGACAGCGCGGAAATGAGGAAAAGGATATGGATGAAAAACTAAGAATCTTAAAAATGGTAGAAGAAGGGAAGCTTTCCGCAGAACAGGCTGTGGAATTGTTAAAAGCGCTGGAAGGCACCGTGCCGGAAGGGGAAACGGCTGATTATGATCAAGATGCATATGAACAGACGGCAATTGTTAACAGCAATATTCCCTATGAAAATAAAATGCTGCGTGTGATTGTGGACAGTCCGGCCGGGGATAAGGTAAATATCCAGCTTCCGGTAAAAATTATACGACAGATGCTAAAGGTAACGGGAAAGCTTCCTATTAAAAGCGAAGAGCTGGAAGGGATCGATCTGGAAGCGCTGACGGCCTCGGTTCTTGAATGCATTGATAATGAAACCCTGGGAAATATAGTGGAAGTGAACAGTTCTGACGGCACGACGGTCAGAATTTATATCGGATAGTGGCGGGAGGAGGAGCTGATGCGCATTATTATCCGTTCCAAGGATGTGAATATGCGGCTGCCTGTTCCGTTGGCTCTGGCAGATGCAGCAGTCCGTTTCCTGCCGGAAGCCGTCGTGGAGGATTTGAGAAAATCGGTTCCGGCACCCTATGGGGAGGTGATTACCAAAGAGCTTCTTCAGTCGCTGGTGCGGGAATGCCGTATGGTATTAAAGGAATACAAAGGGCTTGAGATAGTACATGTGGAAGCCAGGGACGGTACCTTTGTTTCTGTCCGGTTATAACAGAAGACAGCGTGTGTTTGTAAAACACGCTGTAGTACTAGTACTGTACAATATTCATTTCTTCCTGAAGCCGGCTCAGGAAAATCCTGGCCGCTTTGGAAAATACCTGGTATTTTTTCCACACAATATTCAGGCCTGCTTTCAGGGCAGGCTTCAGCGGACGGAATACCAGATTGCTGTTTCCACTGGTGTTAACCAGCTTATCCAGAGTTAATGCATATCCGACGCCTTCCTCCACCATGAGGGAGGCGTTGTAGATCAGGTTATAATTCGCTACGATATTCAACGTTTCAAAGCTTTTGCCCACCCATCCGGAAAACTCATTATGCACCGAAGTCTGGCGGGAGCACAGGAGAGGAATATCCATCAGATCCCCGGGACTTATGAATTCATGGGAAGCCAGGGGACTGTCCTTTTGCATCAGCAGCCCCCAGGTATCGGAGGCGGGCAGTCTCAGATAATCATATTTTTTAATGTCTGCGGGTTCAATCAGAATGCCGAAGTCCAATAGCCCTTTGTCCAGACGTTCCGATACATCATCCGCATTACCGCTGTAAAGATAGTAATGAATATGAGGGTAATCCTCCCGCAGTCCTTTGGCAGTCCGGGCGATGAGACGCATGGCGTCGGTTTCCCCGCCGCCGATATACACATCGCCGCTGACAAGCTCATCCGGTTTCAGAAAATCATTTTCCGTCTTATCCGTTAAATCCACGATTTCCTGTGCCCTTTTTCGCAGAAACAATCCTTCCTCCGTGAGCGTTATTTTCCGGTTTCCGCGGATGAAAAGCTGTTTTCCCAGCTCATCTTCCAGCTCCTTCAGCTGTTTGGAAAGCGTAGGCTGCGTGACATGCAGGGAATCTGCCGCTGCCGTGATGCTTTCTTCCCGTGCAACCGCCAAAAAATATCGTAATACCCGTAGTTCCATTCTGCCGTCCCCCTTTTCCTTTCCCGCGGCGCGGTAATGCCCGTGGTTTTATTATACTTTCATCTAGCCATTCCTGTCAACTATGGGTAAGTATTCTATATAACTATTTGCTATTAAAAGTGCCGGGAAATATAATAAAGGTAAGAAAAGAGAAAAGAAAAGACAGGAACGGATGGTAACAGTTCGGATCTGTCTGACCTGTTACAACTGATGCGGCAGCATATATATGGAGGTAACTGCTATGAAAAAAATGAAAGAACAAAAATTTACAGGAGAAAGAGCTTTGTTCCAGAGTAAGGGGCTGCAGCTTTCCTATTGTACCTTTGCGGAAGGGGAATCGCCGCTGAAGGAAAGCCGGGATCTGGATATTGACAACAGCCTTTTCCAATGGAAATATCCCCTCTGGTACTGCAGCAGCGTAAAGGTAGAGGACAGTACCCTCTTTGAAACAGCCAGGGCGGGGATCTGGTATACCAACCGGATCCGTATGAAAAACATAACCATACAGGCGCCTAAAACCTTCCGCCGCTGCCGGGATATAAAGCTGGAAAAAGTCACTATGACAAATGCGGCCGAAACCCTGTGGAACTGCCGGGATGTGGTCATGAAGGAGATTACGGCGGCGGGGGATTATTTTGCCATGAACAGCATGGATATGGAAATCGACGGATTTATCCTGACGGGGAACTATGCCTTTGACGGGGTGAAGAATCTGACAATACGCAATGCGAAGATGCTCACCAAAGACGCTTTCTGGAACTGTGAAAACGTAACGGTGTACGATTCCTTTATCGCAGGCCAGTATCTGGGGTGGAATTCAAAAAATGTGACGCTGGTGAACTGTACGGTGGAAAGCGAGCAGGGAATGTGTTACATGGATAACGTGGTCATGAAGAACTGCCGCCTTCTGAATACGGATCTTGCCTTTGAATATTCCACGGTGGATGCGGAAATTGACGGAAGGATCGAAAGTGTGAAGAATCCTTGTTCCGGCAGGATAACGGCGCGGGAAATCGGTGAGCTGATTTTTGATAATCCGGACATGAAACGGGAGGACACGCGGGTCATGCAGCGTATTACGCAGGCGGAAAAGGCGGGCTGAATATGGAAGAGAAGGAAAAAGGCAGGCTGAGTATGGAAGAGAAGGAAAAAGGCCGGCAGATTCAGGCCCGGCTGCTGGTACAGAACCTTGAGGATGCCGGCTGTACGGAAGAATTTATCCGGCGGTTTCTGGAATCCCGGAAGGAAGGAAACCGGGATAAGCAAAAACGTCTCCTTGCCGGACAGCGATGCCGCCTTCTGGATGATGTCCACGAAAACCAGAAACGTCTGGATTGTCTGGATTATCTGATTTATGAAATAAAAAAAGAAGAAAAGGAAGATGAAAATGACATATGATTTTGACAGAATGACAGAGCGCCGGGGAACGAACTCCCTGAAATGGGAGGTAGGGGAAAAAGAGCTTCCCATGTGGGTGGCCGATATGGATTTCGAAACGGCGCCGGCGATCCGGGAAGCGATAGAGAACCGCGCCGCAAACGGGATATTCGGTTATGAAACGGTGCCCGGGGAATGGTACCGGTCCATACAGTCCTGGTGGGCGGACCGGTACGGTTTTGTTATAAAAAAGGAATGGCTGGTTTTTGCAGGCGGCGTTATTCCCACAGTATCCAGTGCAGTCAGGAAATTTACGACAGTGGGTGAAAAAGTGTTGGTTCAGACGCCGGCTTATCCTGTTTTTTTCCACTCCATCCGTAACAACGGCCGTCATGTGGCGGAAAACAGGCTGCGCTATGATGGAATACAATACAGGGTAGATTTTGCGGATTTGGAAAAGAAGCTGTCTGATCCGCAGACAACCATGATGATTCTCTGCAATCCCCATAATCCGGCAGGGAAGCGTTGGGATGCGCAGACGCTGGAAAGAATCGGTGCATTATGTGCAAAATACCATGTCCTTGTGCTGGCGGATGAAATCCATTGCGATTTGACCGATCCCGGATATGTGTATGTGCCCTTCGCATCCGTTTCGGAAGAATGCGCAGCGAACAGCATTACCTGTATTTCCCCCTCTAAATCCTTTAACCTGGCGGGGCTGCAGTCTGCGGCGGTCATCGTGCCGGATGAGAACCTGCGCCATAAAATGGAACGGGCACTGAATACCGATGAGGCGGCAGAACCCAACAGCTTTGCTGTCTGCGCCGCCATAGCCGCATATACAAAGGGAGCAGAATGGCTGGACGCCCTGCGGGAATACCTGTATGAAAACAAGAAATTCGCTGTGGAATTTCTGGAAAAGGAAGTGCCGGGTATAACTGCCGTACCGTCAGAGGCCACCTACCTTCTTTGGCTGGATTGCAAAGGAACCGTGGGAAGTGCCTCACAGCTGTGCCGCTATACCAGACAGAATACCGGATTGTATTTGTCGGACGGCGCGGCGTACGGGGGAAATGGGGAACGGTTCCTGCGTATGAATCTTGCCTGCCCAAGGGAAAGGCTGGCGGATGGGCTTAAGAGACTGAAGGAAGCGGTACCGGGATTTGAGAAATGGGAGGTTTCCTTGTGCTGATGACGGCAGAGGAAGAGCAGGTAAACAGATATCTCCTGTTAACCTGCCCTTATCGATTGGCTCTTACCTGGTCGCTGCTATCAATTCATCGTACTGTGCCTTCAGTTCCGGGTAGCTGGCATTCCCGTAATCCTCAAGTGTTTTCATCCCGATCTGTTCGGCCTGCTGGATCATGGCGTGAAACGCTTCTTCACAGGCTTCTTCGGATTCCGCCATGAAAATGTTGGTATTCTGGTTTTTTACCATTTCATCCAGTTTCGCATTAATATTGGCTTCGTCCGAATCGGTTGCAAACCGGATCATACCGATTACAGGATTTCTATTCACATATTCTGTCAGATTTTGCCTGTCCACTGCGGTCTGGGAATCCGAGTTGGCTTCCGCAATGCTGGTAACAATGGCGTTGTGGACCAGCCAGCCCCAGTATTTCAGGCCTCTGGGCTGGAGCACGGAATTATCACCCTGGAAGTCGTAAGTAAAGGTGGGATAGCCGTCGGAATCCAGGGAATAATCATCCCCTTCAATTCCCCACATCAGAAGCTTCATGCCTTCTTCGCCGTAAGCATAGGCGAGCAGTTTATAAGCGGCTTCCACGTCCTTACAGGAACGTGTGATATACAGGCCGCGCCCCCCGCAGTTGGTATCATAGGAAGCACAGGAATCACTCAGTTCATTCGTTACGAGCGTGAAGCGGAAGTTATCTTTATTTGCGGTAATAGCAGCATTGTAATTATCCGCATGGTTATCATAGCCGAAGTTGGCGAATACGTTGCCGCCCACACAGATCTCCTTGGTTTCATCTTCGGACTGGTAAGCGAAGTTTTCCGCTGTCAGATAACCCAGGCGGTACCATTCATTGATTTTTTTGTAATAATCAAGCAGACCATCCTGACGGAGCCACCATTTCAGTGTGCCGTCCGGGGCTTCATAATAGCCGTTTCCCTTGAGTCCGAGCTGCTGCATCAGCCAGTTGAATTTATGGGCGCTGTTGAAAGAGCACACGGTCATATCGGGGTGGGCCTTTGCTACTTTATCAAAAGCGGAGTCCAAATCTTCCAGTGTCCGGAATTCAAGTCCCAATTCTTCGGCAATATCGCTGCGATACATAAAACCCGGACCTTCAGACAGTATTTTATCATATTTATCGTACTCATATTCCGGAGAAAAACCACAGCCAATCGTATAATAATGACCATCCGCAGCCTGGTTTACGAATTGGTATATCGGATCTACATTAAACTCGATTTCCGGATAGGTTTCATGCAGTTCGTCCAAAGGATAGCACACCTGGGAGTCCGCAAGATATTGATATCGGTAAGAACAGATAATGTCAGGCATATCGCCGGAAGCTACCATAAGGGACAGCTGGTTTTCGTCGGCGGCTCTGGTTACTTCGATGTTGACACCCAGCCGTTTCTCTAATTCCTCAGGGACCGCGCCTTCCCATTTCTCATAGGGCCACCAGGTCTCATCCACAAACAGAGTCAGAGTCGGAACCTGTCCGTTTTCCGTCTGTGCGGTTTCCGTCCCCTGTGCAGCAGTATTGCTGTCATCGGGAGAGGCTTCCCGGGTACTTCCACATGCTGCCGTCGTTGCGGCAATTACCATTGATAACAGAACCGCTGTTACTTTTTTCCACTTCATAATTCATTCCTCCTGCTATATTATATTCTTATGTTACAGACCGGACAAGCTGGCAAAGCTTTCTGGTCGGACTGCCTTTCAAAACCTTATTCTTTTACGGCACCGATCATCATGCCCTGTACAAAATACTTTTGAAGAAACGGATATACACACATAATGGGAATCATGGATACGGCCATGGCAGTGGCCTGTACAGTAAATGATGTGGCCGTGTTTGCCTGTGAGATCTGTCCGGCTGCATCTGCATTGGCAGCGGTCGCAAGCGTTTGGTTAATGGTGGTCATCATCTTGTAGGAGAGGGTATGCAGGTTGATATCCCTCACATAATAAGCGGAATCCAGCCAGCTGTTCCATTGGCCTACGGCAGCAAAAAGGGACAGGGTGGCAAGGAAAGGTTTGGATACAGGGAGTACCACTTTGGATAAAACCTGAATTTCCCTGGCACCATCTATTTTAGCCGCTTCAATCATCGATTCAGGGATGGCACTAAAAAAATTGATGCCCGTCATTACAAAAAAGCCGTTTACCATGCCCGGAATTACGTATACCCAGAAGGTATTCAGAAGCCCTAATCCCCGGAGAAGAACATAATAGGGAATTAGTCCGCCGGAGAAATACATAGTGAATACAACCAGGAAACGATATGCTTTTTTAAACATCAGATTGTTTCTTGACAAAGCATAACTGAACATGCTTGTAAAGCCTGTACATAATATAGTCCCGGCCAGGGTTCTTGACACTGAGATAAGAAAAGCATGCCTCCAGTCCGCGTCACCGATAAACAGCTCGTAATTGGACAGGGTGAATTTACGCGGCCAGAAATAAATGCCGCCTTTCATAAGATCCAGTCCATCGTTAAAGGAACACAGAATCGTATAGTAAAAAGGGTATAAGGTAATGAGCCCTATCAGGGACAGCAGGATGTAGACGATGATGTCAACCGCCCTATCTTCATTTATTTTCACTTTCATAACAATCCTCCTTAAAAAAGCCCTTCGCCGGATACTTTTTTTGCTGCCTGGTTACTGATAATCACTAAAAATATGGACAGAACCGACTGGATCAGATCAACAGCAGTAGCGTAAGAAAAACGGCCCTGGGCCATTCCCATTTTAAATGCATAGGTCTGAATGATTTCCGAGGTGGCGTTATTTACCGTATTTCCCATAAGGAAAGACTGTTCGAAATTAGAACCTACCATGCCGCCCCCCAGAAAGCTGCCTATTGACAGGATAAGGACTGTAACAATGGAACCTTTAATACCCGGCAGCGTGATATGCCAGATCCTTTTCAGCCTTCCTGCGCCATCAATACCGGCGGCTTCATACAAGGTACTGTCTATTCCTGATATAGCAGCCAGAAATATGATTGCCCACCAGCCGGAGCTTTTCCATATGGATAGAACGACCGTAGTACCCCAAAAGTAGTCCGGATCCGTAAGGAAAGGAATTCCCTGTGATACAATTCCCAATTTCACCAGAAGCTGGTTGATAACACCGCTGTTCTGGGAAAGCAGGGCGCTGCTGATACCATATACAAGAACCCAGGATACAAAATTGGGCAGATAGCTTGCTGTCTGGATCAGCCTTTTAAATGGCTTGTTATGACACTCGGATATCAGTATGGCAAGAATGATGGGAACTGGAAAGGCGAATATCATTTTCAGTGTACTGATAGCAATTGTATTCCGCAGCAGCTCTGCAAACCGGTAATCGGTAAAGAACTCCCTGAAATATTTTAGACCTATCCACTCACTGCTGAATATTCCTTGTATTCCTGATGTTATTTTGTAGGACTTAAAGGCAAGTATTATGCCAAACATTGGAATTACAGAAAAAAGCAGGAGGTATAGCACACCGGCCAGTGCAAAAAACTGAATTTCGATTTGCCGTCCGAATTTTCTAACCCCTTTTTTCATGCTGTTGGTTATCCCCCTTTTATGTATTGTCTTTTTACAGATGTATTGTAACATTGCAGAAAGTGCACTCGAAATGGTATATATTTTGGACGGAACAGATACTGGGAGATATCATTTAAAATAAATGACATTTTTATATATTTCTTTTGAATGCAGGCCATTTTGTTAAACAGGCGTTTCTTTTGGACAAGAGCCGGCTAAAAAAAGTTGACAAATCCAAAGAATTTGCACACCGTAATTGCGCAGCCTGTCTTGTGTTTTACCGGCGTTTCAGTGATAATAAAAAAAGGGGCGATATTACAGAAAGCAATGTCCCGGCAGGGACAAACATGGGAAAGGAACGCGGTTTGCTATACCCATCCCCAAAGTACCGCAGAGGAAAAGATATGTTTTCTAAAATAACCAGGTTGCAAACGCGTTTTTTTATTTGTTATATGCTGGCAATATTTATACCCATTATGTTTCTGAGCAGCGTGATATATTACTATCATAATGATCAGCGGACAAAAGAATATCTGAATGAAAAAAGGAATTCTCTTATTACGGAACAGAATTATCTGGAAAACCAGCTGGACAGTGCACAGATATATTTTAATCAGCTGAAATCCAATTATGAACTGCAGAAGCTGCTCAGGGGCTTTTATACTACGGAACAGGAAATTGTATATGCTTATAACAGTCAGATATATTCGCTTCTCAGCAGCATTTTCCTGTATGATCCCAATCTCGCGGATTTGACCATTTATGCTGAAAACCAGAAGGCGGCAGAAATTCTTAGGTTCTTTGAGCCGATATCTGCTTTAGCTCCAGGAATCAAATCCCGTCCGGAACTGATAGACGGGTTCTGGTCTGTCGGAGATGACGGGAAGTCTATGGGATTTTCCTTCTATATTGGATTCCCAAATCCTCCCATGACCGTGTTTCCGGGTATTGCACGGCTGAACTATAATAACAACATTTTCGATTCTTATGCGGCGGCGAATCCGGAGGCATCGGTATATGTCTGCCTGAACGGTAAGCTTCTGTATGAAAGCAATTCATCGGCGCAGACGGCGATGTGCCTGGAAAATTATAAAGAGCAGCTTGGTTCCGGCAGCCTGGAAAGTGCGGTACAGATTATTCCGGATAAACAAAGCCGGTGCATTTTAAGCAGCTTTGCTCTAAACAATGGTGTGTTTCAGGTGATAAAAATAACCCCGGAAGCAGGTAATATTTTTTCCTACAGGCCGTTTCTGCTGAGTTTTCTTGTATCCATTTTTATTTTGTTCTGTGCCAGTATTATCATGTTTCTTTTAATCTTCAGGCCATTTAAAAATATAGTCAGGCTTTCCGAGCATATGAACCGGCAGAATAACCATACGCTGGCTCCCTATTCAGGAAAGCTGTCAAAGGATGAGACGGGAGAACTGATTCTTTCCTTTAATAAAATGACGCAGCGGATTAATGAGTTGTCCTCCAGTCTTTTAAATAATGAAATGCAGCTGAAAAATGCCCAGATAGAAGCCCTGCAGGCCCAGCTTAACCCTCATTTTTTTTACGGCACATTAGAAAGCATACGCATGATCGCGGAAGCCAGTCATCAGGAGCTTATTTCCGATATCGCTTTTTCCTTCGGTATGCTTATGCGCTATTCCCTTTCCCGGGAATATTTGGTTCCTGTTTCCCGGGAAATTGATATGACACAGCAGTACGTTTCCATCCAGGAAAAAAGGCTGGTTAACCGTTTTTCCGTGGATTGGCAGCTCTGCGGACTGGATGACAAATGGCGCTGCCCGAAATTTGTGCTGTTCAGCATGGTGGAAAATGTATTTTCACACAACGTGAGCAAGTGCAGAGGATATATCCGTATTGTCATCAAGGTGGAGAAGGAGGGAGAGGATCTTACTTTTACGGTTTCCAACACCGGTCCGGGAGTATCCCCCCAAAGACTTAATGAACTTCATTATCTGTTGGAGCATCCAAAGGAGCGGGATACACTGAAAAGTGAAAATAATGGACGCAGTATCTTTAATATCAGCGACCGGCTGAAACTTTTTTATGGTGAGGGTTATTATTTTACGATAGAAAGCGAAGAAAATGTACTCACTACCTGCAGTGTGCGCATTCACAGGCATCTTATTAATTTTTGAGGGAGGAAAAAATGGGATTGAAAGTACTGTTGGTGGATGATGAATATATCGTACTGAAAGGGCTGGAGATTATGCTGGGGGAACAGAAGGAGGTTGCGCTTGAACTTATGACCGCCATGGACGCGGTGGATGCCATGGAAAAGATGGATTTCTGGCAGCCGGATGTAATCATTGCAGACATCAATATGCCGGAGGTGGATGGACTGACTATGCTGGAAGAGATTTACAGGGGGAATCCGGAATGTAAGTTCATTATTGTCAGCGGATATGAGGATCAGGAGTATTTGAAAAGAGCGCTGAGGCTTCATGTGGCGGATTATTTGACGAAACCGGTTGATAAGGCTTGTCTGATTCACCGGCTGAAAGAGATCGGTGAAGAGAAACAGACAAAGCAGCAGCATACACTCTTGAAAATCAGACTTTTATTGTTTTCAGGTGAACGGTTCCAGCCACGGGAATTAACAGATGATGAGATTAGGAGGCTGTTTCCGGACACTTATTTTGCACTTTGTACGGCAGGTGTTTTTTCGCCGGAAGCGGAAAAGCTGCGTTATCGTATTGCTGCCTATTTTGACAACTGCTATATGTTCTCCCAGAATAATTGGAGTGTTTTCCTTATTAATTATTCTGTCAGAATTAGTGAAGAAGAACTGCGTTCCCTTTTGGAGGAAACTTTTTCAGGCATGGCCTGTGGGATTTGTCTTTTTAACGGAGAAAACCTGGGAGCAGGAATCAGAAATATTACCCTGCCGTACCAGACCGCATTGTGTGATCTTGTTCTGTCCCTTCTTCCGGTATCGCAAAGCATGAAAGAAAGCACTGCCGAAAGAATTACCGAACGTACGCTGCAGCCGGCAGTTAAAGTACTGATGTTTGAGTATAGTATTTCAGATTATATCAATACAGCCTATGATCCCGGCCGGGATACTCCGTTTAATTTCCTTCTGGTATTTACCGAAGCACTCGCGGCTTATATTATGATTGCCGGGATCTATCTGCCGCCGGAAACGATACTTCAACTTTACCGGGCGCAGGCGGAAACCGTTCATGATAAAAAGACGCTTTCCTTATTTATGGAGAAAACGTTGAATTTTTGGTACGATTCCTTTACGCCGACCGAACAGGAGCAGTATTCTTCTAAAATTGCCATGGCCTGTGGATATATCGATCTGCATTCCGGCCAGGATATTGCATTGGAGCAGGTTGCTGCGTATATTTCCATCAATCCCAGCTATCTCAGTTATATATTTAAAAAAGAAACGGGCAGTACGTTTTTGCAGTATCTTACCAATATAAGGCTGCAGAAAGCATGCAGGCTTATGGCAGACAATCCGGAGCTGTCGCTGGATGAAGTGGCGGCGAGGACCGGTTATCATTCCGCCTCGTATTTCCATAAAATATTCCGTGGAAAATTCGGTATCAGTCCCAGGCAATGGCTGCAGAAGGAACGGAACTGTACCTGAGATCATGTACTGTGTGAATTGTTACAACTATAAAAAGCACAGCAGCTGATTGTCCGCCGCAGGGACTTGACAAAAGAAACAATCCAGCGTTTAATTAATAAGAATTACCGTTTGGGGAACAGTAAATTATTTTACAATGAGTTTTAGTAAGGAGCGGTGGCATGATGGGGAAAAAAGGAACGATTGCAGCGGCGGTTCTGTTGGTTCTGGTTTGCGTGGGAGCGGGGGCCTTGTATCTGAAATTCCGGCCTTCTGTGAATGAAGGCAGCAAAAACATTACGGTAACGGTGGTTCACGGGGACGGCAGTGAAAAGAAGTTCCGGTATACTACGGATGCGGAGTATCTGGGAGAGGTGCTGGAGGCTGAAAAGCTGGTGGAGGGTACCCAGGGGCAGTACGGGATGTTTATCACCGCTGCGGACGGAGAACAGGCGGACGATTCCAGACAGCAGTGGTGGTGTATCACCAAGGGCGGGGAAACCGTGAATACCTCCGCGGCTCAGACACCGATAGCGGACGGGGACAGCTATGAGCTGACTCTGAAGGAGGGCTATTGATGCTGCGCCTGAGGGCGAAGGAGATGGCGCTCCTGGCACTGTTGAGCGCCATTTTGCTGATCGGGCAGATTGCGCTGGGGTTTCTGCCCAATATAGAGGTGGTAACCCTGCTCCTTATGGTTTATACCATTGTATTCCGTAAAAAGGTCTTTTTCATCATATATATTTTTGTCCTGGCGGAAGGGCTGGTATACGGTTTTGGTATCTGGTGGATTAACTACCTGTATGTATGGAGCATACAGGCGGCGGTCAACCTTCTTTTCCGGAAGCAGAAGTCTGTGGTGTTCTGGAGCATACTGGCAGGCTTTTACGGCATAACCTTCGGGGCGCTCTGTTCGCTCCCCTATTTTGCCATAGGAGGCCCGTCGGCTGCGTTTGCCTACTGGGTATCCGGGCTGGCCTATGACATTCCTCATTGTATCGGAAATGTGGTTTTGTGCCTGGTTCTGTTCAGGCCTCTGGTCTATATTCTGCGGAAATGCTGCAGGGAAATCGATGTCTGTATGGAATGATTTCCCTGCAGCATTTGTGCTGCGATTCTTAGCGGAACGTTAGCACATCTGACGGGACCGTCATTTTTGCAGTAAAACAGGGGACATACGAATCTGCGAGGGGGCGTATCCTTCCAAAATGCCTGACAGCCCGTAGAAAAAGTTGTGAGATATTGCCATATCCTTCCGTGACTTTTTGTACTATAATAACAAGCCGGGTATCAGAAATCCTGTTTCTGACCCGGTTTAGCTATATCTTAAGTATTCTACATGAGGAGGAAGATAGGACATGACGGTAGCACAGATAGTAGCTGTTGTTATTTTTGTGGCAATGTTCGGATTGATTGTGTCGGAGAAAATAGAGCGTCATCTCGTTTCCCTGGGCTGCGGGTTACTGATGATCATCCTGGTTTTCGGGTTAAGCATGCACAGTATGCAGGCTATCTGGAATACGCTTGCGCTGAAGGATTTTCTGGCTGCGGGCTTCTGGTACCAGGCGGGGGAGGCTTCAGAGTCATCCTCCGGGATTAACTGGGCCACGATTTTGTTTATTGCGGGAATGATGCTGATGGTGGAAGGGATGGGACGCGCCGGGTTTTTCCGGTGGCTGTGCCTGCGGATTGCCAAAGCGGTAAAATACAGGACGATCCCGCTTTTCGTCACATTTATGGTGATGTCCAGTATTCTTGCTATGTTTATTGACAGCATTACGGTTATTCTGTTTTTGGCGGCGGCAACCGTGGAACTGGCACGGCTGCTGAAGTTCAACCCGGTTCCTATGATTATTTCGGAGATTTTCTGTGCCAACCTGGGAGGTTCAGCCACGATGTGCGGCGATCCGCCGAACATTATCGTGGGAACATCGCTGGGGTATTCCTTCGGCGATTTTATCAGGAATACGGGAATGATTGCCCTGATCGCACTGGTTTTTACCATTCTTTATTTCTATTTCTGCTTCCGGAAGGAGCTGCAGCAGAATGCAGCGGGAAGAGGGGCGGTGTCTTATCCGGATCCCAAAGACGCAATAGATAATAAAAAGGATTTTCTTATCAGCTGTATCATATTTGCCTGTGCGGTGGTTCTTTTGATCACCCATGCACAGACGGGATTGACGGTAGCCGCTATCGGAGTGTTCATCGGCGCGGTTTCCCTGGTGACGGCGGGCAGGGATGCGGTTATCCTGCTGAAAAAAGTGGATTACAAAACCCTTCTGTTCTTTATCGGCCTGTTCATCGTGGTCGGCGGATTGGAGCAGACAGGAATCCTGGAGCTGATTGCGGGCTTCATTGCCAGGATAAGCGGCAGCAACGCCATGATGATGATTGCTATTGTATTGTGGATTTCCGCCATTGCCAGCGCATTTGTGGATAATATCCCTTTTGCGGCGACGATGGTTCCGGTTATCAAAAGCCTGTCGGCGGCCCAGGGAGTGGAGCTTTCCGTGCTGGCCTGGACACTTGCCATGGGAACCGATATCGGCGGCAGCGCCACTCCTATCGGCGCTTCCGCCAATGTTGTGGGTATTTCCGTTGCGGCGAAGGAAGGGCATATGATCGGCTGGGGAAAATACTGCAAATATGCGGCTCCGGCAACGATTATGGTGGTGCTGATATCGATGGTTTGTATTTATATCCGGTATTTTTAACACCGAAGCGCCGGCGGCTTATGTCAAAAATACTTGCCATTGTGTGTAATAATGCTAAAATAAA
Organism: Eisenbergiella sp. OF01-20; assembly: GCF_003478085.1. Classification (NCBI taxonomy): domain Bacteria; kingdom Bacillati; phylum Bacillota; class Clostridia; order Lachnospirales; family Lachnospiraceae; genus Eisenbergiella; species Eisenbergiella sp. OF01-20. The sequence goes on along the minus strand of NZ_QUES01000007.1, from coordinate 128,220 downwards.
AGTGAAGGAAGCAAATGCAGGTGATCGTTCCGAACGGTCCGGACAGTCACCAATTTCATAAGCTTGGGGGAAATGGTATGGGAAAACAGTTGATTATTTCCGTAGGACGTGAATTTGGCAGCGGCGGCCATGTGATCGCTGAGGAGCTTGCCGGGAGGTTTGACCTTCCGCTGTATGACAATAACCTGCTGGAGCATATTGCAGAAGAAAAGGAAATTTCCCATGATGGACTGAAAAAGTATGATGAGAAGCCGAAGAACAGGCTGTTTTCCAGAACAGTCCGGGGGTATTCCAATTCCATGCAGGAGAATCTTGCCAATATGCAGTTCGATTACTTGAAAAAGAAGGCGGCCGACGGGGAATCCTTTGTTGTTGTGGGGCGCTGTTCGGAAACGATTCTGAAGGGGAACGAAGGGCTGGTGACGGTATTTGTCCTGGGGGATCCGCAGGTAAAGGCGGAGCGGATCAAGACAGTGTACGGCGTATCGGAAGAAGAAGCCAGACGTATGATGAAGCGGGAGGACTGGAACAGGAAATCCTATCATAATTATTATTGTAAAGGGAAATGGGGAGATTCCAGGAATTATGATTTTTCTATCAACAGCAGCAAGCTGGGAATAGATAAGACAACGGATATGCTGGAAACCTGTATCCGGGCATGTATGGAGCAGAACGGGTAACGGCGGATAACGTATAGGGAATATAATAAGTTTCGGGAAGGCTTCTTTCCGGCAGGAACAGTAATGTATACTTCTGCCGGAAAGGGGCCTTTTATTTATTAATAAGTTCAGGAAGCTTGTTGTGATTGGATATTCTTAGAAAATTTGAAATTACATCAAAAATTAGATATTCTCTGGACAGAAGTAATATTTTAGTTTATTTTGTGTCCAGGAACATACACAGGGGGAACATAGTCATGCATATATTTAATTTTGGTAATAGCGGGTACAAAAAAAATGCGGTAATCGTTAGGTCTGACACGTCATATGGCTTACAGGAAAACGGATTGATATATGGGTTGCTTGGAATATCAGGAAGTGAAACCATAGGTATGAATGGAATGCTGGATGGCTTTGAGTATAATCGTGAGGTATACCCTGTGCAGATTACAGAGGGCAGCGGATATATAGAAGTTGATTATGATAAATATAGCCCAATTCTGAAGAGATGTATTAAGGATGGATATATACCGCTGCGTTTTTCAGTGGAACTGGAGGAACATCGATATTATACAGTAACAGTCAGGCTTCTAAATACAAGCAAAACTGAAAATACACGTGTTACACTATGTTCCGAAAAGCGTAGATTCATTTTATTTGAAAAGGAATTGTTACCCGGAGAAAGGATAGATGCAGCATTTAATGTCAATTTGGAATCGGTATTTTCACACGGAGCACTGTACCCTAATAATGTGCTTAATGTAAGCATCTGCGGAAGTCATGCAGGACTTGCAGAGATTAGAATAAAGAAGCATGATGATTTTGGAAAGACGTTATGGATACTGGGAGATTCGACGGTATGTGATTATATCTCACCTGTTCCATGTTATCCCCTGAGAAATTATGGCGGAACAGGAGCTTTTTTGTCAAAGTATATCAATCCGGAGATTGCTGTGTCAAATCAGGCAGAAGGTGGTTTATGCGCTTCAGATGAGGATCACTTTGATAACACAGTAAAGCATATGAGAAAAGGTGATTTTTTATATGTACAATATGGGATTAACGATAAACAGCAGTATAATGATATAGCCCAATATAGGGACAATCTTGAGAAATATTATACAGCAGCCCGTGAAAAAGGCGTAAAACTTATTATTGCAAGCTGCACACAGCGGCATGAGAAGAATAAAAATTGGAATTCCCAATTGGAAATGTGGCAATCTACCATGCGTGATTATGCCTGTGCGGCTTCGGAATTTGTAGAACGCAAAAGAAGAGAAGGGAAAAGAGATATTGCGTTTCTTGATGTAAATAAAGTATTTATAAACAGACTAAATATGCTAATAAGGCAGGTATTTAAAAAGCATAATGAGATAAAGCCAGATGGTCAGAAACTAATACAATACGCAGCAGATTATTATTATCGTACAGATAAGCATGCGGAGGTTGATCCGGAGCATATAAATGAAGCCGGCGCGGATAATACGGCGTTTGCCATCGTAACAGAAATGAAACATCTGAAAAACAGCTCAGAAGAGGCTCTTTTTGATGAAATTGTGGAAAATGCAAGGGATGAGTTGCCATATGTGGTTGTAGACATCGAAGGGATGCCTGCTGATTTATATTCGAATGCAGAAGTGACAGATATGGAGTATCCGGTAATAATAGAAAAAATTCTTATTAATAACGGCAGACTGGAATATGTTAAATTGAACGCTGCCGCGGAAAATTGCAGAGGATTTATACAGATATACAATGGAGATGATTTATCGACAGAATTCTATTCAACCGGTATGTCCCGTAATAAGCTGTTATTTGATGAAAACGATGATAAAAATTATTTTCCCCGCGGATGTATCTATAGAATTAATATTGTTTCAATGACTAATAAATATTTATCCTTGGAATGGAAAGATGAGTATTGGGGATAAAATGATAAGAAGGTAAAATAATATACATATTTGATAATCTATTTTATAAAGAGCTCGCTCCCCGGTTTTTATTGAAGTGCTGAAAACCAGGGATTTTTTCCCTCTAATTTATTAGTTCCTATAAAATATAAAAACAGGGCGAATTGCCTTAAAACTGATATAAAACAAACAAATATTTATAATAATTCAAAAAAATAGGGATTAAAATTTTGGGAATAAAGTAAAAATGCTGGAATTTTTAAGCTATTTTAATATTTTTTGGTTGAAGACAACAATTACAAATGATATGGTTGCCTCAGAAAAACGAAGGAGGCCATGGAAGTGAAATCGAAACAAAATAATAAGAAAGTAGTTCCGGCTGCCGGCAAAAGGCTTACCCTGATGCAGGAAATCAGAAAGAAGTGGTTTTTTTATCTGATTGCCATACCCGGTGTCATCTGTCTGATAATGTTCTGCTATCTGCCGATGGCCGGTCTGTACGTGGTATTTGAACGTTATACCTATCAGGGCGGATTGTTCGGAAGCGAATTTGTGGGGTTGCAGAATTTCAAATTCTTTTTTATGAATCTGAATAATGCTATCCGTGCTACCAGGAATACGCTGGTTATCAACGGTTTCAGCATTGGTCTGGGTGTTGTGGTAAATGTAGGACTTGCAGTTCTTCTTAATGAAATCAACGGTAAGAGGTACCGGAAAGTTACGCAGTCGGTTATGCTGTTTCCTTATTTTATCTCCTGGATAGTGGTTGGTATGGTAGCGCTGGCGCTGTTTGATGAAAATACGGGAATTATCAATTCGGCAATTACGGCTTTGGGAGGAACACCGGTGGAATGGTACTCCAATGCAGATTACTGGTGGCCGATAATGATAATTACCACTATATGGAAGAATGCGGGATATGGTTCTATTATTTATTTCTGTGCATTGACCGGATTTGATCAGAGTCTGTATGAAGCGGCAGAGATTGACGGGGCAGGCAGGTGGCAGAGGATTTGGCGGATAACGCTTCCGCTGCTGAAACCAACAATAATTATCATGTTCTTACTGAATATCGGCGGAATCCTGGCGGGAGGAGTGGATCAGATTATGGGTATGACAAGCCTGAATCCGCTGCTGCTGGAAAAGACGGATACAATCGCCACCTTTGTGTACCGATCGGCTATTGTAAACGGGCAGTTTGAATCCGCTTCCGCAATTACGCTGTATCAATCTATTTTCGGTTTCTTTCTGGTACTGGGATCAAATTTACTGGTGAAGAAGTTTGATCCGGATTATGCATTATTCTGATGAGAAAGGAGAGCTTAATATGAAGAAACAACAGGAAATCCAATCACGTAAAAGCAAAGAAAGTGTTCTGTGTTATATGATTGTAGGAATCATGGCGGTAAGCTGCTTCCTTCCTCTATGGATAGCATTCGTGGCTTCTATATCGGAGGAATCGGCAATAGTTAATTCCGGTTTTTCCCTTTTACCAAGAAAGCCTACGTTGGATACATATAAGTTTATTATTGAAAATAAAGGAACGATGTTATTCCGGGCGTATGGGATATCGTTTCTGACTGTGATTATAGGTACGGTTTATTCTGTGGCGGTTATGACTTTATTCGCCTATGCTACAGCGCAGAAAAAGGAAAACTTCCGGTTTTCCAATATACTGTCTTTTTTTGCCTGGTTTACAATGATTTTCAGTGGAGGGCTGTTACCCTGGTACATACTTTGTACAAAATATTATGGACTCCAGAATAATATATGGGCGCTGATCCTGCCTTATGGGATGAATGTGTTTTATATGTTTGTGCTGAAAAATAATTTTAAAGCGGTTCCGGAGGAATTGGTGGAAGCGGCCAGGATCGATGGCGCAACGGATGCAAGGGTATTCTTTTCGGTATCACTGCCTTTGGCCAAGGTGGGCCTGGTGAGCGTGATTTTATTTATGGCGCTGCAGTATTGGAACGATTTTTACTTATCACTTTATCTGGTTACTAAAACAGATTTGTATACCCTTCAGAAACTTCTTTATAATATGATGGCAAATATTTCAGCATTGCTTACGAATTCTTCTTTACAGTCAGCAAAAGAGCATATTGTTTTACCTTCAAATACAGCAAGAATGGCGATGACGGTATTTACCGTGCTTCCGGTATTAGTATTTTATCCTTTTGCGCAGAAGTACTTCGTAAAGGGGATAACCGTGGGGGCTGTCAAAGGTTAAGCATGATATCATAGTTGATGAAAGTGCATCAATTGGATATAGTAAAAATAAGGAGCGGTTTATAGAAACCGCGGAAAGAGAGGAAAAGGATGAGAAAGAGGTTATTGGCACTGGCATTGGGGCTGGTTTTGGCCGCTTCTGCGCTGGCTGGCTGTGGCTCTAAGGGAACCGGGGAATCAGCTCCGGCAGCAAATGAAGAAAGTCCTGCAGTGGAATCGGGGGCAGCGGAAAGCGCTGCGGCGGAAGGTACGCAGGCAGGAGGGGCGGTTTCAGATCAGGAACTGGTGGAACTGCGGCTGATTTTTTACGGAGATATGTCTTCCCGTCGTGAGGAGTTCTTTAAAAATGAATTCCATGACGCTGTTCTTGAGGATTTGAACATTGATCTGACCGTTGAATATCTGCCATGGGGATCCGATACCAATGTATCTACCATGCTGGCAAGCGGTGAAAGATTCGCTGTAGAATATATTGTATCTAATTATGACTGGCATACAAAAGGATATCTGGCAGAAATCGACGAATCGTTGCTGGAAACCCATCTGCCGGATTTGATTGCAACCCGCGGGGAAAACAATGGATTTGAGTGTACCAAATATAATGGCAAGATTTATGCGGTTCCCTTCGGTAATAAACCTTATGCAGGATCCATGCAGTACTTTGATATGAGGGGAGATGTTCTGGAGGAACTGGGATACAGCCCGGAGGATGTTAATACGCTGGAAAAGCTGGAAGAGGTAATGGCGGCATGCAAGGAAAAATATCCGGATATGCGTAGTGTAATGAATATTGACTTCCTTCCTTATGCCCTGTGGTCTTATTGCGGAGACGGAACAAGGTCCGTAAATGAAGCGAATGATTTTGTATATATAAATGAGGAAGAAGAGGGAGATGCTGTTTACAGTTATTTTGAATCGGAAGCCTTTAAGAAACATTGTGAGATTACCAGCAGGTGGGTAGATCTGGGATATATTAACAAGGATCTGATAACAAATCCTTCCCAAAGTGAGGCTGATTGGAACGCTGCCAACTGTTTTGCAAGAAACGGTATGCCCGGGTCCCTTATATCCAGCAGCTTAAAGACGGCAGATCCCGATGCTTACGAAACTATGGTAAAAGTAGGGGACCAGCTTAAAATAAAGAATAAGGATTATGACTGGGGAATTGCAATCTCTGCAGCTGATCAGGAAAATGTATCCCGCTGGCTGGATTTGTTCAACTGGATGTATAAGGATCAGGATCACTTTAACTTTTGTGTATATGGCGTAGAAGGAAAAGATTATGAACTGAATGAAGATGGTTCTATTACAAAGCTGGTATCTGATTCATTTATTGACAGCTGGTTTATGGAAGCAATCCCTTATAATATATATGATTCTTCCATTCCGCAGGAAACAATTGAGGAATACGAACATTTTGATGATGATGCAGTATTTTCAAAGCTTACCGGATTCTCCTTCGATACCAAGCCTGTTGCTACCGAGGTGGCGATGCTCACATCTATTTATGATGAAAAGCTCAAACCCATGCTTTGGGGATTCCTCGATTATGAGGAGAACATCGACAGCGTACTTGCAGAGCTAAAAGCGGCGGGTCTGGATACCTATGTTGCAGAATATCAGAAACAGTTCTCTGAATTCTATGCACAGCAGAACCAGTAACCAACTTTTATGGTAATTGAAAGGGCGCCCGTATACTGCGGGCGCCTTTTTAGCTATAAAATCAAAGGATACGTACTCTTAAGGAATGGAAAGGGAAAACATGAATCAGGTAACGGATAATAATTTTAATAACCCGTTTTCGGGCCGTAAATCGGAACAGGTGGCTTATTTTATGCCATATAAAGGACATATACATAATCCGGGAATGGGTATCATAACTATGGCAGTTAGTGACCATATGACAACCGGATATACACCGCAGGAAAGAGCAGTAGGTGATAGGAAAAAGCCGTTTTCCCTTACTGAAAAGATGTTGGATGAGGTAACGGCATTACCCTATATTGATAATATATATATTCGTGTGGGTTGGAACGATGTACAGAAGGAGAAGGGAAGGCTGGAGCTTATCCCCGAATTTGAGATGGCTGTAGAGGCGGCACAGAAAGCAGGAATCAGTTGGGGATTTCGTATTATGCAGGCTTCTCCGAGTAATCCTGCCGAGCATCTTATACCGGAATTCCTGGCGGATAAGCTGCCTATGTATCCGTATTATGACGGCGATTTTTATGGGCCGTCACCTAAAAAGCTTCCTCTTTATACGAAAGAATATTTGAAATACTGGGAAGAGATGCTTGTTTTACTGGGAGAAAAATACGATAAGACAACGGAACTGGAATATGCGGATGTTTCCGGTTTCGGCCTGTGGGGAGAGGGCCATCATGGATGTCATGTTAAACCAAACGGGCCTGTTGTGGATTTGGAACTGGATTCCAGAGAAAGAACGGAGGAAATAGTGGAAAATCTGATTCACAGTCATCAGAATGCATTTCCTGCCACTCCAATGGTGCTTAATCTGGTACTCAGTGAGTACCGGGCGGCGCAGCAGGCCATTCAGGAGGGATGCTGGGTCAGGAGAGACAGTTATCATCACTGGTTCCAGGCGGATCACGCGCAGTATGGTTTGATGAAGCGATCGGATGCAGCTATGATTTTTGAAACGGTTATGCCGGGTATTTCCATGGAGGATAACGAAGATCCTGCTTTTCGTTACAGTTATTTGGAAATGCCTGATCGAATGTGCGATTATGGGGCGGCTTATGGAATTGTAGGGTTCAATCCTCTCGATACTCTTCATGCAGACCATATGGTACCTCAGTTGTTTGATGCGTTTAAGAACCGGATTGGCTATCGGCTGCGCCCATCTATCTGTTGGAAGGTACTACAGGAGGACGGAAGCCAAAGCCTTGTATTGGGAATGGTAAATGATGGTGTTGCCAATCCCCCCGGCACTGTTATTTTTAAGGCTGAAAGTAAGGGGGAATTTACTTCTGTGTCAGTAGAACCAGGTATACTTGGAGGCAGAATGGCATTGGTAGAACTGCCTCTTCCTAAAAATTGCGGAGATAAAATAGTATTGTCTATGGATCTCGTTATTGGACAGAAGAGAAGGCCGGCGAGATTTGCTGCGCAGGTACGCAGCGGGCAGGCACCTTATGAACTGACTATCTGTCTGAAGCATTAAACGGAGGGCTGTGTTTTACAGACGGAAAGCATTCTGTTACAATAATGAAAGATTATTTAGAGGGGGAAGTGAGTATGAAATGGCTCCGGGCAAAGACGAAATCTTTATTTTCAAAAACTTTATTGGGAATGCTTTCCGTATCACTTACGGTATTGATCATTGTGGCAGCTATTCTGTTTGCCTGGTTCCGTTCCCAGATGGTAAAAGGATATTATGAGCTTACCCGTGCTGCCATGGGAAATACGGATGCGGTATTCAGCCGTAGTATTACCGACGCAAAAAATATGATTACGGAATGGTATGCGTCTTCCGACGGCGTCAGCCTGCGTCTGGAGGAAGATACGGAATTTACCAACCATATATCTTTTATCAATAAAATGTTGAGTATGCTTAACAGCAATGCCTATCTCCAGTCGGCCTGTTTTATCAATTATCAAAGGCAAATGGCATTGAATGTAGGTTCCAGCGTTTCCTATCCGGAGAATCTGGATCGCATCCTTATAGAAAAAATGTCTGAAAAAAACGGAAGAAACCAGGCATTCATATGGAATGTAAAAAGCCGTCGCTCCAATCAGGAAGTGATTCCGCTTCTTACAATACCCATGGCGGAAACCGCTATGAATGATAGTAATTTTTATGGGATGGCGGTGATAAATATTGATTTGAGGCAGATGAATAAGAATCTGTTTTCTAACCAAAAGGAAGAGCAGTTCCGTATGATTATATTGGACAAAACCGGAATGGTAGTAGCCAACAGCAATTTGGAGCACCTGGGTGAGGACTGGTCCGGCAAGGAGTGGGTGCAGCGCGTGCTGGCGGATGAAAACCAGTTCGAAATGAAGGAGGACGGAAAACGCTGGGAATACCTCTCCTTCCGCACAAGACAGGATGGTTTTTATATTGTGGCCCAGACGGATTATGTGACACAGATTGTTAATATTAACTATGTTTTCTACATTGTATTTGCCGTGATTATCACTGCGGCCGCAGCGATAATAGTCATGATGCTGATTGTTTCCCGCAGGATTTTCCGCCCTTTTACCACCATGGTCGGCAACCTGAAGCAGTCGCAGATTGCGGAAGAGATGGAGCCGGAGAGTGACGAGGTCGCCTTCCTGGAACATTTTTACCAGGGGATCTCCACGCATATCGAAACCCTGAATGAAAAAAAAGAAAATGACTTCATAGTCAAAAACCTCCTTCTGGGCAACCAGAGAAAGGAGATCCAGCTTCTGATGCAGCAGAAGGGGATTATTTCAGGCAGCAATCCCTACTATATGATTGTCGTTTTTGTGGAAAATAAGGAGCGGGCGGACAGTCTGAGCATGCAGGAATACGATATGCTCAGGAGTATGGTGAGCGGCGTGTTCTCCTCTGCCCTGGAGCAGTACGGACACGGCACATATTTCGAGGTGGGGCTTAGAAGGATGCTGTTTATGGTATCCAGGGAAACGGAAGAGGAGCAGCAGGAGCAGTGGATGCTGGATGCAGTGGAAAAAGCGAAAAATTCCGTGCAAAGACTGTCCCAGGTAAGGGCCTCCGCCATGATATCCCCCTGCCTGCGGGACGGCGGAAGTGAATGCGTCCGCTGGTTTGTGCTGATGAATGACTGTCTCAAGACAAGGCAGCTGCTTGGCTGCGAGGAAACGGTTATCCTGGACGGCTGTACGGAACCTGTTCCGGAAGCAGGAACCGAAGCGATTATCAACTGTCTGAAGCGCAGGGATAAAGCGGGGTATATGGAAGCCGTCGTACAAATGCTTAACGCGTGTGGGAAGATGCCTTACGGACAGTTTGCCGTCCGGCTGGAGGCCGTGGCGGGGGCTATTCTGAAGGCGGGGAAAATGGCAAGAAATACGGATCCGGGGGAAGAGGGAAAGCTTTCCCTCAAGGATCGGATCGCCTCCCTTACCGGCAAGGAAGAACTGCTCTTATGGCTGGAATCTCTGTATGATGAAGCCGCCATACAAATCAGCAAAATCAGCAACCATTCCACAGCGGCTATGATGGAGGAAGCCGTTGATTATATCCGGAACAATTATGACGACAGCAACCTGAACGTGAATCTGCTTGCAGACAAGCTGAATATCAGCGCCGCATATTTTGGAAAGCTGTTCACGGAATTCACCGGTTCCCGGACGCTGGATTATATTTTGAAGGTCCGGATGGAAAAGGCCAGGGATCTGCTTTTGTCGGAGCCTGATAAAGATATTGCACAGATTGCAGATGCGGTGGGATATAATAACAGCACATATTTTACAACGGCATATAAAAAATTCTACGGGGTGACCCCTTCCCGGTTCCGGGATTACCATGCAGTGTCGGGTATGACGGAGGCACGGGAAGAAACACCGGCGGGCGGGAATGACCGGTTGTGAGATCGTGGAAAAGAGGGATAAATCATGAAAATTTTTCATTGCAGAGTAAATCATTATAAGGATCCGCTGGGATGTTACCTGGGGAATCCGGTTATGTTTTCGTGGATCATACAGGGAAAACACAGCGATGAATACCGGATTGAGGTATTTCAGGGAGAGGAAAAAATAGCGGATACACAATGGGCACAGCTGAATCCGCTTGCGGCTGAAGTGGAAATAAAACTGGAAGCCAGGACAAAATACCGCTGGATCGTCAGTGCAAAAGATGAGAGTGGTAACGTGGTACACAGCGGCGGGCATTTTTTTGAAACGGGCAAATGCCAGGAGGCATGGACCGCAGATTGGATCACCTGTAAAAAGGATGGGGACAGACTTCCCATATTTAAGAAGCATTTTAAAGCAAAAAAGAAAAAAGTGGTGTCCGGAAGATTATACATATGCGGATTGGGCCTTTATGAAGTATCTGTAAATGGACAGAAAATCGGTAAGGATTATCTGGCGCCCGGCTGCTTTTTGTATGATCAGTACCTGCAGACAAGAACCTATGACATTACCTATGCTTTAGAGGAAGAGAATGAAATAGGAATCCTGCTCGGTGACGGCTGGTATCGGGGAAGATATGGCTTTCATTATGATGCCGCTAAAAAGCCAAGGCCGTATCTGCTTCTTGCACAGATATATCTTATTTATGAGGATGGAACAGAAGAATGCATCTGTACGGATGATTCCTGGATTGTGGATCGAAGCAATATTTTATTTTCCGGTATTTATGATGGGGAGATTGTGGATGACACGCTGGAAGATACGGTGCCGGAAAGTGCCGTAAAGGCCGCTATAGATGGGGTGGAGCTGGTGGATTGCCTGGGACCGGCTGTTATGGAGCATGAAAGATTCCGGCCGAAGCTGATCATGACGCCAAAAGGAGAACGTGTTTTCGATATCGGGCAAAATCTGGCGGGTATTTTTGAACTGCATGTGACCGAAAAAAGAGGAACGAAAATACATCTTCAATTTGGGGAAGTATTGCAGGATGGCTGCTTTTACCGCGGGAACCTGCGCAATGCAAAAGCAGAGTATTGGTACACGGCAAGCGGCAGAGAGGAGTGGATAAAACCACATTTTACGTACTATGGCTATCGCTATGTTAAGGTAGAAGGAATAGAAAATCCCTGTGCCGACGATTTTACGGGCATTGCAGTTTATTCAGACATCCCCATGAGAGGAACGCTTGAAACAGGAAATGAAAAAGTAAACCGGCTGCTTTCCAATGTCCGTTGGGGAATGAAAAGTAATTTTGTAGATATTCCCACGGACTGCCCCCAGCGGGATGAACGGATGGGATGGACCGGAGATGCGCAGATTTTCAGTGAAACGGCCTGCTATCTGTCGGATCCCTTTGCATTCTATCGGAAATATTTATATGATATGGCAAAAGAGCAGAAAATGCGGGATGGGGCGGTTCCGGTGGTCGTACCCTCCTTCGGTATGAATCAATGTACTTCCGTATGGGGGGATGCTGTTTGCCTGATTCCCTGGAACCTTTATGTTTTCAGCGGGGATACGTCCATATTAAAGGAGTATTATGAAAGTATGGTTTCCTGGCTGGCGTATGTTACTAAAACGGATGGTAACAATCATGGCTGGAGAACCTGCTTTCATTATGGGGACTGGCTTGCACTGGATTCTCCGTATGAGGGGGAAGCGCAGACCAAAGGCGGTACGGATGAAGGATTTATTGCAGATGTCTATTATAGGAAAAGTGCAATTATCGCAGCAAAAACGGCAAGGATCCTGAATAAGCCGGAAGAAGCGGCGTATTTTGAAAAATTGGCTGATGCTGTTTTAGAGGGAATACGGGAGGAATATTTTACCAAAACGGGAAGATGTGCCATTCCAACACAGACGGCAGCACTGCTCACTTTGGAGGAAGGATTATCGGATCCCAAAAGGGCAAGAGACATGTTAAAAACGCTGTTGGAAAACAAGGGGAATAAACTCACAACCGGGTTTGTGGGGACTCCTATTTTATGCAGGGTCCTGACGGCGGAAAAGATGGAAAAGGAAGCTTTCCGCTTATTGTTATCGGAGGAATATCCCGGTTGGTTATATGAGATAAACCGGGGAGCCACCACGATCTGGGAACGTTGGAATTCCCTGGATGAGTCAGGACATATCTCCTCGGTGGGGATGAACAGTTTAAATCACTATTCCTACGGCGCAATCGCAAGCTGGCTTTGGAGTGATGTGGCCGGAATTTCCCCCATGGAAACTGGTCCGGGTTTTAAAGAAGTGAGGATAAAGCCGCATGTCAATTGGAACTTACAGTACCTTAACGCTGTATTCATGTCCCCGGCAGGCAGTTATGAAATCCAATGGAAAATCGTGGACAAAAATAAGGTGACGATAAAGTTTTCCGTTCCGGACGGATGCAGGGCGTATGTGACATTGCCGGCATCGGAGAGAGAAACGTTTGAAGCGGAAGCGGGTGTGTATGAATATACTTACGAAACAAGCGAATGCTTGTATACCAATTATTCTTTGGAGGACGAATTAAAGCTGTTGGCGGCGGTTCCCCGGATACGGGATATCTTACGGGAATACTTAGCCGATTTGGATAATCTCGCGGGCTACACGAATGATTATCCGCTTCGGGAGACATTGACGAATCTGGGGTATCCGGAGGAATTTCAAAAGGAGCTGGATGCCCGGATACAGGCGGTGATCCTGTAAAAACAAATAGTGATTCGACGGCTCCGTCAAAGGAATTTGCCGCCTCTGTTGTGTTTCCAATGCGGCGGGGCGGTATTTTCCTGCCTGAAACAGAAAGGAAAGTAACGGTCGGATTTGCCCGGGCCGTTCTTACGAAAATAATAACGCTTTGGGATGATAAAGTTGGAATCGAGTGTTATAATGATAACAAATATCAGTTCCAAGGAGTGGGAATATGAATAAAATAAGGTTACCGGGTATCCTCCTGTTATGTTTCTGTTCCTTCCTGCTGGGCGGATGTACCCAAAAGGGCGGCGATGTCTCAGGAACGGCCGCGGCCGCTGCCGGGCCGCAGTATGAATGGGGAACCGTATCCGGCCGCACGCTGACGGTTTGGGGGCGGGAGACGGATTTGAACCGTATTTACATGAAACGGGCGTTCCAAAGATATGAGGAGCTGACAGGCAACCGGGTCCAGGTGGTAGCCATGGAGCCGGGAGAGCTGGAGGAAAAAGGCGCGCAGGCCCTGAAAAGCGGGGAAGGGGCGCCGGATCTTCTCCTGAGCTTTGGCGGCGTTAATATGGAAGTCTTTTCTCCCGATGAAAGTTTTTATGATTTCAGCGATGCGGCCTGGGTGGATGATCTTACCGACACATCCATCAACCAGACAATTTATAACGGCAAGGTGATGGGGCTGCCCCACTGGGAGGCCTCTGTTTCAGGCACTATTTACAATAAGGAAATCTTTGAAAAACTCCATATAGATCCGCCACGGACGCAGGAGGAATTTATGGAAGCCTGCAGGATACTTCTGGAAAACAAGGTTACGCCGCTGTATCTGCCTTGTGCGGAGGATACCATGCTTCTTTACCAGTTCCCGCTGGATTGCCTGGTGGAGGATGCGCAGGTGCTTCAGGAGCTGAACGGAGGCCGGATCGGTTACCGTGATCTGCCTCAGATGGAGGTTATCGTGGAATGGTACCGCACCATGGCGGAAAACGGGTATCTGGGCAGTGACTATATGCAGAATGACTGGAACGGGATGAATTCCGCTATGGACAGCGGGGAATATGCCATGATGCTTTGCTGGGATACCTGGCTCTATACGGATTTTGAAGGCGATGCGTCCCGGTTCGGGCTGATGCCTGCATTTGTGGGGCTTCCGGAAAAGGGGACTTTTGAGGGGCCTAATCTGGCGCTGCTTCTGGTGAACCGGAATGGGGAGCAGGTGGATGCGGCGCTGGATTTGGTTACCTTTATGGCGGATCCCTATAATTACAATGCGGCGTTTGAGGGGATTTATACAGCACCGGTTTTCAAAGGGCAGCAGGCCAGCATTTCCACGCCGCAGTATGCGGAAAATGCCGGATGGATAGAAGAAGTATACCATGACTCCGTGGCCTGGCTGCGGATCCGGGGATTTTCCCAGTCAGATGCCTCCTGCATTCTGGATTATATGCAGGCCGGCGGGGACTATACCGTACAGCAGTGCCTGACGGATATGGACAGGCTGCGCAGGGAACGGGCGGATACTATGGGCGTGAAGTGAGAGAACGGGAGCTGGCAGGTATGAAAAAGATCATGCAAAACCAAAAAGAGATGTGCAGGGCCGCCGCTGTTTTCATCGGTTCGGTCCTCTTGTTCGGCGTGCTTCTGTATCTGTATATCCTTCAGTTTGAGAGCACTCTTCTGGAGGAAAACCAATCGCGCCTTTCCGACGCTTCCGGTCATATAGTGAACTTTATGACCAGCATGGTGGAAGAACAGAAGAAGGAGCTGATCATTATTGCTTCCTCGGTGGGGCTGTTTCCTGACAGGGAGGAACAGACGGCTTATCTGGAGGAAATGGCCCGGGAACTGGATTTTGAGTATATCGGGATTGCGGGGGCAGACGGCCTCCTTTTTACCACGGCTTTCCCGGAGCCTAAGGATATTTCCGGGGAAGTATATTTTCAGGCGGCTATGGATAACCGGATATATATCAGTGACATCACCCGTCAGATTTTTAATGACAGGGCGGTGGGAGGAATTCTGCTGGCCGTTCCTGTGCCGGACGGGTCCGGGCAGGCGCTTGTGGCGATGCTGAGTACAGTGGAGCTGGGAAAGAACCTCCAGGCGGACAGCTTCGGGGGTGAGGGGTATTCCTACATTATTGATAAAGAAGGAGCTTTGGTGCTTCATGCCAAAAGCATGAACTTCAACAATTTCTACCAGTATATGCAGAATGTGGAATTCGACCAGGGTTTTACCCTGGAGGGGCTGCGTGCCGATATCGACAGGCAGACAGAAGGGATGGTTTCCTATTCTGAGCTGGGAGTGGAGAAATACGCCTATTACTGCCCGCTGGGACTGAATAACTGGACGGTGGTCAGTACGGTTCCCCGGGACGTGGTTACGGAACGGACGGCGGTGCTGTCACGGAATATGGTTATCCTTTGTGCAGCGGCTCTTCTTGTGTTTCTCGTCCTTCTTTCTTCTATCTGTATTCTGTATCTGCGTCTGGAAAGCAGACGCAGGGCCAATAAGGCCAAATCCGCTTTCCTTGCCAATATGAGCCATGATATGCGCACCCCCATGAATGCGATTATCGGAATGGCAGGAATTGCGGGGAGCCATGCCGGGGATCCGGCGGCCGTGCAGGATTGCTGCCGTAAGATTATCTCATCGGGCAGACATCTTCTGGGGCTGATCAGTGATGTGCTGGATATGTCTAAAATAGAAAGCGGAAGGCTTACCCTTTCCCGCAGGCCCATGTCGCTGGCGGAAGTGATGGAAAACACCGTCACGCTTGTATATCCCTATATGCAGGAAAAACATCACCGGTTTGCCGTCCGTATCCATAAATTGGATCATGAATATTTTCTGGGTGACAGTCTCCGGTTAAGCCAGATCTTTGTCAATATCCTGACCAATGGGGCAAAATTCACACCGGAGGGCGGAGAGATCACGGCGGAGGCGGAGGAACTGCCGCCGCAGAAAGAAGGGACCGCCAGGCTGTCCTTCACTTTTTCCGATAACGGAATCGGTATGAAGCCTGAGTTCCTGAAGCATATTTTTGATGCGTTTTCCCGGGAACAGGACAGTAAAGTGGATACGATCGAAGGAAGCGGCCTGGGGATGGCAATCACCAAACGGATTGTGGATGAAATGGGAGGAGAAATCCATGTGGACAGCCAGGAAGGAAAAGGGACTGTTTTTACCGTGACCCTTTCCCTGGAACCGGATCCGGAAGCCCCGGAGAAGCCGGTTCTGCCCGGATGGCGTGTGTTGGTCGTGGATGGGGATGAAAAGCAGGGAAGGGAACTTGTGCGGATGCTGGGGGAAATGGGAGCGGCTGCCGATCTGGCTGACGGAGGTCCCGGAGCCGCTGCGCTGTTGGAACAGGCCGGTGCAGCGGGGGAAGGCTATCAGGCGGTGCTGCTGGATCAGGGTGTGTATGAGGCCGGAGAGACAGCAGCCATCGCCGGGGCGGGCGGAAAACCTCTCATCCTGTATGCGTATGGGTGGGAGGATATCCGTTCCCTGGCGGAGGCCGCCGGAGTCAGGGGCTTTCTGCAGAAGCCCGTGTTTTCCGCCGCGCTTGCCTCCTGTCTGCTGGGGCTTGCCGGCAGTGAAACGCAGGAAGGGGACCGTATGCAGGAAGGAGACGGCGTACGCCGGGATGATTTTGCGGGTAAGACTATCCTGGTGGTGGAGGACAACGAAATTAATCGGGAAATCGCCCAGCTGACCCTTGCGGAAACAGGAGCCTGTGTGTGCAGCGCGAGGGACGGACAAGAGGGGGTGGAGCTGTTCGGTTCTTCGCCGGAAGGCCGGTTTGATATGATCCTAATGGATATCCAGATGCCGCATATGGACGGTTATGAGGCCACGCGCCGGATACGGAAAATGAACCGGACGGATTCCCGCTTACCTATTCTGGCTATCAGTGCCAACGCGTTCCCGGAGGACATGGCCGCCGCCGGGAAGGCAGGAATGGACGGCTATCTGACCAAACCAATTGATGTGGAGAACTGGATGAAGGAAATCAGAAAATATCTCGGCCCAAAGCAGCCGCCGGAGGACGGTTACTGTGCGGATATATAGAATCCATCCTTTCCCCGCTCCTTGACTCTGTACAGAGCGCTGTCGGCGCGGCGGAACAGATCATAAAAATGAGTGCCGTCCCCGGGATAACAGGAGAGTCCTATACTGATACATGGATGGCAGATTCCTCCGTCCACGGCAATCGCTTCATGCAGAACCTCCAGTATAGTCTGCGCCTTTTCCTCCAGCAGCTGCGTGTCACCGGAAAAGGGAAGGAAAGCCATAAATTCATCACCGCCCACACGTCCCACGATATCGGTATTTCCGAACAGGCAGCGGAGACGGGCGGCTATGACGCGCAGGATCTCATCACCGTTAAAGTGCCCGTAAGTATCGTTGATGCTTTTAAAATTATCGATATCCATCATAAGAAGGGCGTAATGGTCTTTTTTCATAGAGGCGTGTGACAGGATTGAACGGATGCGTTCCTCGGTAGTTCCCTTATTGAGCAGGCCGGTGGTGCTGTCATGCTGGGACTGCTCCAGGAGACGGATCCGTTCCCTGCGCTGCGTATCAATGTCGGTAATCCGCCCGATGACCGTTATCGGCGTGTCACGGAATTTTTCCGGCAGGCTGAAAGCCGCTGAATACCAGCGGTAGCTGCCGTCAGGCTGGCGGAAACGCATTTCCACAGGCCGGGGCCGTTTCCCTCCCCGGGCTTCTTCCACTGCCTCCCGGAAAGAGGCAAGCTCGTCCGTATGGACGAAACGGAATACCTCATCCAGGGATAGTTCATTAGCCGCTTCAAACTGTTCTCCGAAATTTTCCGAAAACATAACCATCCGGCTGGGAAAATCTATTTCAAATAAATATTCCCCCCATTGTGCGGTAACCATCTGGTATCGGTTTACAATATTCAATCCGCGGCTGTTCTGCCCAAGCTCCCCGTCAATATCCGTTATCTGTATTACGCCGGAGCAAGCCCGCTGGATGCCGTCGGCATCAGGGGCACAGAGACGGGATATGGTTTCCACCCAAAGCAGGCGTCCGTCTCTGCACAGACTGCGGTAGCGCATATGGACTACATCGCTCAGCTTCAGCTGTTCCAGGATATCGTTGCTGACTACTTTACGATCCTCCTCATATATGAGATTAATGTATTTATCATCAAACAGCCGGCTGATATCTTCACGGCTGTAGCCCAGAAGCTCCAGAAATCCCGGGGATATGTAATCGATGGTAAAATCCGGGTCAAAGCGTACACATTTGATTCCCACCGGAAGATGATCCAGGAGTTTTTTATACAAAGCATGTTCTTCGGCCAGGGCCAGTTCTTTCTTTTTCAGCCGGTCGTTATTAACGATTACCACCACAAGGCTTGAGGCACCGTGCCGTCCTCTTACCACGTTGCCGGTGCCCAGAATCCAGATAGGAGAGCCGTCCTTGCGCACGACGCGGAATTCAATGGTTATCGTGTCCCCCTGTCCGAGCTGCCGGCGGATTTCCTCGTTTACATACCGCATGTCATCGGGATGGACAAAACCCAGCGCGTGGTTTTTGAAATTATGCTCCATTTCAGCGGCCGTATAGCCCAGCATTCGGCGGTAGCCTTCATTACAGGTCAGGAAAGTGAATTCGTTGTCCATGCCGACCTGAAAAACCCCGGCATGGGCGTTGTCAACCAGTGCGTCGATACTCAGCGGCTGTGCCGGGCGGAAGGCGGAGTATACCATGCTCTGGGTATATTCGGAAGGAACCTGTCCGTCTGCTTCCGAAGAAGGGGAGGTGCCGTCAAAATATGCCGCGGCAAAGGCATCTGCGGTCAGAGGCCGGTTATAGTAATACCCCTGAAGCAGATCCGGGCCCAGCTGACGGACAACGGATTCCAGTTCCTGGCTCTCGATACCTTCCACACAGACCTTCATACAGATGCTGTGGCACAGATCCACCAGAACGGATATCAGCTTCTGATCAATGACGTCATAAGTGATGCGGTCAAGGAAGGAACGGTCGATTTTAAGCTCATCGGCACTGAGCACCCGGAACACATCCAAAGAGGCATAACCGGTCCCGAAATCATCCAGGGCGATATTGACGCCCTGGCTTCGCAGAAAATCAAAGGTACTTCGCACGAGCTGTGTTTTTTTGATTTTGCCGCTTTCGGTAAGCTCCAGGGTGATATTACAGGGATTAAGCCCATATTTGGCCAGTGTATCTATAACAAAGAATTTAAAGCCCGGTTCTTCAAACTGGACACTTGCCACATTAATATTCATCTGGAAATCAGGCATGAAGGAAATCCAGCGGGCGCATTGCTGCACTGCCTGTTCAAGGACCCAGCGTCCCACCTCGAGTATCAGCCCGCTCTCTTCCAGAACGGGAATAAAACGGCAGGGGCCTTCGCAGGGCGGAAAAGCAGGATCGTCCCAGCGCAGCAGGGCCTCCGCACCGCTGATCCGGCCGCAGTCCGCGTGGACAATAGGCTGGTAGTGCAGGGAGAAACCCCGGAAGCCTGTGATGACGGACTGGCGCAGATTAGTCCGCAAAAGCATACGGGCATGATCCTCATCCACCAGTTTCCCCGTATAACGGGCAAGCTGATCCTTTCCGTTCTGTTTGGCGGCGTAAAGGGCCACACGGGAGTTGCGGTACAGGATTTCATGCTCCCGCCCATCCTCCGGATAGAGGCAGAGACCTGCGGAAATCGAGATGGAAACGCGGATTTCATCGATTTGGACAGGACGCCTTATCCGGTGCTGCAGCCGGCTGAACCAGTCCTGTACGCTCTCCGGCTCCATACCTGAAAAAAGAATTCCGAAGCCGTCTCCGTCCAGACGGAACATCATGGCACAGCGGGGCAGGCTGGATAAAATAAAGTCCGCATAATACGCCAGAACCTTATCGCCGAAGGAATAGGAGTAAAAATCATTGATGTTCTTGAATTCGTCAATCCCTATCATGAGAACAGCGCACGGCTCGTTTTTCCCGGCTATATCTTTGAGGGCGCTGCGGAAATCATTGTTGCCGGGCAGACCCGTTACCGGATCGGTGGTTTCATTCCTTTTCAGAAAGCTGATAAGGCCGGAAATAAGTCTGGCAGGCTTCCTTTCCGGATCCGTGTCCGCCCAGGCTTCGAACCGGCACAGGAAATAGACACCCGAATTTTCCCTGAAACGGTAATCCCCGCTTATCCGATCCTGTTTTCCGGCGGCAAGCTCCAGATACTTAGAGGAAAAAGCGGCATAGTCCCCGGTGTGAAGGAGTCTGGCCCACAGATCCTCCATCACAAAGGTTTCACCGGGCAGACCGAAATGTTCCATGCCGTTGCGGGAAAAGCGGTATTGGCCGGCAGCGGTATCGCAGAGAAACACATAACTGTTGCTGTTTTGTTCCAGCGCGTGGAAAACATGGGACTGTAGGTGCTTTAACTCTAGTGCCATAACGACATTCCTCCTATAAGTATCAATCATCCGTCTGATTCGGAAAACATAGACAGCCAAAAGATCCGAATATACTGAATATCGGCATTAACTATGGTTTGCATAAGCCAAATCAGGCATTTTTTCAGGATAGATGCGTTGCGGCAGGAGGCTATGCTGCGGGATCGGAGAGAACAGCGTGTAATGCAGCGGGTTATTCTTCCCCCATTTGCGTCCGGTACATCCGTGCATATCTTCCGTCTAATGCCATCAGCTCCTCATGGGTTCCCCGTTCGGCGATCCGCCCATCCTCCATCAACAGGATCAGATCCGAGTCCCTGATTGTGGAAAGCCGGTGGGCGATGATGAAGGAGGTCCGGCCTTCCGTGATGGTGAGCATGGCCTTGCGTATCCGCTGTTCCGTTACAGTATCCACAGAACTGGTGGCTTCATCCAGAATCAGGATGGGGGCATCCTGGAGAACCGCCCTGGCGATTGTCAGAAGCTGCCTTTCCCCCTGGCTCAGGCCGGAACCGCCCTGGGTGAGCAGCGTATCATAGCCCTGGGGAAGCCTGCGGATAAAGGAATCCGCGCCTGCCATTTCAGCGGCGGCCCGTATGCTCTTAAGCGGTACCTCTTGTTTCCCATAGCTTATATTGTCCCGTACACTCATGCAGAACAACGCCGTATCCTGGAGAACCACGCCGAAGGTTTCCCGAAGATCCTGCAGCCTGTAGCTGCGCAGATCCTGCCCGTCCAGCAGGATACTGCCCGAATTTATATCATAAAAACGGGTCAGAAGGTTGATTAATGTGGTTTTCCCGGCGCCTGTGGAGCCTGCCACTGCCACCCGGGTGCCGGCAGGCACATGGAAGCTCACATCCTTTAAAACAGGATCCTGCGGACGATAGCCAAAGGTTACATGGGAAAATTCCACTTCACCCCGGGGATGGGAGAGGGGGAGAGGCTCCTCTTTATCGGCAGGCTCCGGCTCCTCTTCCAGGATTTCAAAAATACGTTCCGCACCGGCTACAGCGGTCTGGAAGTTATTATAGATATTGGCAATATCCACAAAGGGTCTGGAAAACTGCCTGGAATACAGCAGAAAACTGGAGATAAGCCCGACGCTTATCCGACCGGTTGCCGCCAGGATACCGCTGATCACAGCGATAATAACAAAATTGAGGTTGTTGATCACATTGGTGAGCGGCATGAGAAAACCGGACCAGATCTGCGCTTTTGTGGCTACCTGGCACAGCTTTTCATTGTTTTCCTCAAACTGTCTTATCATTTCCGGCTCCCGTCCGAAGGCCTTTATCATATTCAGACCGGAAATGCTTTCCTCCACCTGGCCGTTAAGCCGTCCCAACAGCTGCTGCTGGGAGGCGAACAGCTTTCTGGTGTGTTTTGTGATGGTACGTGTCAGCAGAAAGATCAGCCATACGGATAAAAAGGCGAGGCAGGTCAGGCCGGGGCTTAAATAAACCATGATACACAGCACACCCAGAATGGTGAACGCATAAGTCATGAGCTGTGTCAGGGAGTCGGAAATGGTGGTGCTGATATTATCCACGTCGTTGGTGAGGCGGCTCATTAATTCCCCGTGCTGCCGGCTGTCAAAAAAGGCCAGGGGCAGCGCTTTCATTTTATCAAACAGCGTGCTGCGGATATGCAGGATGATACGCTGCCCGATGGATGCCATGAAAAACTGCTGCAGAAACCGCACCAGCCAGTCCGTGAGATATAAGGCGGCCAGAAACAGAAGAAGCTGCACAGCCGGATTGCCGGTATCGATGGCAGTAACGGTATTGCCTATTAACAGCGGGGACAGGATGGCGGAGGCGCTGGCTGCGGCAGACAATAGCAGCAGCCAGGCCAGCCCGCCGCGCTGCCCGCTTGTGAGCTCCCAGAGCCTGCGCAGGGTCCCTTTCATATCCTTTGGCTTTACCACCGGCTTTCCGCGCTGTCCCTTTCCGAAGGCGGAAGGGGGCGGGGTCATATCCTTATTCATGCTGTCCACCTCCTATCTGTGATGCGTATATGGACTGGTAGACCGGACAGTTTTCCAAAAGTTCTTTGTGCGTCCCGAAGCCCATCACCCGTCCGTCTTGCAGGCAGAGAATCCGGTCGGTCCGCATGACGGTGGAAATGCGCTGGCTGATTAAGAGAACCGTCATTTGGGCGCACTGTTCCCGGAGCATTCCCAATACAGCCGCTTCCGTTGTGGCATCCAAAGCGCTGGTACAATCATCCAGAATGAGAATATGGGGATTTTTCAGCAGCGCCCGTGCCAGGGAAAGCCGCTGCTTCTGCCCGCCGGACAGATTCACCCCTCCCTGCCCCAGGAAGGTTTCATAGCCGTCCGGGAAACTTTGGATAAAAGTATCCGCACAGGCGGTTCCGGCGGCCTGGCGCAGCTCTTCCTGTGTGGCATCCGCCTTTCCCCAACGCAGATTCTCCGCGATGGTACCGGAAAACAGCAGCGCCTTCTGGGGAACAACGGCAATCCCGGCCCGGAGCATTTCCGGATCCAGCCGGGTTACATCGATCCCGTCTACCAAAAGTATACCTTCCGTTACATCATAAAAGCGGGGCACCAGATTTACCAGGGTGGATTTCCCGGAACCTGTAGGCCCTATTATGCCAATGGTTTCTCCCGGCTCTGCCGTAAATGTCACATGCTCCAGTGCAGGTTCCGGAGTTCCGGCGTAAGAAAAGGAGACGTCCCGGAAGGAAACCGAACCGTTGCCGGGAAGCGCTATGGGATCCGCCGCCTTTTTCTGGGCAGGCTCCTCCTTCAGGATTTCTTCCACACGCCCTGCGGAAGCCACGGCCCTTACCGCGGTATTGAGTATGTTGGAAACCATACCCAGCGAAAAAAGAACCTGGGTCATATAGTTTACCGATGCCATCAGACGGCCGATCTGCCCGCTGTCCTGATGGCCGGAGAGCCACAGGAGCACGACGATTCCGGCATTGACGGTGAGATTGATCAGCGGGGAAAAGACAGCAGAAACCCGCATGGCACAGATGCCGGCCCCGGCAAATTCCTCCGCCGCAGCCCGGAATTTCTCCCCTTCCTGCTCCTGGGCACAGAAAGCCTTTACTACCCGGATGGAGGAAAGGAATTCCCGGCTCACCTCATTCAGGCGGTCCAGCTTCTGCTGCAGCCTTCCGAACCGGGGATAACCCAGCGCCATGTTTGCCGTTATGAGAAGAAAGGATAGGAACAAAATAAAAATCATCATGGGGATCTGCTTTGGTGTCTGCAGGATGATTAGAAGGATTGCTCCCAGACAGGTAACAGGCGCTTTCATCATGATACGCATGCTGCCGTTGATAAAATTCTGAATCTGGGTTACATCATTGGTGATCCGTGTGATAAGGGAAGAGGGCTGCAGCCGGTCTATGTTTTCAAAGGAAAGCGTCTGCACCTTCCGGTAAATATCGCCGCGCATTTCCCGGCTGATTTGCTGGGAGGTACGGCTTGCGTAAATATTACGCATTACGGCTCCCAGCGCCCCCAGCGCTGCAATTCCCAACATGACGGCGCCGTACATCAGTATTTTGCCGACGTCCCGGCCCTTTACCCCATTGTCCACAATGTAGGACATGAAGGTGGGCTGCATCAGGTCAGCCAGCGTTTCCAGACTCAAAAAGAACAGCGCTGTGGCAAACATGCCGATGTGGCGCCGGATGTAAGAGAGGATGAATTTCATAAGAATGCCTTTCTGATGCCGCATCCTTGCTTTGGGATTACGCATCTTTACTATATTCTATTAAAATACCATTGGTTTCAGATGTCAAGAAGGGGGAATTTTGAACGGAATTTTACCTGACGTGCAGATATCCTATTACGAGTCGGAAAAAGAATAGATTTGTAAAAATGCCTGTGTTAGATTATACTTGGATCAGTACAGATTAGGATCGGAATTCAAACTGAAGTTGAGGTTGAAAGAATGGCGGATAAGAGATACGACAGTTGGAGTATTGATAGAATAGAAGAAGAGATACGGAAGGTGCGTTTAATCGATCTGGTACAGGAAAGAGAACTGTGCTTTACGCTGTCGGAAAAAGCCAAGCTGAAAAATGATCACTACGCGCTGGCTTTTTCCTATACCTACTTAAGCGATTGCTTCCTTGCTGAAAGAGAAAACAGCAGATGTATACCTTATCTGAACCTGGCAAAAGAATTGAGCGAAGCGGGGCATTATGAGGAGCTGCTGACCAGGATTTATAACTTTTACGGGATGTTTTGCAATGCGATCTCCGATGAAGTGAATGCCCTTGACTACTTTCTGAAGTCTCTCGATATCTCCGAAAAACAGCAGGAGCCTGTCCAAATGGCAAGCGCCTACAACAACATTGCCACCTGCTTTGATATAAAACATAATTACAAAGAAGCGGTTTCCTATTATAAAAAGAGCTGTGAAATCCTGTCCGATACCGATCCCAAAATGAAATACTCCAAAGCGGTTTCCTTAACAAATTTATGCCGCTGTGCGTATAAATTACAGCAATCTGAAGAAATTGGGAATATTCTGACTCATTTTCAGGTGATATGTCATGAGGATGGCGATGAAAAACATATATTGAAAATTCTGCATCTTTATTGTACGGCGATGAAGCAGCACCTGTCGAAAGAGTATGCCGCTTTTTATCAGACGTTGGAACAGATGCTTGCATTACAGAAGATGGTTCAAAATAAACTGCTGGTTCATCAGATTTTCACGACGATATGCGAGATGCTGCTTGCCATCCGGGATCAGGCGTATTCCTATCAGGTATTGCAGCTGCTGTCGGATATAAATCAGAAAAATGAAATCAAAACCAGGAAAGAGCTGCAGAAGCTGATCGTGGGATATTGTGAAGCCTTTGAAACCAGGGACCGGCAGCTGGAAGCCCTGCAGGAATATTACAGGATCATGACGGCCATTGAAGATATGGAACAGGAACATTACAGCGCCGGACTGCTGGCCAAGCTGGAGCTTCATAACGCAGCGGAACAGCAGGGAGATCTGAAAAAAGAAAATGAGCATTTGGAGCAGCTGATGAATACGGATGATCTCTGCGGAATTATGAACCGCCGCAGCCTGAACAGTGCCATTGCAGATAATAGGCGGAAACCGGCTGAAAATGTGGGTGTTGCCATGCTGGATATCGACTATTTTAAAGAATATAACGATACCTACGGCCATCAGAAAGGGGATATGGCTCTTATGGCGATCGGTAAGATACTCCATACGGTTTCCTCTGAGAAGATACGTGTCTATCGGTATGGCGGTGATGAATTTACTATCCTCTTCCTCGATCAGAACGAAGAAAGAATCAGGGAAGTCCTGGAACGGATTGAAAGGGAAATACAGGAACTGGAAATTCCGCATACCGGTTCCAAAACAAGCGGCAAACTGTCTGTTTCCTATGGGTACGCTTATACGGAGAAAGCGGAAAGAAATATGGAACAGCTTTTGAACGAGGCAGATTCCTGCCTGTATGAGGTGAAAAAGAAACGGGGCCACTGAAGGATATTTCCTGTTTTATGCATAGAGACAGGTTATGTCTCATTCGGTAAACAGCAGATTTGCCCGCTTTATGTCCTGTATTTTTGGCTGATATAAGGGTATGCTCTGACAGAAAGGAGGAGTAAGAGATGGATCAGCAGAAAGTTGGATGCTTCTTAAAGAAGCTTCGCAAGGAAAAGAATATCACGCAGGAGCAGCTTGCCGAACGAATGGGCGTTTCAAGAAGGACGGTCTCCAGGTGGGAAACCGGCAGTAATATGCCAGATTTGGATATTCTCATTGAACTGTCTGATTACTATGATGTAGAACTCAGAGACTTGTTGGACGGAGAAAGGAAAAGCGGTCAAATGAATAAAGAATTAAAAGAAACAGTACTTAAAGTTGCGGACTATAGTAAGGAAGAAAAGAAAAAAATCACAAGGAGAATACATTGGCTTTTTATCACCGGCTGTATATCGTTTGTAATTTATTTCATTATGTTATTTGCTGAAAAAGAAGAGCCTACGGCTTTATTTGATTTTTTGCATGGGATGTCACTTGGAATATCTTTTGGAGTGATCCTCGTTGGTGTTATTATGACCAGCAGGTATGCGGAGAATATCCATGCATTTAAAATGAAATTGCTCGGAAGAGGAGTGGACAGAAGCTGATGTTCAGCCCTTCTAACCCTTCTTTTTACACCTTATCTTCACAGGCGTACACGGTTTCCATGAATTCCTTACCTGGATATTCTGTGCCAAACCCGGAACGGTGCGCCGCGAAAGATTTTAAAACGGTTCTTCTATGCTGTAGATATCAGCAAAGGAAATCCGGGTCTGGACGATGGACAACGTGCGGCCGGAAAGGCTGATCCTGGAAAGCATTCCGGTCAGCTGCACATATTCTTCGTTATGAAAATAGACGACGGTAATGATATCCCCCGGTTTTATCTGATGCAGGAGGCGATCCAGCTCCTCTTTCCTGTCCTCGGATAATTCGGTTTTCGGTACCACGATCCGTTCTTTTTCTGCGAGGGCTTCCCGGAACCCTTTTAAGGCGTCAAAGGGAAGAAAGAGCTTCGCGCGGTCAGCTTTCTGTTGATTCGCCACTTTTATGTCCTCCTATCTGCTGGTTGCGCTCCAGGGTGGTAGCGCCTTTTTCCAGATTCATTCCTTTAAATACGGCATTATTGCCGAACTTTTTCTTGATATCCAATACTGCCAGCTGGATTTTTCGGTCGCGCTCCAGCTCTGCCGGTTCCGTAAACAGGTCGTATTGTTCATAGGCCTCGTCAAGCACATTGTTAAAGGTGATATTTATTCTGTGCACCAGGGCCTCTTTATGAACAATCCGCTCATAAAGCTGTGTAAAATATCCGGTTATGATGCGGACGGAATTGGTGGTGACCGACATTCGGCTGGTGCCGTTAGAGGATTTGGCGGTATTTTTATAATAACCGATATACAGGGAGATAGAGTCGGTAACCAGTCCTTTGTCCACCAGATCAAGGCATAATAAGTCTGCCATTTCTTTTACGATGAGCAGCCCTTCTTCATAGCTGTAGCCCCGAAAGAGCACCTGGCCGGTGGAAAGGGAGTTGGTTTTGGACTTATAGGCTTTGATTTCTGCAATAGTGGTGGGTTCCCGTCCCCAGGCATGGTCGATCAGATATTCGGCATCCACCCCGAAGGCCTTATAAAGGAGATCCTCCCTCATATGGGCGATTTCCCCCATAGAGGTGATCCCCATGGAAGAAAGCCGGCTGGAAAGCCCGGGGCCGATACGCCAGAAGTCCGTAATTGGCCGGTGGTTCCACAAAGTACTGCGATACAGTGCTTCATCCAGATAACCGATGAAATCCGGGCTGTGTTTTGCCGTAATATCCAGCGCTATCTTAGCCAGATACAGATTTGTACCGATGCCGCAGGCCGCAGGAATGCCGATAGCGTTCCGGATATCATCCATTATACGCTGGCCCAGCTGTTTGGCTGTCATATGGTACAGAGGCAGATAGTCTGTCACATCCAGAAATGCTTCATCAATGGAATAGACATGAATATCCTCTTTGGAAATATATTTCAGATAGATGGCATAAATATCCGCCGAGCATTCGATGTATTTTTTCATCCTGGGCGGTGCCATAATATATGTTATTCCTGCCGGTATTTGAAACACCCGGCACCGGTTCCTGACGCCGAGGCTTTTCATGGACGGGGAGACCGCAAGGCAGATCGTCCCGCTTTCCCGTTCCGGGTCCGCCACGACGAGATTGGTGGTAAGGGGATCCAGTCCCCGGGCCACACATTCCACAGACGCATAAAAGGACTTTAAATCAATACATAAATATATTTTTTCCGGCATCCGGCACCTCCTGATCCGCATTCTGTTCTTCTTATTATAACAGAACAAGTGTTCTGGGTAAATAAAAGAAAAAGAAAGAACCATCTGTCATGGCATCCCTTTTTTGCCATTGTCCTGCTTTTATCAAGGTTTCCTGTTATCTGCTATTTATGCATGGAAATATGAAAATCAGGAAAGGATGAATGATATAAAGATCAGGAAAGGATTATACAATTGTGAGAAAAGTGATTTTGTATATAGCAATAAGCCTGGATGGTTATATAGCCAAAAAAGACGGCAGTGTTGACTGGCTGACAGAAGTAAACCCGGACATCAGTGAGGACGACGGTTATTTGGCATTTCTGGAATCAGTGGATACCATTCTCATGGGGCATCGGACCTACCGTCAGATAGTTACGGAACTGTCCCCCGGGAAATGGCCTTATGAAGGGAAGGAAGTCTGTGTCCTGACGCACAGCCCGGAGCCTGGGCGGAAAGGCATCCGGTTTGTGAATGAGAAGATAGATTCGCTGCTCGGTGAACTGACCGCCGCAGACGGGAAGGATATCTGGATCTGCGGGGGCGCGGATGTAGTGAAGCAGTGTATGGAACACCAGTGCATCGATATCTACCATATCACGGTGATTCCCCGCCTCCTGGGAAAAGGGATTCCGCTGTTTGACGGTAGCGGAAGAGAAGAAAAACTGGAACTGGTTTCGTCCAAAAGCTATAACGGCATGGTGGAAATAATTTACAGCCGTTAAACGAATGTAACGGAAAAGTGAAGTACTGCGAAAAAGGATATCATAAGCCGGAGGTCTGTGCTATAATAATCTAAATTATGTGTTACAAAAAATAAAACAAGCTGTTCCAGGGGGATAAGGCTGTATGAAAGCCGCAAAAAAAATTGATATGACGCAAGGTTCCATCATGAAAAAGGTGCTGGTATTCGCTCTGCCCATCTGTGCGGGGAATGTACTGCAGCAGCTTTATGGTACGGTTGATACGCTGGTAATCGGTAATTACTGCGGTTCCGTATCCCTGGCTGCGGTCGGTACCAGCAGCCAGCCGGTGGAGATGCTGCTGTGTATATTCCTGGGGCTGGGAACCGGTGTGTCTATACTGGTGTCTCAGTTTTCCGGCAGAGGTGACCGGAAAAGCCAGAGAGAGATTGTTGCCACCGCCATATCCTTTTTATACATATGTGCCATTCCGCTGGCCGTCCTCGGACAGTTTGCAGGGCCTCTGGTGCTTAAATTCATGCAGGTTCCGGCGGATACCTGGAAGCTTGCCAATGATTACATCCGTATCATTTTCATCGGGACCCTGGGAAACATGGGATATAATATGAATGCGGGCATTCTGCGGGGGATGGGAGACAGCAAAGCGTCCCTGCTGTTTCTGCTTGTTTCCTGTTTTGTGAATATCGCTTTGGATCTGCTGTTTGTTGCGGTGCTCGGCATGGATGTGGCAGGGGCGGCCCTGGCTACGATGCTGGCTATGTATTGCTCCTGGCTGTTCAGCGTAGCCTACATCTGCAGACAATATCCGGAGCTTGGTTTTACCCTGCTCCCGCGCCGTCTGAATAAGGTGATGCTTTCGGCTATTGTAAAAATAGGACTTCCCCTGGGACTGAACGGCTCGATCTATTCCGTGGGACATATCCTGATGCAGTCTCTGATCAATATGCAGGGATCCGTGTTCATAGCTGCCTGTGCGGTGAGCGGCAAGGTTACCGGAATCGCCAACGTGGCAATAACCTCCCTGTCCTCGGCTGCCACCACCTTTTCCGGCCAGAATCTGGGGGCTGAGAACTATACATATCTGAAAAAAGGAGGGCTGCAGATCCCGCTGTTCTCCGGGCTGATTACCTGTATTGCCGGACTGCTGGTGACGATTTTCTGCAGGCCTCTGTTAAGTCTGTTTACCAGGGATCCTGAGGTGCTGGAAATTGCGGTGCGTTATATCCGCATTGTGCTGCCCTTTACGTGGACATTTGCTGTTTTTAACGGTATTATTTCATTTGTCAACGGAATGGGAGAGGTGCGGTTCCCTACGATTGTCAATCTTTTGATGCTCTGGGCCGTCCGTATTCCGGTGGGTTATCTGATTGCTTATTTTATCGACGGCGGCTATGTCATGGCCTGCCTGCCGATAAGCTTTGCCTTCGGTATGCTGTGTATGCTCAGTTATTTTTTCTCCAAGCGGTGGAAAAAGATAATAGAGCTTGCCGCAGGGGAGAAAACGGTGCAGGGGCAGTAAGGGAAAACATACCGTCTTTTTCCCGCGGGCAGCGGGCCTTCCAATGTTTTTCTATTTCTCCCCCGCATCTTCCAAACAATTGACTGTAATACATAATTAGTCTAAATTTTAACTGCTGTAAGCAGAAATGTCAAACCTTCACTTGCCGGATTTCCCGGAGAATACGTAACCGTTCAAACGGTTACAAGTCCACCCCTATTTATTTCCATAAAAATAATAGTCAAAACGTAATTATTTAAAATTGATAACAAAGCCGTATCCTTTTAAGATATGGTTGCATAACGATGCAGCCTGATGAGATGAGGAGGAAAAAATATGGCAAAGCTTGTTATCAATGCATGGGACAGAAAAAGTAAAATCAATAAGGAACTGTACGGACAGTTTTCGGAGCATCTGGGCAGAGGGATTTATGAAGGAATCTATGTGGGAGAGGATTCCGACATAAAGAACATAAAAGGGATACGGTGCGACGTGGCTGAGGCGCTTCGCCGTATCCGTCTTCCTGTACTGCGCTGGCCGGGGGGCTGCTTTGCAGATTATTACCATTGGAAAGATGGAGTCGGTCCCCGGGAAAAACGGAAAAAACTTGTCAATGCAAACTGGGGCAATGTACTGGAAGATAATTCCTTCGGAACGCATGAATTTATGGAATTATGTGAGCAGGTTGGCTGCGAGCCTTATATCTGCGGAAACGTGGGCTCTGGTACGGTAGAGGAGATGAGTGACTGGATCGAATACCTGACCTTTGACGAGGTATCCCCGATGTCTGAACTGCGGGCACAAAACGGACACCCTGCCGCCTGGCGTGTAAAGTACTGGGGAGTGGGAAATGAAAACTGGGGATGCGGCGGCAATATGACGCCGGAGCAGTACGGGCAGGAATTCCGGCGTTACCGTACCTTCTGCCGGAATTACGGGGACAACCGTTTGTACTGTATAGCCGGAGGTGCCGATGTGGCTGATTACCGGTGGACGGAAGGCGTTATGAGGACCGCGGCGTATAAAGGGAACCACCGCCTTATGGACGGTATCTCCCTTCATTATTATACCCAGCCAAATACCTGGGAGCACAAAAAGAGAGCCGCTGAATTTGAACTGGCGGATTATTACCGGGGATTTGTACGTGCCCTGCGTATGGAGGAACTGATTGAGAAGCATTGTGAGATTATGAGCAGATACGATCCGGCCCATGAAGTAGGACTGGTGGTGGATGAATGGGGAGCCTGGTATGAAGTCGAAGAAGGAACCCATCCTGCTTTTTTATATCAGCAGGGGACCATCAGGGATGCCCTGTTGGCTGCAGTTACGCTGGATATATTCAACAGACATTCGGATCGTGTGAAAATGGCCAATCTTGCCCAGATGGTCAATGTAATCCACGCAATCATTCTCACGGAAGGAAAGAATATGGTACTTACACCTACCTATTATACGTTTGATTTGTACAAGGGACATCAGGATGCCGCCCTTCTTGGCAGCTGGCTGGAGACAGATGAGATAGGGGACGCAGAGAGCCGCATACCCTCCCTGTCCCATACCGCTTCCATAAAGGACGGTGTGCTTCATCTGACAATAAGCAACCTGTCCCCCTGCCGATCGGAGGAAATCGACTGCTATCTTCTGGGTTACACCACGGAGACTACGCAGGGCAGGCTTCTGCAGGGAGACATGGCGGCGCACAATACATTTGACTGTCCGGAAAAGGTAAAGCCCGAAACGCTCCGGGATATCAAGATAACGGATGGAGGAATACGTTTTACCCTGCCGGCATGTGCGGTAGCGGAAATTATACTGGACGAAAAAAAGATAATGGGAACAAAAGCATAAAAAAGAAAAAGAAATCGAAAAAACCTAATCTTGTTGGAGCGGTTTCGAACCATTAGTATTATGTTACAGGAGCTGCCCGGGAGCTCATGAGTAAAAGCAGGAGGATATGCGATGAAAAAGAAAATAGCGGCGGTACTGCTTACCTTGTCTATGGTAGTCTCCATAGCGGGATGCGGACAGGAAGCACAGACCGGAGGAACACAAAGCGGAGGAACACAAAGCGGGAGCAGTTCAGACAGTACAGGGGCGGAAAACCTGCCTTCCGACGGAATTCCGGTTCCGGAAGGGTGGGATGATCCTTATGAGGAAACACTGACGGTTACCATTGGCGGGCTGGGAAATCCGCAGGATATGAATCTGCCGGAAGGGGATACGCTGGAGGATAATGAATTCACCCGCCTTTATAAAGAGCGCTGGAATATGGATGTAAAGGTAGAATGGATGGCGGTAGATGAGGCGGCGCTTTCCCAGAAGGTCAGCCTTGCGATCACCTCGGGCCAGATGCCGGATATTATGATGGTACCCAACCAGGTTCTGTTATCCCAGCTTGTGGAATCCGATTTGGTGGCGGATTTAGATTCTGCCTACGAAATAGGCATGAGCCCTTATAATAAGGCGGTTCTGGATACGTATGGGGATCGGAAATTTGATACGTGTACGTTCGACGGAAAGCTGAAAGCTATTTCCAATTATGTTCCCGGTTATTCCTACGCCTTTACCTGGATCAGGAAGGACTGGCTTGATAAGCTGGGGCTGGAGGAACCCGGTTCGCTGGAAGAACTGCAGGCGGTGGCAAAGGCGTTTGTGGAAGAGGATCCTGACGGAAACGGTCAGAAGGATACCATCGGCCTTCTCTGCGACCAGCGGGTGGGAGGACTGTATAACTCCAATCACACAATGGATCCTGTTTTTGGCTATTATGGCTCTTATCCCCGGCAGTGGCTTACCGATGAAAGCGGGAATGTGACGTATGGAACGATTGCCCCGGAAACAAAGGAAGCGCTCGCAACGCTCCGCCAGATGTATGCGGATAAGCTGATTGATGAAGAATTTGCGGTAAGGAACCCCAACGACATCAACGCCCCTCTGGCAGCAGGAAAATGCGGTATTATTTTCGGGCCATGGTGGGCGGCCTATACATTGCAGGACAGTATAAATAATGATCCGGATGCGGACTGGCAGCCTTATTTATGTCCCCTTGATCAGAACGGAGAGTTTAAAACCTACCAGCAGGAAATCCATACATACTGGGCGGTGGTAAGAAAGGATTTCCCTCATCCGGAAGCTCTGATGAAGCTGCAGAGCCAGCTGAGCGAGTGGCTTCAGCCTGTAAAGGATTTGCCGGAAGGCTACGCTTATCCCTACAGGGGAACCCCGGCCGACGGAAAGACCATTATTCCGCTTAACCTCCAGTTTTCCGAGCAGGATTATATGCCGAAGGAATATGCGGCTTTGAATGAAGCGGAAGAAAAAAAGGATCCCGGCATACTCAGTGACGTTATGGTACCGGTGTATGAGGCCAGGCTGAAATATAAAGAGGATCCAGTGGCAAACAGGGACCAGTGGTCCGGCTATATGGCGCGTACTGGCGGGTATGAAGTGGCAAGTATGGAGAATGTCAGAGTGGCGGAAAATTGTGTATTCTTTGCCATGACGGATTCCATGACAGCGAGATGGACTTCTCTGGAAAAGCTGGAAAATGAAGCGTTGCTTGCTATTATTACAGGAGAAAAGGATTTGGATTATTTTGACGAATTCGTTTCCCAGTGGAAATCTCTGGGCGGGGATCAGATTATGCAGGAAGCTACTGAGATTATAAAGAAGCAGGGCTGATAAGGAATAGTAAGGACAGCCGGATGTCTGCAGCGGGCGGCATCCGGCTGTTGTAAGGAGGAAGCAACGTGAAAAACAGAAAAGCGAATATCACTTTTCATGCCATGATAGCTCCGGGCATGATATTTATATTGCTGTTTCATATGATACCGCTTACGGGTCTTGTTATGGCCTTCCAGAATTTTCTCCCGGCGAAAGGGCTTCTGGGATCCAAATGGGTAGGGCTGGATAATTTCAGATTTATGTTCCAGCTTCCTGACAGCAGGCAGATTTTCGTAAACACCCTGGTAATTGCTGTATCCAAGATGGTCCTGAATCTGCTGGTGCCGCTGGTTTTTGCATTGATGCTCAATGCAATCCGATGTAAACTGTTAAAAAGGACACTGCAGACAATTGTTTATCTTCCTAATTTTATATCCTGGGTTATCCTGGGAAGCATAATCGCGGATATATTTTCCAAATCCGGAATTGTGAATACCCTCCTGTCGGGGATCGGGATAGACCCCATTATTTTTATGGGCAGCAATTTCTGGTTCCGTCCGATTGTGGTTCTATCCGATGTATGGAAGGGCTTTGGGTATAACAGCATTATTTTTCTTGCCGCGTTGGCGGGAATTGATCCCACTCTGTATGAAGCGAGTGCCATCGACGGTGCATCCAAATCCAAACAGCTTTTCTATATAACGCTGCCGTCTATTGTGAGCACCATAGTCCTGGTGGGGACGCTGAGTCTGGGAAAT
Organism: Eisenbergiella sp. OF01-20; assembly: GCF_003478085.1. Lineage (NCBI taxonomy): Bacteria > Bacillati > Bacillota > Clostridia > Lachnospirales > Lachnospiraceae > Eisenbergiella > Eisenbergiella sp. OF01-20. The sequence goes on along the minus strand of NZ_QUES01000007.1, from coordinate 93,200 downwards.
GTTTTGAATGCGGGGTTTGATCAGGTTTTTAACCTGTATAATCCGCTGGTATATCAGACCGGAGATATCATTGACACCTATGTGTACCGTATGGGACTGGAAAATGCCCAGTTCAGCCTTGCAACGGCGGTGGGGATGATGAAATCCGTCATAAGCTTTTTGCTGATTATTATTTCCTATAAGCTGGCGGAGAAATTTGCCAACTACCGGATTTTCTGACAGAGCGGGAAAGGTGGTACAGATCATGAAAATAAAAGAAAAAACCGGAGAAAAACTGGGACATTTTTTGATTGTTATAGTAGTTGTGGCAGTAAGCCTTACCTGTCTGATCCCTTTTTTGAATACGCTGTCCCTCTCCTTCAGCAATAAATCCAGGGCGGCGGCAGGTGAAGTGTTTTTGCTCCCGAAAGGCTTTACCCTTGCATCCTACAAGATGCTGCTGAAGGACAGTGGGTTCTTTACCGCCTTTGGGGTATCGGTCCTGCGGGTAATTGTGGGAGGGGGCCTGAATTTTATATTGACGGTCCTGATGGCATATCCCCTGTCCAAATCCCCGAAGCTGTTCCGTGGACGGAATGTATATATGTGGATTCTGATCTTCTGCATGATGTTTTCCGCAGGCCTGATTCCTCTGTATCTGACGGTCAGCCGGCTGGGATTGATTAATTCCTTCTGGTCCCTGGTACTTCCCGGCGCGGTTCCGATTTATAATGTTATCCTTCTGATGAACTATTTCCGCAACATCAGCCCCGGTATGGAGGAAGCGGCGATTATGGACGGAGCTTCTCATGTGGATATTCTCTTTAAAATATTCCTTCCGATTTCCCTTCCCTGTCTTGCCACGATCACTCTTTTCAGTATTGTAAACCAGTGGAATTCCTTTTTTGACGGGATGATATATATCAATACACCGTCCAAAGTCCCGATGATGACATACATACAACAGCTGGTCATACCAACGGATACTACCAATATTACGGATCCCAGGCAGCTGGAAAATATCATGCAGTCTTCCAACAAGACACTGAACGCGGCGAAAATTATGATCGCCCTGCTTCCCATATTAGTGGTTTATCCATTCCTGCAAAAATATTTTGTGACCGGCATAACGCTTGGTTCCGTTAAGGAATAAGGTTTCGGAAAGTAACGGAGGGGAAAATGCTGTCGGTATTAATTGCAGATGACGAATGGATTGAGAGAGAAGGGATAAGCCTTCTGCTGGAACGCAGTCCCTATGAATTCCAGGTTTATATGGCGGAAAATGGTGAGGAAGCCATGAAATGCCTGGAAAAAAATACGGTGGACATTCTTTTTACGGATATAAAAATGCCTTTTATGGATGGCCTGGAACTGCTGGTACAGGCAAACCAAACCTATAAGGGATTAAAAATAGTGATTTTCAGCGCTTTTGCGGACTTTGACTATGCAAAAACCGCTTTGGAAAACAGAGTGCTCCACTATTTCCTGAAGCCGATCGATCCGGATGAATTCCAGACGGTCCTTGCCCAAGTTGTGGAGGCTGTGACCAGGGAACAGGAGGAAAGCAGACGTCTGCAGCGCCCTGGTACAGGGGCGGAGGATGTTATGGCGGCTTTCCTTCATAAAGAAGGGCCGGCGCCGGAATGGCTTGCTAAACTGCTGGAGGGAAGCGAAACCTTCCGGCTGCAGCTTTATGATATACAGGATGAAAACGAAACGGCTATTGCCGCCTTTTACGAGAGGGTAAAGGATAATTTTGTTCTCCTTCGAAGCATTATCACCGTAAGCGAGGGGATTATCCTTTTGCTTCTGGATGAGGGGGAAGAAGGGGATCCGGCAGTTATGGAGTTCCTGGAAAGCTGCAATATCCGGCAGGCCTGTGTCGTACTGGGAAAAGAAGCGGGCAGCTGCGGGGAACTCCAGGACAGCTTCCTGCGGATGGAAGAGATGCTGCGTTTCCACTTCTTCATGGATGGGAACCAGCTGCTCCATGGGAATGAAAGCAACAAGGCATCAGGGAATTCAGAACAGATCATAGAACGGATTATAAAAGAAATTTACTATGGGGTGGATAACAATAATCTCCCCTATGTGACGGAAAATCTGAAGCTGCTTCGGGAGGAACTTCGTTCCCACATTATGGATTCCCAGATTTATGTGAAATATCTGTACTCCAATATCCTTAAAAGATTGTTTGACAACAGCCGGATACCTTATGGGGATTTTAAAACCCATCTGGACAGATTGTTTCAGGAAAATTCCCTGTCGGGGATCCATAAAATGATACTCACGCTTACGGTACAGTTTATGGAAGCGCATAAGGCGGAGGAGGCGGGCGGCAGCGAACAGAAAAAAGTAATACGTTCCGTTATTGCTATCGTGGAGCAGCGTTATCAGGAGGATATCAGCCTGCAGTCCATTGCCGAAGAAGTGTATCTGTCCCCTTATTATTTAAGTTATCTGTTTAAGAAGGAGGTGGGAGTCAGCCTGATTAAATATATTACAATGACCCGGCTGGACAAAGCGAAGGAACTGCTTCTTTCCGGAAATATGAAGATAGCGGAGGTGGCCGCAAAGGTGGGATATCAGAACTATTCATACTTTAATATCACCTTTAAAAATAATGTGGGCATATCTCCTGCCCAGTTCAGGGAACACGGCAGATAGGAATAGCAGCCGGTAAGGATAAAGAGCTGTGGAATGGGGGAGGAAAATGAAGATGAAACTATGGCCCAGGCTGAAAAAAAAGATCCGGAATACGAGGTTTTCCCGAAAGCTGTTTGCCGCATTTTTCCTAACATCCAGCATTACGCTGATCCCGCTGGGGATCTACTCGTATTACCAGGCCCATAATAATCTGCTGGATAAGGAAAAGCAGAGTGTGAAAGAACAGATCTGGCAGGCAAATACCATGCTGAACAGCCAGATCGCCCAGAGCCAGACCGTGATTTCCAGCCTTCTGTACAATTCTGAAATCATGCAATGCCTGAATACGGAAAATATCAGTTACTATCAGCAATATCTGATGTTTGAAAATAGTATGGAGCCTACAATTGAGGGAATTGTAAGCTCTCATTCTAATATATTGCTTGTTAAAATTTATACGGATAATGAGACGCTGAAAGGACATTCCCGCTATCTCTATGATCTGGAAGGCCTGCCGGAGTATGACAAAAGCTCCGGCCGTATGCTGCTGCGCTATAAAGTCAGTGACGGCAAGCTAACGGCGGTATGCCAATACCCTCCGCAGGGGACGGGGGTGACGAATGTACTGTATATAGAGTTCCGTATATCCGAATCGCTTGGCCTGATGCTGGCCGGGGAGAAACAGCTGATTTTGGCTGACGGCAGCGGACATATCATCTTCGAAAGTCCCGGAATGCAGGGCTATGCGGATTATGGACATGCGGAAACCTATCAGGAGGTCAGGCTGGACGGAGAAAAGTATATTCTGTTTGTGAACGATATACCGGAAACCGGGTGGAACTCCCTCTGTTTTGTTCCTGAAAGGAAGATGGAAATAAACGATCCGTCTATATTAAAGGCTACCTTACTTGTGCTGATCCTCGCTGTTTTTCTCTGTCTTTTGATGAGCTGGCTGCTGTGCCGCTGGCTGCTTGGCCCGCTGGAAGGGCTGCGCAGCCATATCCGCAGGGTGGAGGAAGGCGATTTTTCCATTGAAGTAACATCGGAAGCGGAGGATGAAATCGGACAGCTTACCAATGCCTTCGGTGCAATGATTAAAAAGCTGAACATCCTGGTAAATGAGGTGTACCGAAGCCAGATTATTCAAAAAGAGGCGGAATTCAAAATGCTTCAGGCCCAGCTGAATCCCCATTTCCTGTATAACACCCTTTCCTTTATCAACTGGAGCGCTATCAGGGCCGGGGAAATGGAAATTGCCAAAATAAGCAGAGATATATCGGCTTTTTACCGGACAGCCCTGAACAGCGGAAAGGCAACCACAACAATAGAAGAAGAGCTTCTGAATGCCCAAAGCTATATCAACATTCAGTTGGCTCTGCACAATAACAGCTTTGATGCGGTATGTGAAATCGAAGAGTCCTGCAAACCCTGCCAGGTAATATGCAACATACTGCAGCCGCTGATTGAAAATGCGCTGGAGCATGGAATCGATAAAAAACGGGACGGACGGGGCCTGCTGCGTATCCTTATTAAAAAAGAGGGAGAGGAACTGCTGCTTGCTGTCACAGACAACGGGCAAGGGTTTGCCGCAGAAGAGGGAAACCAGGCGGTAAACCAGGAATCGAAGGGATATGGGCTGAAGAATGTAAACGACAGGATACGTATTTTTTACGGAGAGGATTACGGAATTGAAATCCGCAGCAAAGCAGGAGAAGATACGAGAATCCAGATCCGGATTCCTTATAGCTTTCCCGCCCAAAAGGTGCTATTCTGACTATAAAAGAGAAAAACGCAACTGTTCAGCGGGTCCGGCTTAGGCCTCTGTACCTGTGGTAGGAGGCATGGGATGCACTCGTATAGAACCGTAGGTTCTATTATCCACTTGGCGACTGCCGCGGGGGATTTGACTTGAGTTTGTATTGTAAATTGTCTTTCTTCATGTTATCATATATGATAACATGAGGAAAGAAGGGAAGTGAAGAAAATTTTTCAAGTTGAATTTTATATAAAAGAAAACGGGAGAATACCAGTACAAGATTTTTTGTTTTCAATTACACCTAAATTAAGGGCAAAAGCATTTAGTGATATAGAATTACTGAAAAATATGGGGCCTGATTTAAAAGAACCATTTGTAAAACCAATAAAAGGGAAGCAAAACAAAGGCTTATATGAGTTAAGAATAAAGTTTTCAGGAGATATTGCAAGAATATTCTATTTCACGTATTATAACGGAAGATATATATTATTGCATGGATTTATTAAAAAGAGTATAAAAACCCCACAAATGGAAATTGACAGGGCAAGAATGTATATGGAAGATTATAAAAGGAGGTCTGAACCATGAGTAACCCGGGTGTTACATTCGAACGAATAAAAATTGATATGCTCAAAGATGAAGAATTCAGACTGGAATATGAAAAGTTAAGACCGCGTTATGAGGCGGTTGAACAAATCATTGCGGCAAGAAAGGAACAGAATATGACCCAGGCGGAGCTGGCAAAAAGAGTGGGAACACAAAAAAGCAATATATCCCGCCTTGAAAGCGGGAATTACAATCCCAGTCTGGATTTTTTAGCGAAAGTTGCGGAAGCTTTGGGGAAAAACTTAAATGTACAGTTTAAGTAACCGGGAAGGTATGGAATTGTTGTAAGGCGCAGGAGAGGCTGTGCAGGGAGAGGAAGGAGACGCATATGGGAGAAAAAATTCATGTAAAGGATCTGCACACCAGGGATGTATGTATAGTACCCTGGGAAAAAGAGAAAAAGTATTTTCTTTACGACTGTTTTGAAAGGCCGGGACAAAGAGGACGGGCTGTGAATGTGAGGGAGAGCGACGATCTTGTATGGTGGTCGGAAAGCTATCCGGTTTTTGAACCGGGGGAGGATTACTGGGGGCCGCTGGATTTCTGGGCACCGGAATGTCATTTCTGGAGAGGAAAATACTATCTGGTAAGCTCCTTCCGGGCGCCGGGAGGATACCGGGGCTGCCAGTTCCTGGAGGCGGAAACGCCCAGAGGCCCTTTCCTTCCGAAGAAAAACAAACCCGCAACCCCTGAAAACTGGCATTGCCTGGATGGGACCCTGTATGAGGACCGGCAGGGCAGGCCATGGATGGTATTCTGCCATGAATGGATCCAGGTGCAGGACGGGCAAATCTGCGCTGTCCGTATGGAGGAAGATCTGTCGGATTCCATCGGGGAGCCTGTCATCCTGTTCCGGGCATCCGAGGCGCCCTGGCGTTTCACGGACGACAAGGAATTATGGAAGCTGACGGAGCCGCAGCCCAAAATGGGATGGGCAAGGGTAACAGATGGCCCGTATCTGTACCGGGCGCAGAACGGAGAACTGCTCATGCTCTGGACCAGCTTTTCCAATACGGCCTATACCTGCGGATTTGCCCGTTCTGTGTCGGGGGAAATTACCGGGCCGTGGAAACAGGAGCCGGAGCCTCTGTTCAGCCAGGACGGCGGCCATTCTATGCTGTTTACCCGGTTTGACGGAACCCTGATGATGTGTCTGCATTCCCCGAACCGGCCGGGAAAGGAGCGCATGCTTCTGTTTGAAATGGAAGACGACTTCGGCAGGCTGCATATCCGCAATGAAGTGACGGGTAACTGGATGTATAACAAATACACGGAAGACGGCAGCGATAAAGGGCCGTACGGAGAAAAAGAATAGGGCAGGGCACAAAGGGCCTTCTGAACTGTTATGACAGGGGATCACAGGGCAGCAGGAGGCGTATCGCCAGCATCCCATCCTCCAGCCGGGCTTCCATCCCGCCTCCCATCTGTTCGGCCAGCAGCTTTGCCACAGACAGCCCCAGGCCGCTGCTTTGGGCATTCCGGGAGGCTTCTTTCCGGTAAAAACGGTGGAATATCTGTTCCGCATCTCCGGGGGTCAGCCCGTCCGCCGCATTACGGCAGGTCAGTACTGCCCGGCCATCTGTACATTCCAGGGAAACAGAGGCTTGCTTTTTGCCGTATTTCAGACAGTTAGAGGTCAGGTTATGGAAAATGCGCTTAAGTCCGCCTTCATCGGCCATTACCCACACAGGCTGCTGCGGCAGCTGCAGAGTTAGTTCCAGCCCGGCTTTTTCGAATTCCCCGTAACAGGCAAGGATATGTTCCTTAAAAAGATAGGAAACATCCAGCCTTTCCGGGTTCAGGGGAAGCTCCCCGTTTTCCAGGCGGCTGAATTCATACAGCTGGGCTATCAGCTGGTTCAGATAAGAAGCGCGCCGTAGCACCACATCCATATTTTCTTTCTGTTCGTCGCTTAATGCTTCCTCTTCGATCAGTTCCAGATATCCCAGAATACTGGTGAGAGGAGTGCGCAGATCATGGGAGATATTGGTGATTTCAGCCCGCATTTCCTGTTCCCGTATCCTTTCCCGGCGGCTTCTGGCCCAGGCCGTGTCCATATACCGGTTCATTTCCCCGGCAAGGGACTGCAGGCAGGAATCTGGGGTTTCCACGGTTAAATGCCGGCGGGGGAAATCCCCGTCGTTGATTTCCTTCAGATCCTCCCGGATCAGCCGGAGTGCCTTGCGCAGGGAAATAAGGCGCATGGACAGCGCCAGGACAAGCAGGAATAAAAAGATACACAGCAGCTTACCTGTCATAACAAACCTCATTTCTCGTCTGAACTGTTACGAATTATTTGATTTCCCGCCTGTTCAGCCAATATAAGCCGGCGAAGAGAAAGATCAGGGTCCCGCCCAGCCCGGCAAGATAGGTGCGCAGCAGTGTGGCAGGGGTATCCCAGTAAAAATGAATGCCGCTTTCGTCAAAATAAAGATCCAGCATACTTACGGGACACCATTGGGAAATCTCTGCAAAAACCGGATATTTCATACCCAGGAGAAGAAAAATCTTGGGCAGGATATATACGATAACGAAGATCGGGATAATACCTGACATGCTGTTTCCGATATTAAAGAGAAAGCAGAAACAGACGGAAAGCATGAAAACACACAGCGGATACCCCCCGATCATGGAATGAGCCAGATAATACCATTCCCCCTCGTTGCTGTGTTCGAGGAACAGCCAGGATAAAAGGGAGAGGACGGCGGGAAGGAGGAGGAAAATTGCGGTACACACCAGCAGCTGCACCAGGAATTTCCCCAGGTATATGGTGCTGCGGGGAATTCCGAAGGCCACGCTGTTTTTCAGGGGAGACTGTCTGGTACGGGAATTGTTTTCCATGAAGGCGGCAAATACCATTGTCAGAGGGAAAATGCCGGACATGGAGGTATAGATTCCCCTCAGGGCAAAACCGGTGCTGGCATAGGCAAACCCCGGCTGCCTCCCGAAAAAGGCAAGGACGGCGGTCATAAGGACGAGAAGCCCCAGACATATCAGGAAAGTGATCTGCAGCCCCCGGTTATTGCACTGCCGGTACCATTCGCTTTTCATATAATTAAGCATTCGCTTCCCCTCCCATCAGATTCATATAATAATCTTCCAGTTCCATAGTCTGTGCGCTGATGGAATGCAGGCTGATCCCATGCTGGACAGCCGCCCGGCTGATCGCTTCCTTTTTTTCAGGAGGCGCACTGACGGAAAAATGGCCGTCCGGATAGAGCTTATATTCCGTAATGCCCAGCTCTTTTTCCAGGATCACGCTCATCTGTACAGGATCCCCTACTTCCAGCAGAATACAGGTGCCGCATTTATCCTTCAGATCCTTTGCCGTTATCTGTTCCAGCAGCTTCCCGCGGGAAAGAAAACCGTATTCCGTCGCCACATTTTCCAGCTCCGCCAGGATATGGCTGGAAATCAGCAAGGTGATGCCGTTTTCCCGGTTCAGCTGCAGAAGGGTATTGCGGATTTCCAGGATTCCTTCCGGATCCAGCCCGTTGATGGGTTCATCCAGAATCAGGAATTCCGGGGAAGGCAGAAGGGCGAGGGCGAGGCCGAGACGCTGCTTCATACCCATGGAAAAGTTCCGGTATTTCTTTTTCCCGGTATGTCCCAGCCCCACAATATCCAGGAGCCGGTCAATGGAATCCTTTTCCGGAATCCCGTATTGGAGACGGTAATACTCCAGATTCTGCACGGCGGAAAGCTCTCCGTAAAACCCCGGTTCCTCAATCAGGGTTCCGATCCGGTGACGCACCCGCTGTTCCTTTCCTTCGGGTATTTTCCCGAAAAGCCGTATTTCACCCCGATCCATGCGGCTCTGCCCGGACACCAGACGCATCAGTGTGGATTTACCGGCGCCGTTGTTCCCTACCAGCCCATAGATGGCGCCCTTCGGGATATCCATCGTAATATTCTGCAGTACCGGAACGTTTCGATAACGTTTTTCCACCTGCTTCATTGTCAGTACCATATCATTCATGAGAAGTACTCCTTTCTTGTTCTTCCCTAAGGATAGCCAAAACTTTCTAAGCAGTCCTATGGAAAGGATAAAGAAAGTTTAAAGAAAATGCATTACCCGTTTATCTTATAGCCGATACCCCACACGGTTTTTATATATTCATCGGAGGTTATGGCGGCCAGCTTTTTGCGGATATTGCTGATATGCACGCTCACGGCATTATCCTCCCCGTAAAAGCCGTTATCCCAGACGGACTGGTACAGTCCTTCTCTGGAAAACACCTTCTGCGGATGGGACATCATCAGCTGGAGAAGGAGGAATTCATGGGCGGTAAGGGAAATCTCCCTGCCCCTGAGCAGTACCTTGCGGCTTTCCGGGTATAATTCCAGTTCCCGGCAGACCAGCTTTTCCGGGGGGATGCCGTCTGTTTTAGGGCCGGAATAGGTTCCCGCCCTGCGCAGCTGGGCCTGGATCCTCGCCAGTAGCTCTTGTTTTTCAAAAGGCTTGGTCATGTAATCATCGGCCCCGGCACCCAGTACATGGACCTTATCCGACAGGCCGGCTTTGGCGGTAAGGGCGATGACGGGCATATGCCGGGTTTTCCTGATTTCGGCAAGCAGCTCTTCGCCGGAGAGTCCGGGAAGCATCAGATCCAGCAGGACGAGGTCATAGGAATTCAGCTGAAGCAGCAGCCTGCCTTCTGTGCCGGAAAAAGCGGTTTCCGTTTCATAGCCCTCCCGTTCCAATATTTTCTTTACCAGATGGTTGATATCCGCATCATCCTCGATGATTAGTATTTTGCTGTTCATATAAGACTCCTCTTACAGGGGGCAGGGGTTAAAGGCTGTCATGGCCGGCAAGCGCGGCCTGGGCTTTCGGGCTGGTGCCGAACTCCTTCCGGTGCATGCGGTAGAAGTGGGCATAATTGTTAAAGCCGGCATTGCTGCTTGCTTCCAGCAGGGACTGCCCGCTCTTGTACAGCTCATGGGCCAGCAGAAGCCGTTTGTGGTTGATATACTGGTTTATGGTATAACCGGTAATGGTTTTAAATATCCGGCACAGATGGTATTTATTGATATAGAAGGTCTGGGACAGGTGATCCAGGGTAAGCTCCTGTGTCAGATGGCTGTTAATATAGATCAGAAGGTTCTGTATCCTCTCATCCGGTACCCGGGGCAGGGTCAGCGGCTCCTGTATGTGATTGAGAAGATACAGAAACTCGGTCAGCACACATTTGGCAATGCCTTCCGCGCCGTCCTGGAGATAACGGTTGGTTTTCATGAGAAGATGGTACATCTCCTCATTGACGATGCTGGCCGGGATCTGGCAGCCCATCCCCAGCGTGCGCTCCGTGAAAAAGCGTTCCAGCTCCGGGCAGCCGTTCTTATGAAAGAAGTCCAGGCTGATAAAAATAACAATCCGTTCGTATTTATCGGAAGTCAGAAACACATTATGATGCATTTCATAGGGCCTGGCGATAAAAATATCATGGGGGTGGGCCTGGTAAATATTCCCTTCGATATGAAATTCGGCATTCCCGGAAAGAAACAGATATATTTCGTACAGGTTATCGTGGTTATGGAGCCGGAATTCAGAATCATTTCTGGGCGTGTTGTCAACCGTATATACAAAATCGTAGCCCGGTCCGGAATGTAACTGATAATAAGCCGTTATTACTTTATCTACCATGTCTGCCTCCCGGGCCGCGCCCTTTTGTCCGGTATGCCGCAAGTGTATGTCCGGCCGGAAAACGGACCGGCCGGGCGGAGCATTTTTATTCCTGTCAGTAGCTTACCAGATCAGAGGAAAGGAAGTCAAGATATACAAGCTTTTTGCCAATAAAGTTACAGATAACTCAATATTCTTGAGATATGATAGAGGGGAAAGCGGGAGGAAAAGGTAAACGTTCAGATTTGTCTGAACGCTTACCGGAAAAGAAAGGAGACGCGTATGGATTTTAAGATAACGCGCGGACAGCGATACAGGGTACGTGTCAGTGAAAAAGAAACGGAAGCGGTAAAAATCGCGGTTTTCAACCTGGAGACGGATCTGGCAAAGGTTCTGGGCGGGACGCCTGCCCCGGAGGGAGAGGCATTCGTTCCGGAGATCCTGGCGGGAACGCTGGGATGTTCGGAAGAAATCGGGGCATATATTGACAGCAGCCGGCTTCAGGATGAGGATGGGAACCTGCGTAAGGAGGCTTATATACAATGCGTCCGCGGCGGCAGGCTGGTGATCGCGGGGACGGACCGGCGGGGGACCATATACGGCATCTATACGTTTTGTGAAGCCATTGGCGTATCTCCCTGGTATTTCTGGGCGGATGTGCCGGTGAAGCAAAAGGAGGAAATCCGTCTGCCGGAGGGGTATGATAAAACGGATTACCCATCGGTGGAATACCGGGGGATTTTTATAAATGACGAGGAGGAGCTGGAGGACTGGGTAAAAAAGCATATGGGAGAGCCTACCATCGGCGTGAAAACCTATGAAAAGGTGTTTGAACTTCTCCTGCGCCTGAAGGGGAATTACATCTGGCCCGCCATGCATGTCAATTCCTTTAACCAGAAGCGGGAAAACGGTGCGCTTGCCGATCGGATGGGAATCGTGGTGGGAACGTCCCACTGCGACATGCTCATGCGTTCCAACAACAGGGAATGGTATCCCTGGATCGCGTCAAAGGGCTGGAAGGATGCGGTTTATGATTATTCCATCCCGGGAAGAAACCGGGAAATCCTGCAGGAATACTGGCGGGAAAGTGTGGAACAGAACCGGGAATTTGAGGTTTGTTATACGCTGGGGATGCGGGGGATCCATGATTCCGGCTTTGAGACGAAGACGCTGGAAGGAAAGACGGAGGAAGAGAAAAGAAAGGCAAAAACGCAGCTTCTGGAAACCATTATCCGGGATCAGCGCGGCATTCTCTCCCAAACCCTGGGCCATGATACCATGATGACCTTTATTCCCTATAAAGAGGTGCTGGAGCTGTATGACAACGGTCTGGAAATCCCGGAGGACATGACTTTGGTATGGGCAAATGATAACTACGGCTATATCCGCCGCTATCCTTCGGAAAAGGAACAGCACCGCAGCGGCGGAAACGGGATTTATTATCATAATTCCTACTGGGCGTCTCCGGGTATGTCCTATGTGTTCCTCTGCTCCATTCCCCTTGCCCATACGCGCAACGAGCTGAAGAAGGCTTATGCGGAAGGGATCCGAAAGCTGTGGGTCCTGAACAGCGGGGCCATGAAGCCGCTGGAACAGGAAATAGAATTTTTCCTGCGTCTGGCCTGGGAGATCGGCAGGGAGGACGCGCTCACGGAGGATGTGGATACCTATGCGGCCGACTGGATCGACCGCAATTTCAGCGGCGGGCATGGTAGGGAAACGGCTGCCCTGCTCAATGATTTTTCCCAGCTGACCAATGTGATAAAACTGGAAAATATGGATTACGATGCCTTTTCCCAGATCGCTTACGGCGACGAAGCCGCAGTTCGGATCCATAAATATGAAGAGCTGTTCCGAAAAGGAAATGCCATATACGGCCAGCTTCCGGAAGCGGAAAAGGATGCGTTTTTCCAGCTGGTGCTGATGCGGATCCATGCCGCCTATTTTACCAATTGCCAGTTTTATTATGGGGATCGGAGCACCCTGTGTGTAAAACAGGGGAAAATGCAGGCGGCCCGTTTATACACCCGCAAATCCATGGAATATGACGATGCCAGGAGAAAAATGCTGCACTATTATAACAAAACCATGTCCGGCGGAAAATGGGACGGCATCCTGAATCCGGAAGGTTTCCCGCCGCCCAGGGCCGCCATGATGCCGGTATGTACGCCCCCGCTGGAAATAGGGGAGCGCAGGATGCTGATCACCGTGTGGAACGGGGAGGATTCCCTTTCCTTTGTAAAACGCGGTGAAAAATGGATCGAAATCGGGAATGCAGGACACGGAGAACTGGAATTTTCCATTTATGCGCCGGAGTGGCTGTCTGTTTCGGAGACGAGCGGCCGGGTCGGCTCCGAAAAAAGGATCCTGCTGTCTCCGAAGTGCTTTGACAGGGACAGACAGGGGGAAATGGTGGTAATTGACAGGACGGAAGGGGAAGAAGTGCGGATTCCCGTTTGTATCCGCATCTTTCCTTCGGACTGCCCGAATACGGAGGACGGCGGCATAATTTCCGTGGAAGCGGATACTGCCGTGTCACCCGGCTTCCGTGTGATACGCCGTCTGGGACGGTGCCGGGGAAATCTGGTGGAGGCGGCAGCTGACAGGCAGCAAAGAGAAGGAGGCAGGCCGGATGCTGCCGAGGCGCTCACCTATCCTTTTTACCTGACTCAGGATACGCCGGCAGAAGGCGCCCTGCTGGAAATCCACCGTTTTCCTTCCCTGAATGCCACGGGAAGGATACGGATCGGGATATCGGTGGACGATGGCCCGGTGGCTATTGTGGAATCCTTCTCCAACGATGAATGGAGGGGAAACTGGAAGCAGAATGTACTCAATAACGTGGATCGGCTGTACCGGAAGCTTCCGGAGATGAAGAAAGGTCTGCATCACCTGTCCTTTTATCCGGTGGACCGCTATTTTGCCTTTACCAGATTTGTGATATATCAGGGAGAAAGGAAGGAGAACAGCCTGGGCCTGCCCGGCGGGGATCAGAGGCTTCCGGAGCTGTGGGATCTGACGGCCTGGGAAAACCAGTTCTACGGGGACATTTCCCTGAAGCCGAGACCGGTGGAATATGCGCCGGTAATAAGCAGGGAGGACAGCCTTGCTGTCACTTCTCTTATAAAATATCCGGAAGCCTATGCGGCACCGATAAGCCCGGAATGGTATCTGAAGGCCGGAAAAAAGGGACCGGAGGAAGTGTCCGGCACGATACGTATCGATGCCGCCATGGCGCTTTCCGGTTCCTCCCGGGCCTGGACGGAAGGTTTTGGCTGGGAATACTGCAGCAGTGAATCCTTTGGACGCAGCGGGCTGGCAATGTATATCAGAGATCGGAGCCTGCGCTGGGAAACGGCGGAGGAGGCCCCTTCCCTGAATTACCGGTTCCGGTGCGGCGGCGGTATGTACCGCATCTGGATGCTCGCCAAGTTTAATAGGAAAGAGGAAGCTTTTTTTGCCATGGGATTCGACGGCAGGATGCTTCCCGAAGAGGAACTGTATAGCAAAGGAAACCTGTTCCGCTATGAAGCGGAGCAGATCTACCGGTGGGTGCCCGCCGCCCGGATTACGGCGGCGCCGGGAGAGCATATCCTTCAGGTGTGTCCATTGGCGTCAGGCCTGAGAATTGACAGACTGTATCTGACAAAAGGAGAGGAGCTTCCGCCGCTGGATGCCGGGTGGAATGGTTGAACCGCATAAAATCTATAGGATGTAATGCGGCGAACTTGGGTATGCATTACGCCCTGTTCGGGTAAACTATGCATTGCTATGATTGTCATAGAAAATGCGAGGTGATACCCATGGGGAATGAGCATAAGCAGCAGGGCGATGAACAGAAACAGCGTAAGGAAGAAGAAAAGAGACTGAATCTGGAAATAGGCTGCAGGCTTAAGGAAGTACGGACGAATACCAAATATACGCAGGAGCAGTTTGCGGAAGCTATGCAGGTGTCTGTGGAGCAGTACCGTAAAATTGAAAACGGCAGGTATGGGCTTAATCCTAAGAAGATGGAAATCTTAAATAAGAAGTACCGTATCGATCTGAATTATCTGATCACCGGTATGAGAGACGGTTCACCGTTTGATGTTGAGTTTTACCTCGCCAACTGTGACCTTACGCAGAGAAATGAATTTATTGAACGTGTTCTGTTGTATATGAAAAACCTGATGCTGAATTCCTGAAGCGCTCCGCAGGGAAGTGCGGAATAAGTAACGGCAGCGCGGATAAATAAAATAACAGCAGAAGTGAGAAACAACAGCAGAGCGGCGCGGACAGTCTCCCTCCAGGGGATCCGCACCGCTGCTGCTGTTTTTTGTCCCGCAATCCATGTGCGGCCGGTGAAAGGTATTCCTGTTCCCGGCCGGCCCGGAGGAGCAAAGAAAGCTAGTTATCCAGGATCACGCAGGTAATTCCCAGAATATCCGATACCTTTTCCAGTACCGAGGCATTCTTTCCCACACTCATGGCAAAATGATGGGTGGGAGCCTCTGCGAACCATTCATCCATATAGGCGTCCGGATCCTTTTGGAACCTTACCGGTGTCTGCGTATTGCCGATGGTCATGATCGGGCCGTCTGTGGACAGCGCCTCCGTAAGGATGAATTTGAGCCTGCCTTCTGCGGTCTGCGTGCAGGCCAGATTCGTGATGGGGCCGGTGCGCACTTTCGCTTCCACGGAAACGCCGGTGCCCTGTTTGCCGTGATACAGTCCCATGCCGCGCAGGATGGGTTTTCCCTTGGCAATCGCCAGATGGAAAGGGCCGTCATGGCCGAGAAGGATGGTGCCGTCTTCATAATCCACCGTCACGATTTCACAGAAGCTGCCGCCGGTACCTAAAATGTCACATATTTTCATGGCAAGGCAGGTTTTCAGATCCCCTTCGCCGGCGCAGGGGATCCCCCGGGCTGTCAGCAGGGAATGGCCTACGATAAAGCCGCTTTGCAGCTTTTCATACGCGCCGCCGGGAGAACCGTGATAGTAGTAGGTCAGGGCATCCAGACCGTATTCCCTCACCAGCCTTTCCTGGGCGGCGGCCACCCTTGCAGACCAGTCCAGCTGTTCCTTTGTGGGCCTCTGTGCCAGTGGATCGGCGGCTTTTTCTTCGCTGATTACAAAGAAGTCCAGGATTTCCTGTTTCTTTGCCAGGATTTCCGCCTCCGTAACCTGCTGAAGCATCCTGTCTAAATCACACATTTCCAGGATTTCAATATGTGCCCCCGTCTGGGCCTGGATCATGGTAAAATCACTGTACATGTCAAGCATACCGTTATAGGTATTTCCCAGGAAGCCGAACCGGCATCCGGACAGCTCCCGCTTTACCGCAGCCGCCTTTACCCACTCCCCGATTTCCTTCCAGGCCTTCACGGCTTCCGGCCGCTGTGCCGTATTTTCATCGGTAAGGGAGATAGCGGGGGTGTGATCCAGGCCGAGAAGCCCGTTGATAATCCGGCAGGAGATGCCGCTTCTGTGAAACGCGTTGGACAGCTCAGGGACCGGGCATGCGCCGCAGTGCGCAAGCCATTCCCCTGTGGTGGTCCTGTCATAAGCGATCCGGGCGGTGGGCTGCAGATTTAGTATTACCACAGGCGCTTTGCAGATCTGATGAATGGGGAGAATGGAGGCGCTGTTAACATAGGTGCCGGAATGGGCGAATATCAGATCGACATTACTGGCATTCAGATATTCCCCGCATTCCCTGCCCGCCTCTTCGCAGTCGGCCAGGCCATAGTAGAAGACCTCCCCGCCCAGCTGTGTTATTTTATCCGCGAGAAACTGTCCGTAGTAAAGCAGCCGCTCCCGGAGTCCGGGAAACTGGCTCCAGTAGGTTTTCAGCCCCATGGTATAAAGACCGATCCGTGGTTTTTTGGGAGCTTTCCATTTTTCCATATGCTATCCTTCCTTGTTGAAATCATATTTTTTTGGTAACAAAAATGTACTTCCTATTAGTATTATAAGCTGCTAAAATAGAAGATACATCCAAGAAAGTTGGCTGGAAATAACAGAAAATTGGTATATGGGGTAAACAGGATGAAAAAGGAAGAAAAGTATCTGGAACGGGCCTCCTTTACGTGGTCCGGGGATTCGGTCCGGTTATTTGCCACGCCAAGCATGACGGCAAGAAGTCTGTATTTCTATATGCAGGAGGCCGGATATTTCAAAACCGTGTGGCCTTATTTTACGGAACGGGCCAACCTGAATTCTTTTCTGCTCATCTATACGCTGTCGGGAGAAGGGCGTTTGCTGTATGAGGAGAAGGAGTACGGGCTTACAGAAGGTTCCTGTCTGTTTATCCATTGCATGAAGCACCATGAATATCATACGGTGAAAGGGAAGAAGTGGGAATTTCTGTGGCTTCATTTTAACGGGGAAAAGGCACGGGGCTATTATGAGGAATTTGTCAAAAACGGTTTTCGGATTCTGGTCATCCGGCAGAAAGAACTGGTGGAAGGGCTGTTCAGGGAGATTATAGAAAGGAACCGGAAGCGAGAACTGACTACAGAGGTGCGCACAGGAGGGCTGATAGGTACGCTGCTGACGGAATTGATCGTCCAGAATACCACGGAAAGCAGGCAGGCCGTTCTCATTCCTGCCTGTGTCAGGGCCGCGGAAAAATACCTGGAACAGCATTTCCGGGAAAAGGTAATGCTTCAGGAGCTTGCGGACATGCTGCATATGGATAAGTTTTACCTGATTAAGGAATTCAGCCGTTATGTGGGGGTTACTCCCCATGAATACCAGATAGGGCTGCGCCTGTCCTACGCCAAGGAGCTTCTGAAATATTCGGACCTTTCCGTCACGGAGATCGCCTATGCCTGCGGGGTGAACCAGACCTCCCATTTTATCAGCCTTTTTAAGGAAAGGGAGCATCTGACGCCGGCGAAGTTCAGGAAGGAATGGAGAATGCAGCTGTAAATGCCGGCTACAGCAGATGGAACTGCCCCGCAAGCCCGTTCAGCATCATGGCCTGGGCGGACAGCTCTTCAATGGAAGCGGCCTGTTCCGCGGCTCCCTGGGAGAGTGCCTGGGCGTTGTTGGATAATTGCTCGCTGCCGTTTGCAACCTGTTCCGCGGAGCCGCTGATCTGTGCCAGGGTATCGTTCAGATTGTCCCGGATTAAACGCATGGAAAGCAAAATGGGTTCGTAGTTCCCCTTGTAATGCTGCAGACACCCGGATGTGATGTGAAAATTGCCCTTGGATAATTCACTTAAAATCAGGCCGATATCGGCGATGATTTCATTCATATTCCGGCTCATGGTATTCATGGCGGCGGTCATATGCCCCAGTTCATCCGCGCTTTCATAGGCGAGGGAAATATCCAGACGGCCTTCGGCCATACTGTTGGCCGCGGCTTCGATTTCCCGTACCGGCCGGGTGATGGCATTCGTGATATAGATGCACATGCCAATACTGACCGCGAAGGAGATAAGGCACATGGCTATCAGGAGCACGGTGGTTATCATATGGGCATTTGTGGTGCTGGCCATCAATTCCGTTCCGTTGTTGTTGGATGCAGCCGTAATTTTCTCCAGAGCCACATTCACCTTTTCGACAGCGGGAAGATAGTTGTTTTCCATATAAGTGCCCGCTTCCGCTTTTTTTCCGGCCTGAAGCAGTTCCAGGACATGTTCCCGGTGCGGAGTGAGTTCCCGCAGCGCATAGGACATTTCCGTGAGCCATTCCTCTTCCCCCAGAAAATTGTCCTTAATGATGGGAAGCTGACTGCTTATCATTGCATAGTTATCGTCCATGGCAGCCAGGGCCTCATCCATGACGGTATCACTGCCGGAGGAAATCGCCCGGAAAATATTTTTCTGAAGGCCTTCCAGATTGGTGGAAGCAATGCTGACCGCTTTGGAAACACGGTAGGGATGCTCATAAAACTTCATGAGTTCTGTTTTTACATGATTTAAGCTGATTAAACCGGACAGGATGGAAAGAAAGAACAGTGCGAAAACGATCCCGAAGGAAAGGATAAGCTTCTGGCGTACTTTTAAATTTTTCATTGGTACCCTCTCTGCGATTATAAAGGATTACTTAAGTGATACATATTTTATTAAAAAAAGGGGAACAGGTTACCTTCCGGTGCCTATGGCACCTGCCGGTATGCATGCCACTTTCCGGTGCGTTCTTGCGCACCGCTCCTGAAAGTTCTATAATTCGGTATAAGGAACGGGACGGGAAGGTGAAATGCCGCTCTTTTATGTTTGGTTTTGAAAAGGAAGGCCGGAGGCAATCGTATTTTTATATTGCGTTCCCCAGTCCACCATGGAATCCAGGATGGGCTTCAGGCTGAGGCCGGTTTCCGTAAGGGTATATTCCACCCTGGGAGGAACCTCCGGGTACACCTTGCGTGTGAGCAGGCCTGCGGCCTCCATGGAACGCAGATGGCTGGTGAGCACCTTCTGGGTGATACCGGTAACGGACCGCATCAGCTCATTAAAGCGTTTGGTGCCGGAGAGCAGGTCGCGTATGATAAGTACCTTCCATTTATCTCCGATCAGCTGTAAGGTCATTTCTACAGGACATTCTGGTATCTTTTTCTCATTTTCCATGCGGGTGCCTCCCTGGTATCTGTGTGGATGTATCATATATGTAGGCGGTACGGTTTTATTATATAGTGGCGGAGGGCGAAAGGCAAGCCCCGGAAGAACGGCGGCATGAGCCGGGAGGTGACATATGACAGGAAAAACAGTACAGGAACAAAACGAAACTGCGGTAAAAAAGCTGTACCGGTGGCTGGGTCAGGCGGAGGCGGTCGTCATCGGTGCGGGAAGCGGGCTTTCCGCAGCCGCGGGGCTGGCCTATTCAGGCCCCCGTTTCTTTGCCCTCTTCCCGGAATTCATTGCAAAATACGGCATGACGGACATGTATTCCGCCGGTTTTTATCCGTTTGAGCACCAGGAGGAAAAATGGGCTTACTGGAGCCGCCATATCTATTATAACCGTTATGACCAGCCTGCCGGGGCGGTATATACACAACTGCTGGCACTTGTAAAGAAGAAAAACTACTTTGTACTCACCACAAACGTAGATCACCAGTTCTGGCTGGCCGGATTTGAGGAATCCCGTATTTTCGCCATACAGGGAGACTATGGCCTGTTCCAGTGCAAAAGGGCATGCCACAGCAGGCTGTATGACAATGAACCGCAGGTCAGGGCCATGCTGGAAAAACAGAAAAACTGCCGTATTCCTTCGGAACTGGTTCCCAAATGTCCGGTCTGCGGCGGGAATATGGAGGTCAATCTGCGGTGTGACCGTTTTTTCGTGGAGGACAGGAAGTGGCATCAGGCGGCGGAACGGTATGAGGCCTTTATCCGGCAGAACAGCGGGAAACGGATACTGTTCCTGGAGCTTGGAGTGGGGATGAATACCCCGGGAATCATCAAGTATCCCTTCTGGCAGATGACCTGGCAGAACCCCGGGGCGCGCTATGCCTGTATTAATCTGGGAGAAGCCATAGCCCCCGCTGAAATCGAAGAACGTTCCCTCTGTATCAACGGTGATATCGGGACGGTGCTTTCATGCGGATAACCTGCCGGGAAAGGAGGAGAAAGGATGAATCAAAGAGAAAGGCGCATTTACCTGATACATGCGCTGACAGAAGAACTGCCGGAATATAAGAGGATAAGAATACCGGATGAGGACAGCGGCCAGCAAAAGCTTTTGCGGACGCTGTTAAATGTCCGTCCCCCGTATCCTGCTTCTCCGGAGTTCCTGGAAGTACAGGACGCATATCTGTCAGAACGGGTAAGGGAACGGGGGATTACGGATGCCCGAAGCCTCAAAGCATCAGCGGGGAATGACAGGGTTTTCCTTTGGCAGGGAGATATCACCACGCTGAAATGTGATGCTGTTGTAAATGCGGCAAACAGCGCCCTGCTGGGGTGCTTTCAACCATGCCATTCCTGTATTGACAACATCATCCATTCGTTTTCAGGCGTCCAGCTCCGGATAAAATGCAATGAAATTATGCTGGCGCAGGGGCACCGGGAAAGAACAGGAACGGCTAAAATTACACCGGGCTATAATCTGCCCTGCAGATATGTAATTCATACGGTAGGGCCAATCATATCAGGAAAGCTCCAAAACAAAGACTGTGCGTTATTGGCAAGCTGCTATCGTTCCTGTTTGGAATTAGCTGCTGCAAAAGGGGTTCAATCCCTTGCTTTTTGCTGTATATCAACGGGAGTGTTCCATTTCCCACAGAAGAAGGCGGCGGAAATAGCCATAGAAACAGTTATGCAATTTTTAGACAAAAACCAGTCCCTGCGGCAGGTGATCTTCGATGTTTATACCGATGAAGATCTGCTGATTTACAGCCGGTTATTGGAAAACAGGAGACTGCATTATTGAAATTGAAAGGCAATATATTTTTGCAGTCTGCTGTTAGGCTTATCGGGAATAGTCATTTGTAATTGACCACTTTCTAATAGAGGCTTTAGCAAGTAACTCTTTTATCGTGACTTGCCCTGTATTATAGTTAATATTCTTTAGTAGCACTCGGAAATTTCTGTACTGCTATCTGTTTTATATATGAAAGATCACCAATCGGTATCTTTATCAGGATCTGTTAAACTGATACAGCTGTTTGCGGTACTGGCCCATCAGCTGCGGCAGCTCCTCCCATTTTTCCAATTCACCGTTTTCGGTGAGCTTATCCTCCACCAGATAGGACTGGATTATCAGATTATAATAAAGCTGGGGGTCTTTGGGATCCGGCCCGTTTGTTTTTGCCAGAAGGGCCGTGATGGTTTTATATTTTTTCCAGAGCTGCCCGGTGGCTTTTGCGCGGCGGTAGGGAAGGACCAGACAGTTGATAACCCATGCTGCTGCTGCGCCTGCCAGGATGTAGCCGATACGGATAAGAAAGATACCGGCTACATCGGTAAACTGGAAAGCACTCATGAAAACGGCTCCCCCAAGAGCGCCCACCGTGGAGCAGGCGAAGGTTTCCGTATAATCCGTAAAATAAAAAGAGAGGTAACCGGAGAGCATCATGACGGCTGTTCGGCCTGCGGAGGATGGAATCAGAGAATATAGGAGGACGGAAGCCAGGCCGCCGATGAGGGTGGCGCAGATACGCTTCTTCATTTTTCCGGGGACATCGTCCGCATAGGGAAGGGACAGGGACGCCAATGTGAATAACAGCCATTTCCCATGAGGAAGTGCCAGCTGCTGTACAAGCAGAGTGGCGCATGCCAGAAGCAGGGCGGTGCGCAGGGCATAGATAATCCGTACGGGGCTGGCGTCAAGCGCCGTCATCAGCTGGTATTTGAGGGAAAGGAGCGTTCTGCGGTAACGCCCCTTTTTCTGCGGATCCGTCATGTGAAGAAGACGGTTGTAAAGATCCGTCAGGCAGGTAAAAAGGGGCTGTGCCCTTTTTCCCTCTTCCTCCGAAAAAACGGGGCAGACGGGCGCCTCCAGCACCTGTGTTTCCTGGCGGAGGAAGGCCTGGTACTTTTCCAGCTGTGCCAGGAGGACGGTAAGATACGCCTTTTCCTCCCCGGACAGTTTTCCCGGAAGCGCATGAAGGAGGCCGAGCAGGTGCTCCAGCCCGCGTCCCGCTTCCAGCATGGAAAAGCCGGCATCAGAGATACAGAGTACTTTTTTCCTCCGGTCGTAGACCGTTCTGCTCAGAAGATACAGCTTGCTGCGTAAGCCCGGGAGCCGGGACGGCTGTTGGTTCTCCTCAAGCAGGGATGCAACCGTATTCCTGATTTCATCTATCATTTCACATAACACGTCCCTTGCGGTATCTGCCACCCGGTTTCTTCCCATAAACCACTGGTACAGCAGGATAGACGCCGCTCCGAACAGCATGCCCCATATCCTTCGCGGAAGCTGTTCCGCACTTACCGGAGTGATGAAAATCAGAAACAGATAGGATAAGATATAAGGAAAATACATATGGCTGGAATATTCATAAGTAAATGCATACAAGATCAGCAGGAGTGTGATAAAATGAATGATAAATGACAAAGGCGCAGGGAGGGTGGTAACCCAGAAGGCCGCCAGTGCCATCCACACCAGGACTAGGGACTGTACAAACAGATGCCTCAGCGGAGTGGCCGTCAGGTCACGTACCATGGATGCGGACATCATTATGGTAAAAATAACTCCCACAATTGTGTTTTCCGGGCCGAATAGGAAACTGAAAAAGTTAACGTATGTAATAATGAAGAGAAAGTTCAGCGTATTGGAAACAAAACCAGCCTTTACCTTCTCCGGGATCTTTAGTTTGCTGCGCATAGATTACCGCCTTTCTTATGGAAACTGATGAGGATTGACAGAAATAAAGATTCCTGTATAATCGGAAGAGACAATCATGAATTGATGATAGTCATATATTGTGTACTAATTTATTAGAATACCACTTCAGGTATTTTTTGTCAACGGAGAGCACAAGAATGAAATCGGAGAACAGTGCGGAAATTTTTGTCCGCAGGCTTCTGCAGGTAATGCCGGACTGGCATTCCAGGCTGGTGAAGCCATTTAAAGAAAAGCTGAACACAGAGATGAGTCTGGAAACCTATTATTGCCTGCAGACTATCCGAATGAGAGGGATGGCGACCATGACGGAGCTGGCCCATGAGCTGAAAGTTCCCAAGCAGCAGGTGACCGGGCTTGTTGACAAGCTGTGTGAATGCGGGTTTGTGGAGCGGATCCGGCATGAGGGGGACCGCCGGGCCATATGCATCCGGCTGACAAACGCGGCGGCGGCTTATCTGGATACGTATTATACCAAAAACCGGGCGTTTATCCGGGATCTGGAAGAGCAGCTGACGGAGGAGGAAATCGGCGAGCTGAACAAGGCTGTGGGGATTCTGGGGGAAATACTGCCCAAATTAAAATAAGAAGCCCTGCTGAGAGCGTAGGGGAAACGGCCCTCAGCAGGGATGGCTGACAGGATGCTTCAGGAGGGCTGTTCCGGGAACGGAGCGAAGGAAACCGGCCTGATAAGCCTTCCAAGTGAGCGGATTGCAGGCTCCTGCTCCTGCCCCCGCGGCAGGACGGCCCGGGTGATCGGACTGTTGTTATAGGTGGTAAAAAAGTATTCCTGGGCGGACAGGTTGATAAAAGCGGTGTATTGGGTAAAATCAGCGGTATTCCGGTCCGTCATGACCACCCCTTTGGGGATGCTGACACTATCCAGAAGATGAAAACCCGTAATAACGGCTTCTTCCGGGGTGTTAGGCTGGGTAGCGTGGCTTTTTTGGAAAGCTGCCCTGACAAAGCGGGACGGCGGCGCGTAATCTCCCGGCAGGCCGAGGCCGCCGGAACCCTGGCCGAAGGGGGGCAGATGGACACCCGACCATTCCTTATCCTGCATCTGCCAGGGGGAAAGGTTGCTGTAATTTCTCAGATTTGTCATATGCCAGGCAAAGCCGGGGCTGTTGGTAAGGATACCTATGCGGTTATTCATGACAAACAGCCCTTCTTCCGTCTTTTCAACGGCCGCACATTTACCGCTTTTATCTGCCAGGATCCAGTGGAGGGGCGCTACGGTACCGGTAATGGAATCCTCCATGCCTACGATCCGGATGGTGGAGAGCAGGGTATCTGCCTCTTCCACGCTGGCGCACTGGCCCAGGAGAAAATGCAGAAGCTCGGTGGCGGCAACCGGCGGCCTCATATCTTCCCGTGACGGAAGGGGATCATAGGCGGCAAAGCCGGGAAAATATAAAACAGCGGCCCCGAAGCCTTTTTCATTTACGCCGTCTGCAAAAAGGACAGGGGAGATATCCTGGCCGATTGCCATAAAGCTGTATTGATTGCGCACGGTGTGGGTGTTTGCCAGATTGTTCCACCGGTATCCCTTCGGTACAAAGTAAAGGCTGGGATCCAGCGGATACGAAAAGTCCATGGTACGCCCCAGATATATTTCGCCCTGGGTAGTCTGCATGGTCATTGCAGTACACATAATAAACCTCCTGCTATGTGGTTATGGTTATGTATATTCGTGGAGATGGTGGGTGATACCGTGTTACTGCTCACTTCGTGACCAGTAACATGCATAAATCCATTTAAAATCGCCTACGGTGATGGGATTTATGCACTCTTGAATCACTTTCTCACGTACTGTGCAGTAAATGCACAGTACTGAGTGAACAGTAGCGATACCGTTCAATGCCCGCTTCATAGATGGGAAAAGCAATTGCCTGCCGGTGGGGTTTGGTGCTAGAATAGAAAAAGAAAGCGACCGTTATGGAGTTTACTCTGGAAATAAGGCAAGGAGATTCGATTGGAATATGGATAAGAGGATGATTCGGGTAGTCAGGAAAAAGGATGAGTTTTCTGCGGAATATCAGGTAGGGGATGTTTTTGAAGTGGAGAGCACCTGGTATGGCGGGGTGAATGTGAGCAGTAAAACGGGGATTCCGCTGTCCCTGGATGAGGAGGAGTATGAACCTTTTGAGGAGGAGACGGAGCGCGTAAGGGCTGTGGATCCGTATTCATACAATCTGGGGGTTATGGATTGTTTCTGTGAAATGGTCGGCGCGGGAGTGAAAGGGCTGGCTATGAGCCACCCCTTTGGCACCAGGGAGGAGAGGGACTCTTATCTGGAGGAGGTCAGGGGGCTTTGCAGGAAATATGGGATAAGCTTCTATGCGGAGGATGAGGCGTTTCTGACGGATTTGTTTCCGGAAAGGCTGAATAAGGGAACCTATAATTTTCTGTTTTTTGCGGAGGATAAGGTGCTTGATGCGTATCTTGCATTAAAGGAAGAACAGCGTACCCTGCTTGGAAACGGGGGATATACGAAGCAGAAAAGCTATGAGCTGGCGCAGGAATTCGGCCGTCTTTTATCCTATCCGGAGGATGGGATTGAGCGGTTGATCCGGAAGGCGGCTCAGGAGAGGGAGGCTGGTGACGAGGATTGAAAAAAAAGACAGGGCGGCGCCTGTTTCAGACAGGCGTGCTTATGCTGGCGGCTTTCTTTTTCCTGGAGACGGGTTTTTGGGGAAAAGGCTGTCCCGGTTCGGTGGAAGCGGCATCAGGGGAAAATGCGGAGGAACTGCAGCTTCAATATGAGGAATACCGGCAGCGGTTTGATGCGATTGGGCAGGTTTCCGATATTCCGGGGCAGGATTTTAATATAATCGGTTCCCAGGTTTTCCCTGTGACGCTGGAGACTTACGGGGAAATTTTGTTTATTCCGGCGCTGGATGCCAAGTACAACCGCATGGCTATTTTTCTGGCGGATGCGGATGAGAAAATTGTGTATAAGACGGATCAGCTGGAATCCAATAACCGGAACAAAGGAGAGCTGCGGCAGCCGAACCAGGGCATTGCGGCGGTTTCCTTTCAGGATGTGGACGGCGACGGGCTTACGGATATCGTGCTGATCACAACCTGTAAAAATGAAAAGGAAGCGTTCTTCCGGGATACCTATAAGGTGGGGGAGGTTTTGTTCCGGAAGGATCAGGGCTTTTACCGGGACTGGAGGCTCTCCGATAAGATTAACCGGTTCAGCATGAACAAGAGTATCCGGTTTGTCACCTCCTTCGTACGGGACGGGAACTCGGTGGAATTCCTGTATACAGCCACGACCCAGGACGAACTTCTGCGGCAGGGATTCGAGATCTTTAACGAGCTGTGTTACTGGAGGGATTTTGAGAAGATGGGAAGGCTGCGGGTGGTTCCCGGGATCTACAGCATGGCGGACTATGACGTGTTCATGATCTATCTGGTGAACGAGCAGGGGTATATTGTTTGGAGCTTCCAGCCCATGCGGGATTATGATAACCTCTATGCCCTCAAGGGAATCACCTGCAGGGATATTGACGGGGACGGTCTGAAGGATATTGTGGTACTGGCCCGATACAGCTATGAGGATGATAACAATGAGCTGGTTATCACCAGTGATTATGATATTTATTACCAGAGGACCGGAGGCTTTTATGCCGACACGGAATTCAAAAAGCTCTATCAGAGCGTCGAAGAGGATACGATGGAGGGGCTGGTTCAGAAGGCCAGGGCCTTCTGGGGATGGAGTGCGTGAAAGGAGTTTTTAACCGCATATGATTAAGATACTTGTAGTGGATGACGAGAAGCCGATATGTGATTTGATCGATCTGAATCTGTCCGCCTCCGGCTATCAGTGCAGGACCGTGCAGGACGGCCTGGAGGCATTAAATATCATAGAAAGCGACCCTTTTGACTTGATCCTGCTGGATATCATGCTGCCGGGGGCGGACGGCTACGACATCATGGAATACATACGGCCCATGGGGATTCCGGTTATTTTTATTACGGCGAAGCATGAGGTGCGGGATCGGGTGAAGGGTCTGAAGCTTGGGGCGGATGATTATCTGGTGAAGCCATTTGATGTGGTGGAGCTGGTGGCCAGAGTGGAGGCGGTGCTGCGGCGGTATAACAAAACGGAGCAGATTCTGACCGCCGGGGATGTGTCCGTGGATGTGGAGGCGCACCGGGTGACAAAGGCAGGGAAACCGGTGGAGCTGACCAATAAGGAATTCGGCCTGCTTGTGCTTTTTATCCGGAATAAAAACGTGGCCCTGTTCCGGGAAACGCTGTATGAAAAGGTGTGGGAGGGGGAGTACTTCGGCGACAGCCGCACCCTGGATCTCCATGTGCAGCGCCTGCGCAGGAAACTGGGATGGGAACACAGTCTGGTGGCGGTATATAAGGTAGGCTACCGCTTAGAGGTATCGTAATGAAATTTTCCTTAAAGCTGCTGCTGTGTACGATGATTGTCATGGCGCTGGCATTCGGATTCAGCGGATTTTATTTTGTGAACTATGTGTTTGAGACCTCCCTGGACAGGGAGATAAAGCAGGCCCTGGATGAAAGCAGCATCCTGCGCTTTGCTTTTGAAACGGCGGCACTGAACGTGCCTGCCAAGTATGACGTGCTGCAGGATCATACGGTGGAACAGATCGCCTCCAACCTGGAGACAGGGGGGCATGATACCAGCCGTATGCTCCGGGTTTCCGACGAGCAGAAGAACGTGCTGTATATCAGCAGCGGCTTTGATGCCGGAGACGGGCTTCTGGAGCAGACGGATGAAACGACCAGGACCTACCGGGTGATGCGCAGAGAGGATCGGTACTTTATCCAGACGGGCATGACGGTGAACGCCCTGGACCGGATTCTGTATCTGGAGACTATGAAGGATGTGTCGGAGGTGTTCCGGGAGAGGGCACTGGGCTTTTCCGTTTACCGCAGGGTAACGGTGATCATGCTGATTCTGGGTACCGTGATCATGCATCTCATCGCCTCCTTCCTCAGCAAGCCTATCCGTCTGCTCACAAAAGCCACCAAGCGGATGTCGGCGGGGGAATACGGCTACCGGGCAAGGCAGGTGAGCAACGATGAGCTGGGGCAGCTGACCATGGATTTTAACCAGATGGCCAACGTGCTGGAGGAGAATATCAACAAGCTGGAGGAAGAAATCCAGGCAAGGGAGGATTTTGTGGCCGCCTTTGCCCATGAATTGAAAACCCCTCTGACTGCCATCATCGGTTATGCGGACATGCTGCGTTCCCGGAAGCTGGATGAGGAAAAGAGTTTCCTGTCCGCCAACTATATCTATACGGAAGGAAAACGTCTGGAGGCCATGTCCCTGCGCCTTCTGGAAATTATTGTGACCAGAAGGGAGAAGGTGGAATTCCAGACGGTATCCGCTGAAGTGCTGTTCACCTATCTGGATGATATGTTTGTTTCCAACAGGGACATGGCGTTCCATTTCTCCTATGAGCCGGGAATGGTGCGGGCGGAAGCCAACCTTATCAAATCCGTTCTGGTTAATCTGCTGGATAATGCCTGCAAGGCCTCCGAACCCGGAAGCCCTGTTGCGGTAACCGGCGTCCGTGTGAAAGGCGGCTACCGGTTTTCGGTGAAGGACCAGGGAGTGGGGATCCCTGCACAAGAGCAGAAGAATATCATCAAAGCTTTTTATATGGTGGACAAGTCCCGTTCCCGGAGCAAAAACGGAGCGGGCCTGGGGCTGGCGCTGTGTACCCAGATACTGCTTTTGCACGGCAGTAAACTGGAGATAGAAAGTTCACCGGGAAAAGGCTCCTGCATCAGCTTTGTCCTGCCGGATAGAGGAGAAGAGGAATGAAAAAGAAAGTAAGGAACCTGTCCTTCCTGCTGTTTGTGGTACTGATTATGGCGTTTTCCATATGGGGGCCGGAAGCCCTGGCCAAATACAAGGATCGGGCGATACTGGATGAAACTCATGCACAGGCGGTGGAATCCGCATCGGAGGGCTACCGGTATACATTGAACAGCAACGAAAAGCTTTATATCCTGTCCCGGTGCCTGAACAGCCAGAACCTTCCGGAGAGTGAACAGAACGCCCTGACCAGGAAAGAGGCGGAAGAGTTGGATTATACGGATCTGGAAGGGACCTATGCCTTTGTGGTGAACCACAGAGGACCTTCCGGAAAGGAAATCACCAGCGAGGAAATCTACGAGGCCTGCAACAAGGGGCTGGATATGCTGAAAAGCCTGGCTATCCTGCCGGATGGGGTCAGGGACGTGGACGCCGCCTCTTATGATGCCACGCTGTATTCCGCCATCGATGTGCCGGAACCCCAGAATAATGTGGCGGTATGGAAAATGAGCCTGTCCACCAGCCAGAAGAATTACAACAAGGAAAACCGTCTGATTGATGCCTATATCGATGCAGATGACGGGAAAATTTATGAATTCTATGTCCGCACATCGCTTGATTGGGAGCAACTGGATCCGGACGATATCGTGGCTGAATGGGGCAGCTATATGGGACTTACGGATCCCCGGCCCTATGAAGCGGCCAATCCCCTGATGGAATCCACCCCCTATTTCCGCAAGTATGTATTCAGCGGTATGGGAAACGGGGAAACTGTGGTTACCGTTGGATTTTATGAAGGAATCAACGAATTATTTTTAAAAATTTCCAAATGAGCCTCTATTTGATGCGGAAGGTTTTGGGCGCTTTCCGGTACACCAGGAGTAACGCCAATGCGATATACATAACCGTGAAGGCCAGCACGCCCAGCGTAAAGGCGCTCCCTTTCACCTTGATTTCCAGACA
The DNA here is from genome assembly GCF_003478085.1 of Eisenbergiella sp. OF01-20. Classification (NCBI taxonomy): domain Bacteria; kingdom Bacillati; phylum Bacillota; class Clostridia; order Lachnospirales; family Lachnospiraceae; genus Eisenbergiella; species Eisenbergiella sp. OF01-20. The sequence continues at coordinate 63,537 of NZ_QUES01000007.1, read as the reverse complement.
CAGAAAGCAGAGCACATACATCATCACATTGATGGTGGAAAAGAACGGGTTTTTAATTTTCAGGCTTTCCGAATAAGGCTGGAAAATATAATACAGGCAGAGATGATGTGCCGTAAAAAGGACGGACAGCAATAAAATAGTGAGGCAGAACAGCAGCATATCCATGGTGAACACACTTGTGCCGGCCAGCAGGCAGAACAGGAACGCCGCCAGGCACAGAGCCGCCGCTATGACGCCGTCATAAAGGCAGACATGCAGCAGGCGGATGCGGAAGTTGTGCAGGATGGTATCCGGCCTCCGGTAAAAGGAATAATGCAGCATATCCTTGTCACAGTTGTAGAACATGGCGCGGCAGGCCTTGTCCGCCACGGTGAGAAAATACATGATGTAGACAAAGGAAGGCAGCAGCAGTGTCGTCAGGTTGGCGCTCAGTTTTACTGCGGCCTCCCGGTTGGTGACAAGCAGGAGGATGGATGCGGCAAATAAAGCCCCTACGATCAAAAGGCGATAGGATACCGGACGGATCAGCTGCCGCCTGTGTCTGGCAAAAAACAGGGAATTAAAGTACGCATAGCCCTGGTGGGAAGAGGAATGGGGCCTGATCGAGGAGGAAATTTCCACATCCTTTTCCCGGATTTCCACCTCCTTGAAAGAGGAGCCGGAGGAGGTTTTCAGCATGGTAGAAAGCAGAAAATTCAGGTCGATGGAGCGCGGCAGCTTCTTCCCGTATTCCCGGTAGCCGGCAGCGATGTAATAAAGGCCCGCACCGCCCAGGGCCAGATAGCAGGCGATCAGGACGGGATGAAGGAGGACGGCGGCTGCGGGGAAGGAAATCCCCAGAAAGGGGAGCAGATACCCTCCGGCAAGCCCGGTTCCGATAGCCGCCCAACTGCAAGCCATACTCCGGTTATATACCTTTCCCGTCCGGTCAAAGACAAACAGCTGAAAGGCTTCCCCCATCATCCGGAACGCGGCAAGCATAATCCAAAGGAAGATTCCCTGTAATACAGTGCCGCCCAGAAGCCCGGAAAAAAGGATAAGAAAGGGCAGGTAGCAGAGGAAAAAAGGGACGTATTTCAGAACCAGAGCCGCCCGTGTATAGCTGCGCGCATCCGTATGCATGTATTTGATAAGCGTGATTTTGTCCCTGGTTACAGTGAAAATCTGGCTGTCCCCGAAGGCACCCAGCAGACAGTTCAGGAAAAATAAGATCTGCACCATCAGGGAAAAAGAATCCTCCTGCAGGGAAGGCCGCTTCGCTATTAACATCTGTATGGGCAGCAGCACAAAGAAAAATAAGTACAGCGGCTTCCCGGCCAGATCGATAAGCTGGCGTATGAGAAAAGCCGCACAGGCCAGTATACGCTTCAACGGATAATGGGAATACAGAGAATCCGGTATCCATTTTCCGATAATCCAGAGCCGTTTCAGATAAAACAGAAAGCTGTTTACCCAAAGTGTGGTTCTCAAAGATATGATTTGCTTTATTATACTATTCATGGGCATTTTCATCCTTTAACAATTCAACAATCCGTTCTTCAAAATCCTTTTCCGTAAGCAGGGAATGATCAAGCTGCTGCAGACAGCCGTCGCTGAGCACCACAATCTCGTCGCAGAGATCCGTAGCCAGCTGCAGGATATGAGTGGAAAAAATAAGGATATGATCCTGCTTGATTTCCCGTAAAAGCTGCTTGATTTCCAGCGCCACCACCACATCAAAGGATGTGAGCGGTTCGTCCAGCAGGATGACGGGAGGCCGGGCGATAAGGAAACAAAGCATCTGGACTTTGTTTTTCATGCCGTGGGAATAGCCCTTTATCAGCTTATGTCTGTCCTGTTCCTCCATCTTTACCATATCGAAATATTCATCAATGGTTTTCTCCGGCGCTTTTTTCTCCTGATGGATATCCATGTAAAACCGGATAAACTCATAGCCGGTCAAAAAATCCGGCAGAACAGGAGTGGAAAATACATAGCCTACCTGCGAAGGTGTCAGAGGGCTGACACCGCCGTCCTCCTCCAGCAGGCAGACCTGTCCCCCGTCCGCCTGTACCTCATCGGTAAGACAGTTGAACAAAGTAGTTTTTCCGGCCCCGTTTCTTCCGAGAAGGCCATATATTTTCCCCTTTTCAAAGGAAAAACTGCAGTCCTTCAGCACAGTTTTCGAACCATAGTTTTTTTGGATGTGTTCCAATTGCAGTATCATCTGCGATCTCCTTTTCTTTTGAAAATAAACAAACAGGCACAGCCCGCATCCTGGTAAAGGGGCGGACTATGCCTGTATTTCCTGTTATGATGTATTACGCTGTAAAGCAGCCTGGTATAAGAGCTTGTACGGTCGGGCAGCGTCGCCGGCGGCGTCGTCCATAGCGGTATCCTTTCTTCCTCTTACTTATTAGTGAGAAGTCGGTTAAAATATTTTGTTTATTATAAGTAAAGATACTGAATTATACAAGATCTGTATTTATATTTTTACAAAATCTTTACAATCGCAGTCAGAAAGGTACCTGCGGCTGCCCCCACTTTTTATCTGCACACGAGGGGAATATTGGCATTGCTTAGGAAAGTGCAGGCATGGTAAAATGAAACAACGTGCAGGCGGGTATGCGCATTTACTGTATTGCTGTGAGAAAACGTGGTGCGGCGGGCCAAGGAGGAGGAGCATAGGGATGAAAGAGATTAACAGTTTTCAGGATTTTGTGAAGGAGCTGCGGGAGGCGGGATTTACGATTGGGGGAGAAAAGGGGGACGGTGTTTTTACTTTAAGTGACAGTTTCGGGGAGAAAATCGTCTGGCATACGGAGGATCCGGATACGGATCCCTGGGAATGGAGAATGCGGGTATTGGATGAATACAGGGATATTGCCTATGGAAAGTTGTTTTTTCATAAAAGCGGATATCTTACAAAAGAATGGTATCCTTATTTCCTGGCGGTGCGGCGTGGAAAAAAGGAGCTGCAGGAAGAATATGAGGAAGGCAATGTAAGCCTTATGGCAAAGCGGATTTATGATGTGCTGTGTGAGGAGAAGGAACTTCCGGTGCATCTGCTGAAGCAGTACGGCGGTTTTTCCGGTGAAGAGAAGTCCGGCTTTGAAAAAGCGGTTACGCAGCTCCAAATGGATTTTTATATTTCTATCTGCGGCAGGGCGAGGAAGCGTAACCGGAAGGGGGAGGAATACGGCTGGTCCTCCACGGTTTTCTGCCTGACGGAGAATCTGTTCGGGGAAGAGGTGTTTCAAAAAGCCGGGAAGCTGTCTTATGAAGAAGCCTTCCGGCAGATAGAAAAGCAGATCTATGCCCGGAATCCCCAGGCGAAAAGCGCGAAGGTGAAGAAATTTATAACAGGCTGACGGGAAGAAAGACGGTGTTTCAAACAGCGGGAGAACGTGTGTATGACAGGGATTTATTTCAGCGGGACAGGCAATACAAAATTCTGCGCGGAGGAGTTTCTGCGCTGCTATGACGGGAGCGGGCGTGCGGTTTCCATAGAGGATAACCAGGCGGAAACGCTTCTTTTGGAGGAAGAGGAGATTCTGCTGGCCTATCCGGTCTACGGCAGCGATCTTCCCCGTATCATGAAGGAGTTTCTGGAGAAACAGAAAGAGCACTTTGTCGGAAAACGGGTATTTATCCTTGCTACCATGGCGATGTTCAGCGGGGACGGGGCCGGCTGTGCGGCCAGGTTCCTGAAAAAACAGGGGGCAGTCATCCTCGGCGGGCTGCATGTGATCATGCCGGACTGTATCAGCGATGAGTTGGTGCTGACAAAAACGGATGAAGAAAACAGCCGCATCGTAAAGGCGGCCCGGCAAAAGCTGAAGCTGGCGGCACAGGCACTGCAGGAGGGAAGGCCGCCCGCCGACGGGCTGGGCTTTGGGGCACGAATGGCCGGGTTCCTGGTGCAGCGTATGTGGTTCGGACTTTTAGCCGGCCGTTGCACAGGAAAGCTGAAAATTAACGCGGATACATGTGTGGGCTGCGGAAAATGTGCCGCAGGCTGTCCCATGGAAAACCTGCGGATGGAAGAAGGAAAGGCGGAGGCGGGGAAGAACTGTACCCTGTGCTACCGCTGTGTCAACAGGTGCCCGGCACAGGCAATTACCCTGCTGGGGAAGCGGGTGGTGAAACAGAATGATATTGCAAAGTATGTGACGGGAGATGCGGAAGATTCCGGGAAGGCTTCCTTTCCGTTTGCCGGAAAAGAATAACAAGAACTGCCTCCCGGCTGATTCATTCCGGGAGGCAGTTCTTATTGTTAGAATAAAGCGGGCATCAGCCCGGCTTGGCGGAACGATTACGAAACAGGAGACGGATACTTATTACACCACCTGATACTTCGCCACATAAACCGGGAAGCTGTCCGTGCCTTTCAGTTTCTTATTGGCAGTAATAGTCACATCCTTATCGGATATGATATATTCCAGATCCGCCCCGGGTTCTATCACGGTATCCTGCATCAGGACACAGTTTTTCACTTTTGCCCCTTTTCCCACCTTCACACCGCGGAAGAGGATACTGTTTTCCACTTCCCCTTCAATGATACAGCCGTCAGCGGCCATGATATTATTCGCTTTGGCTCCTTCCATGTAGCGGGTAGGGTTGTCGTCACGGATTTTGGTATAAATATGGTTGCTTCCGAAAAGCGCATCCAGGTTATCCTCATCCAGAAGCTTCATATTCTCATCAAAGTAGCTTTTCATGCTGCTGATCCGCGCCAGATAGCCTTCGAATTTATAGGCCTGCACGTTCATCCGATCCAGCTGCGGCGCTACGATATCCCTTTCAAAATACACGTGGCCCCTGACAAAGGCGGCTCCCACCAGGCTGATCAGAAGCTCCCTGTCAATAATATAAATATTCATGGACAGATTCTGGATTCCCGGCGTCTCCGGATTGATCTGGATTTCCTTCACCCGTCCGTCCTCAATATCCAGCGTATAATAGAGATCCTTGTTCACATCAAAGGGCTTAATCAGTCCTTTTGGTATTTCCTCCTGTGCATAAGCCAGGGTGATATCCGCCCCGCTTTCGATATGGGCATTCAGCATCGCCTTGAAATCAAAGTTGGCAGCGATATTGGCTTCGGACATAATGACGTATTTTTCCTTCTGATCCTTCAGGAAATCCAGGATGCTCGCAAGCGCCTCCACACGGCCGTTATAGACCTTTACGGTTTTTTCCGCGAAGGGAGGGACAATGTTCAGCCCGCCGTTTTTCCGGGTTAAATCCCATGCCCGGCCGGATCCCAGATGATCCATAAGGGAATGATAATTCTTGCGGACGATAACGGAAACATTATCTATCCCGCCGTTCACCATGCTGGACAGGACAAAATCCACCATCCGGTAACGTCCCGCGAAAGGGATGGAAGCCATCAGGCGCTCCGCAACCAGTTCGGGAACCAGTGAATCATAGCTGTTTGGGAAAATGATGCCCAGTGCGTTTGCGTTGGAATTTACCATTCTTCTTCACCATCCTTTACATTATGTTCAACCATGGCGTCAGGGCCGATCACAGCTCCGTCACCGATATACACGCCGGATCCCACGGTAGCAACGCCCGCGGATTCATCCCGGGGCATGGCTCCCACTCTGGCGTTTTCACCGATAACCACATTTTCCGCAATGATACAGTGTTCCGCAACGGCACCGGCTTTGATGACGGTTCCGCCCATGATGACGGCATCCTCCACCCTGGCCCCGGGTTCCACGATAACGCCGGCAAACAGAACCGAATGCTTCACATGGCCGCCGATACGGCAGCCGTCCGTGATCATGGAGTTCTCCACCACGGCTTGGGATGAAATTTTGTGACCGGTCATACCGCTGTTCCTGCTGTAGATTTTCCAGTCGTCATCAAACAGATTAATTCCGCTGTGCTCCGGATCCAGGACCTCCATATTCGCTTCCCATAAAGAGGAGATAGTCCCCACATCCTTCCAATAGCCGCTGAAATGATAGGCATACATTTCCCTTCCGTCCCTCAGCAGGCTGGGAATAATATTGTTGCCGAAGTCGTTTTCGGAATTCGGATCCGCTTCATCCTCCATCAGGTATTTCTTGAGAACGTCCCAATTGAAAATATAGATACCCATGGAAGCCAGGTTTGATTTGGGATTTTGGGGCTTTTCCTGGAACTCGGTGATCTTGTCGTTCCCGTCGGCGACCATCAGGCCGAAGCGGGAGGCCTCCTCCCAGGGAACTTCCATTACGGCCACGCTGAATTCCGCGCCCTTTTCCTTATGGAACCGTAAAAAGTCGCTGTAATCCTGCTTGCAGATCTGGTCGCCGGAAAGGATGATGACATATTCCGGATTGTAGCGCTCGATAAATGGGATATTCTGATAAATAGCGTTTGCGGTACCCTTATACCAGTCGGATCCGGAAGCCTTCTGATAAGGCGGCAGGATATGTACCCCGCCGTGAAGACGATCCAGATCCCAGGGCTGTCCGTTGCCGATGTACTCATTGAGTACCATGGGCTGGTACTGGGTTAAAATACCCACCGTATCAATCCCGGAGTTAACGCAGTTGGACAGCGGAAAATCGATGATGCGGTATTTTCCGCCAAAAGGAACGGCAGGTTTAGCCAGTTTTTGCGTCAGGGCATATAATCGGGAGCCCTGCCCGCCGGCAAGAAGCATTGCAATCATTTCTTTTGCCATATGTGATTCCCCCTGTTTGTATGTTATGGTAAAAGTGTACCACAAAATGGAAAATTAGGACAGCCTTTTGTGCATAACAATCAAAAAAACTTTTGGCTTTAGGTAACCGCTCCGATTTTTTTACAGCCTTTCCGCTATATTTTTATTCCACAGGGCCACAAGCATGGAGAGGGCGGCTGTTGCGGCAAAGATGACCCACAGCCGGTGGGGCAGCCGTTCCAGAAGAAACCCGTATATCATCTGTCCGGCAGGCTGGGCGCAGGTGGACAGCGCGATGACCCAGGCAATGACTTTTCCGATCAGCGCGGTAGGGGTGGTGAGCTGGATATAGGACATGATCTGAATGGTGTACAGGGAGGCGAAGGCCATGATGATCAGGCCCGAAACCGCTATGACCGAATAGGCGGCATAAACCGGTATGCCTTCCTGAAGGACAGCCCCCATGGGAAGCAGCAGAAGGGAAGAAACAAACAGGAGCTTCCAGCTGCCCTGTATATTCAGTTTTTTGCTGAAGATCCCTGCGGCCATCCCGCCTGCAAGTCCGCCGCCAGCCATAGCGGCCTGCAGAAAACCGTACATTTCAGAGGCATTTCCCTGGGGGAAGAAAAGCACCTGCATAACGATCACCGGCAGGCTGATGATCATGAGGGCGGAAAGGAACAGATTTACAGCGGCACAGCATAAGGTAAGCTTGCCGATTTGCTTCTTTTCACGGGTGATAAACAGGATGCTGTCTTTTACATCTCCGGTAAGCTCCCGGAAAAGGGAACAGGTGCGCTCCTTCCGGGTGAAGGGGATATGGATGAATAGTTCCATGACGGCGGAAAGGAAAAAGCAGCCGGCGCATACATAAAGGATCGGGGTGATACCCCAAAGGCCATAGGCGATTCCGCCCAGGGCGGGACCCAGGAGGCCTGACAGGGAGGAAATCATATTGATGAGGGCGTTGGCAGGCATAATGGCTTCTTCCGTTACCAGCAAAGGGATGCTGGACTGTACGGAAGGCTGGTAAGCCCCGGAAATGCCGTACAATAAAAACAGCAGGACAAGGATGAGTCCGATCAGGCTCACCCGGCCGGAAAGGAGCTGGAAAGCGAGAACCAGCCCGGCTGTAAAGAAATCCAGGACTACCATGATATTCCTTTTGTTAACGCGGTCGGCAATCAGCCCGCCCACAGGAGACATGATCACAAGCGGCAGGAAGGACAAGCCGGATACAATCCCCAGCAGGGAAGGGGACTGGGTGACGGTTAGCAGGTGCAGGGGCAGGGCAAAGCGGATGACCGCATTTCCGAACAGGGAAATGATCTGCCCTATCATCACGAGATAAAAATCTTTGGAAAATCCTTTTTTCATAAAACCTCCATAACGGTAACTTTAGCTGACAGTTTGCGGTAAACAAATAAAAATACAAGGCCCATGATCAGGGTAAAGGCCAGAAGGCTGAAACCGCCGTACATACCTGCGGCCGCCATATTGGTCATGGGAGCGATGAGGATGAGCGCCGCTGCAATGACGGCGGTGGAGGATTTCCTCCGGAAACCGAACCATACGGCAACCAGGCAGATGCAGGATGCGAGCAGGGCAATGCTGAAGCTGACCAGAAAAAGATAGCCCAGATCAGCCGGGAGGAAGGCTTCCGGAAGTCCATGGAACATAGTGGAAAAAAACAGGGCGGTTGAAACCGACAGAAGGTTGCTCAGAAAGGTCCCCGCTGCGGTAAAAAGGAAAATAAGGGCTGTTTTGGCGGCGAAAAGCTGTCTGCGGCTGACCGGCCAGGAAAAGACCAGAAGCCTTTTTTTACCCAGGAATTCATCCAGGATAACTTTGGAACTCAAAACGGCTCCCAGCATGGCATAAGAAAAAAGGGTGACGCAGGATACCAGAAGGATCAGCGAGCGCCAGCCGGAGGTGAATTCCCGATCCGCCGCCCCTCGTTCCGATTCCGGAAGGAAGCAGAAAAGCAAGGCGATGAATATACCCAGCGCCAGCAGGCCCAGGGCTGTGCCCAGATAGGGAGCCGGATTGATTTTTTTCCATTCAAGACGTAACAGTTTCATTCCATGTCTCCTTTCATGGCAGCAAGCACTTCCTGCTCAAACTGCTCTTTACGGTTTCCCGGGTACTCTTCCATGACGAATTCTTTTTGGATCCGGCGGCCTGACAGGATACCTACGGTGTCGGCCATGGCGGAGATATCACTGAGGATATGGCTGGAAATCAACAGGGATTTCCCTTCCCCCGCCAGGCGGACAAAAAGGGAACGAAGTTCCTGGACACCCAGGGGATCCAGGCCGTTCATGGGTTCATCCAGAAGGAGGACGCGGGGATTGTGCAGCAGGGCACGGGCGATGGCAAGGCGCTGGCGCATACCGTAAGAAAAAGCGGAAACCGGTTTTTCCCGGATGCCTTCCAGGCCCACCTCCTGTAATACTCTGTTGATATCGCCTGTCTCCTGCGTAGGGTCCTGCTTCATATAAGCCTGCTGCAGCTTAAGGTTGTCTACGGCGGATAGATGCTCGTAGAATACCGGCATATCGATCAGGCTTCCCACCGTATGCTGGATAGATTCCCGGTTTTCCCAGACGGGTTTTCCCTGGATCCGTACTTCACCGATGTCGGGACAGAGAAAACCGGCTGACAGCTTCAGAAGGGTGGACTTGCCTGCGCCGTTTCTGCCGGCCAGGGCATAGATGGAGCCGTCTGGGACGGTGAGGGAACAGCCTTCCAGCACAGGTGCGGATGAATAGGCTTTGCTTATGTTCGTAATCGTTATCATAGATTCCTCCTTGCTTTTGATACCAACCGTTGGTATGTATAATTTTAAAAATAAGCTGCTCGCAAAGAGCAGTTATTTTTAAGGCTAAAGTTACCGGCGATCCTGGTTTTCCTGGTAGAGCGCCGCATATCTTTCCAGGGGTACAAACATTGCATCATCGATAATATCAAGACCGAATCCCCGGAGCATATGCTGGAAAAATTTCATTTTACGGATGAGTTCCGGGGCGTCGGAATGGTATACCAGGGGATTCAGCCAAAGGTTGCCGATGAGCATGAGCACTTCGGCCATTTCCCTGGGGTAGTCGGTCTGGATCGAACCGTCCGCGATTCCCTCTTCCAGTATGGGCTGGATCATGGCCGGCGCTTCCTGCTGTACGGAATTGCGCAGGTACAGGGCCAGAAGCTGGGGGTTATTCAGCATATCGGGAGCTGCGGCAAACAGCTCCTCCTGGGCGGAAGAATAGATGGAAGCCTGAAATATCATCCGCAGCTTTTCCAGGCCGCTGCGATCCGTCCTGCGGGCAATGGCATACATACTGTCCGTTGCACCGGCGTAGAGCTTATCCGCAACAGCATTCATGATCTCCTCCTTGGATTTGAAATGATGGTAAATGGCCCCTTTGCTCAAACCTCCCAGATTATTGATGATATCCTGGATGGAGGTCTGTTCGTAGCCTTTTTCCACAAACAGCCTTGAGGCTGTATCGATAATCAGATTGCGGGTTTCTTCCGGATATTTATTTCTTGCCATAAGAGCCTCCCTTTTTCACGGGACTTCTGTATTCGGAACCTTTTTTGTTTTCTGCTATATACATACTGTTGGTAGGTCTTATTATACATACTGATGGTATGTATGTCAATACCTGTTTTTTCCTGCTGTTTTCTGAGGTATCGTTACCAATTACAGTAAGGGTATGTTATAATCTATAGAAGGGCTTCCGGGGGCCGCTGCAGGCTCCGGATGATTACAAGGGGGAGAAACAGAACATTGGAGAGCAGGGAACATAAGAAAAGAATTAACAGAGTGGATGTGCAGGTCTTTATTATGACCATAGTGATAGTGGTTATTTCCTGCAGCCTGATATTCCTGATTAATTACGGGCTGTCTTATAACAGCATGATCGAGGATCTGAAACACAGGGCGTCCAATATCCATGATTATCTGGAAAAATATCTGGATGCGGAGATGTTTTATGAATTAAATGAAAAAGCGGATGACGAATCGGATCTGTATCAGAATTCCCGCCGAAGGCTTGAGAACGCCCGGAATGCGGCAGGGGTACGTTACCTGTATACCGCCAAGGTGACGGAAAAGGGCCAGTTTATTTATCTGGTGGACGGGCTTCCTGTAGACAGTGCAGATTTCCGTTATGTGGGGGATGCCATGGAAGCGGAATGTATTCCCGATATGAAGCGGGCTGTTGCGGGGGAAACGGTATTTCCCGATGAAATCAATAAAACGACCTGGGGGCCGGTATTTATCTCGTATTTTCCCATGCATGACGGGGATAAGGTAATCGGCGTTCTGGGAATAGAATTTGATGCCACCAGCCAATATAACACATACCGCCTTATGAAGATAACGACGCCTGTGGTCCTTCTTTTGTCCTGTATGGCAGCGGCCGTTATCGCTGTTCTGATGTTCCGCCGGATATCCAATCCTTTATATAAGGATCTATCCAACACGGACATGCTGACCGGCCTGAAAAACCGGAATGCGTTTGAGGTGGATCTCCATAACTGGGATCAGCATGCGGATAAAGCCGGCCTTGCTATCCTTTCCTTTGATTTGGATCATCTGAAGGATGTGAACGACCAATACGGCCATGCCAGGGGGGATGCGTATCTGATTCTCGGCAGTTCCGTCATAGAAGAAGCCCTCTATGGAAAATGTGTGCTATACCGTATCGGCGGAGATGAGTTCGTGGCGGTAATACAGAATGGAAAGCCGGAGGAGGTGGAGGGGATGCTCCGGGAAATCCGGGTTATGGCGGAACAGGAGAGCCGGAACCAGGGATTTGAGGTGAGCATTTCCGCGGGCTACGCCTTCTATGACTCCCGGCAGGATAAGACGCTGGCCGATACGCTCAGGCGTTCCGATGCGTGTATGTACCGGACGAAAAGAAGCCGGTGGAATGAAAAAACGGATAATGCGCCCGGGGATAAGGCTGATGGAGCCGGCGGGGAAGGAGGCGTATTTGGAAAAGATAGCGGATATTATAAATGAAAACTATGACAGGCATGTGAAACAGGTGCTGTTTTACAGGGACGGAGGAAGCCTGTCCTATACTGTGGAAACGGACAGAGGCACCTGTTTTCTGCGTATTGTCCGTCCCCAGCTGATGGATACGGCGCTGCAGGCCGTTGAGATACAGCTCTTTCTGATGCAAAAGAAGTTCCCCGTACCGCAGATTATATCCACGGCAAAAGGGGAGCCTTACCTACGGCAGGAGGAGAAAGGAAAGCCCTGTCTGTATATCCTCTATGAATATATCGAAGGCGGGGATCCGTCACCGGAGGACATGGAACAGGCGGGAGAGCTTACCGGCCGGCTTCATCAATGTATGGAGACGTATGGAGGAACGCTGCACGAACGGGATAAGTATTACTTCATTGACCGTTACCTGGACATTCTCCGTAAGAAGAAGTATCCCCGTGCGGATGCCTTTGAGGACTATGGGAATGCTGTCTGGGAAAAGGTTAAGCAGCTTCCCTGCGGCTATTGCCATGGTGATTTATACAGAAATAATATTTATAAAGCCAGTACCGGAGAGCTTTATATCCTGGACTTCGATACCTCCTGCAGAGCTTTTCCCGTATACGACATCGCATTATTTTGTAACGAAACGGATTATTTTACCTTCCGGGAGGATGCCATGGGGAAGACGGCGGACATGCTGGAACGGTTTCTGAAGGGTTATCAAAGGTACAAACGCGTGAGCCGGGAAGAGCAGGAAGCGGTATATGATCTGCTGGCCGTATATCATTTCCAGCTTCAGGCCACCATTATTGAAATTTACGGGCCGGACTGCGTTGACGATGCGTTCCTGGACAACCAGCTGGACTGGCTGCTGCGATGGAGGGCGCAATGGGATGCCCGGCGGGGACAGCGGACGGAAAACGAAGAGAAACAGGTACATTCATAAAAGAAAAAAGATAAGAAAAAGGAGCAAGCGTCATGGAAGAAATGAAAAAGATCAAACCGGGTGATTCTAATCATATTACAAGGGAATATTTTGATTCCCTGCTGCTGGAAATGCGTCATCTGGACGGCTCCCTGCCTGATACGAAGCTGGAGCTGTTCGGGGAACGCTTCTCCACACCGGTTATGACCGCCGCATTATCCCATCTGGACAATGTACGGGAAAACGGAATGGCCGTCATGGCGGAAGGTGCGCATCTGGCGGATGCGGTGAGCTGGGCCGGTATGGGAGATGAGGAAGAACTTGAAAAAATTACAGGAACAGGAGCCAGAACGGTTAAAATTATTAAGCCATATAAAGATAACGCTTATATTTTGAAAAGAATAGCCCATGCGGAAAAATGTGGTGCCATGGCTGTGGGTATGGATATGGATCATGCTTTCTCCGGTAACGGAAGCTATGATGTGGTGTGCGGCATGGAAATGCGGCCGAAGTCGGCGGAAGAACTGAAAGAGTTTGTCAGGGCGACCAGTCTGCCCTTTGTGGTAAAAGGGGTGCTCAGTGTGAAGGATGCGGTGAAGTGTCTGGAAGCAGGCGTAAAGGGCATCGTGGTATCCCATCATCACGGGATCATGGATTATGCCGTTCCTCCGCTGCTGATCCTTCCTGAGATAGTCCGGGCTGTGCAGAAGCAGATCCCCATATTTGTTGACTGCGGTGTCGAAAGCGGAGCGGACGTGTTTAAGGCATTGGCTCTTGGTGCGGATGCTGTTTGTGTGGGAAGGGCGCTGATGGATCCCCTTCGGGAGAACGGGGCACAGGGCGTGCGTGACAAGATGGTATCCCTTACCGAAGAACTGGCAGGGGTGATGGCAAGGACGGGGGCACCGGATTTGGCACATATTGATCCGTCTGTTATATGGAAAAGATAGTCTGTTTTTACACAAGGCGCCGCTCCTCATTCACAGGGCGGCGCCTTGTGTAAGGGAGGAAAACCTAATCGGCGGACATGGTTAAATCATATTTTCTACAAATGCCGAAAATGGACTTGACAATTATATAAGACAGTTGTAGAATACAAACATAGACAGCTGTCTTAAAGGAGTTGATACGATGAAACAGATGAAAAAATTACCGGACGCGGAGTTTGACATTATGAAAGTGGTATGGGCAAACGAGCCGCCTGTTACCACAAGCGTCATTATGGAGCAGCTTGGGAATGAAAAAGGCTGGAAAGCACAGACCGTCATTTCCCTTATGCTCCGGCTGACTGAGAGGGGGTTTTTAAGCACAGACAAAAGAGGTAAGGAGCGGGTGTATTATCCCCTCATAAGCAAGGACGATTACCTGAAGTTTGAGACGAGTAATTTTATGAAGCAGTACCACGACAATTCTTTCCTCGATCTTGTGAATACGCTGTATGCGGACAAAGCATTGACGGACAGGGATATTGACGAATTGCTCCAATGGGCAAAGAAACGGAGGGAATAGTATGAGGAGTTTTCTGGTTACGCTGCTGATATGCTCTGTTACCATGTCGGTGACCGCACTTTGTTACATGGCGGTAACTCCCCTTTTAGCAAAGCACTATTCTGTAAAAGTCCTCTATTATTCATGGCTTGTCGTTGTGCTGGGGCTGATTATTCCATTCCGGCCGAAATGCAGCAATGCCATTGTCAAAGTGAATATGCCGGACAGTACGGCCGGGCCGGTGGTCCGGATAGGGACAGGGGCGGCGGCCGCCCTCCCTGCATCCGGTCCTCATACCGTTTCTGCGGCTTTGCCCGTTGTACCCTGGTGGCAGATTACGGCGGCATTATGGCTGGCGGGTATGATATTATTTCTTGCTTGCCATATAATCAGGCATTACCGTTTTTTAAAGCTGGTGTCACGATGGAGTGATGACATCACCGACAACCGGACGCTGGCACTGTTCCAACGCTTAAAAACACAAATGGGCCTGTCCCGAGAAATAGGGCTGCAGACTTGCGAAAGCATCGGAAGCCCCATGATGACAGGTTTTGCAAAACCCCGCATCCTGCTGCCGGCGGCAGACTTCACCACAGAGGAGCTCCGTCTCATCCTCAGGCACGAACTTGTCCATTATAAACGGAAGGATCTTTGGTATAAAAGCCTGGTGCTGCTGGCAAATGCAGTCCACTGGTTTAATCCCGTTGTCTATCTGATGACACAGGCGGTTGACTGTCAATGTGAATTGTCCTGCGACGAGGAAGTGGTGCGCGGTACGGGGGCGGATACACGCCAATATTACTGTGAAACGATTATCGGCGTGATCCGATACCAATCGAAACAAAAAACAGCGTTATCAACCTATTTTTACAGAGGTAAAAAAGGAATGAAAGAAAGGATATTTTCAATTATGGATATGAATAAAAAGAAAACAGGGCTTTCCATCCTCTGCGGTGTGCTCACCCTGACTCTGGGTATGAGTTTTACTTTGGCGGCAAAGGCGGAGACACAGAAGCCTCCTGCATTGATTCAGGAAGACATAAAAGAGGATTTGGCATTTTCTTATGGACTTGTGCCGGATCCCCAAATCTATTCCCGGTATTCGGGTTTTGGAATCACCATCTCAGAGGATGGGCAGCATCTGTTATACAACGGGCAGAGAGTACGGCTCTTTGCCGATGAAGGTTCCAGGGAACAGGCCTTCTTTTCAGATGATACAGGGGAACTTGATCTGGCGGTTACCCGGAATGAGGACGGAAGCATAGCAGGGATTGAAAGCATATCAGCGGATAAGGCACAGAAATATCGTTCTGCTTTCTTTGCCGACGATGTGCGGGCCGCCTCAATCGCGCAGAATGCATCGGTAAGTAATGGCAGGGATACCGGAGGAAAAACAAAATACGATGCGTATCTGGCTTATGGAATCGAACTCTCTGCAGATGGAGAGACGTTGTATTATAACGGAGAACGTGTGAAGCTGCTTTTGGATATTCTTTCGGATGGTTCCGCTGAGACATATTGGACCGACGAAGCCGGAACGGCCAGTTTATCGGTAGTCAGGGCTTCCGACGGCCAGATAACAGGCATCGGGAGGATATCGGAGGAACAGGCACAGGAATACCGCGCCGCATTAGCTGCGCGCGAAAAGAAGGCATTGGATGGGTTGGAGGAAAGGGTGGAAAATCAGATGAAAGAGATGTTTCCGGAGTAGTGATTGGCCCGATCGGCGTTTCTGTCCGGGCAGACGGGGGAAAACAGAATAACCGGTAAAGGATTCCGGTACCGTTGGGGCAGCTCCGGCTGTCATGACGGTACCGGAGTCTTTTTGTGTGTACCGGGAAGGACACCGTGGGGGAGATATCTTTGAAAGTGTTCACAAATTATTCATAATTAAGTTACACATTGTTCATTTGCCTTGGAGCGGACTTCAGGGAATAAAATAGATCCTACAGTCAGCGTATGCGGTCAGGGCAGGGGCTGCTGGTCACGGAGTGAACAGTAACGGGCAGGGAATTTATTTATTACATTACCGACTCTGTCTATTGACGCAGGAGCGAAATTGCCTGTATACTTATTGATTGGGACCTGTAAGAAAACGGTATTCCAAGAATACCGGGTAGCAAACGATATGCATGTAAAGGTTATACATGCAGACGAGGTGCATACGAAATCGCCCAAGGCGGAGGGGTTCCGACAGAGAGTGAGATACAATGTAACAGTCCGTTTTTTTCTCATATATGCAAAACCCATGTAAAATGCCTGCGGCGTTTGTGGTTTGCATATCCGGATCAAAAACGTTCGGTGCCGCAGTAAATACACGGAACTGCCGGATAGTTACGATAATACCTATTGTTTTATGAATATATAACAGAATGCAGCAGATGCCACGGAGGCGTCGGGTTCCTTAAGGGAAGCGGACTTTCAAGGCGTCTGTCTTTTTTTGCAAGGGGCAGTCACGGGCCGCAGGACGGGAAGAAACGGCCGGTGCTTCTGCCGGAAAGGGGCAGGCAGAAAACAGGAGGAGATTCCAGTGAGGAAAAAGAGAGTAACAGCATTGCTATGCGCCGTAGTATTCGCGGCGGCCGGACTTACGGGCTGCCAGGGAACGGAGGCGCCGGCGGCGGTGCAGACAGATGCGGCGGAAAAGGAAAGTGCGGCAGCCGGCGGCACGGAGGGTACAAAAGAAGCTGTTTCGGACAGCGTAATTGTAACGATGCCCTCCACTTCGGAGCCGGAAGCCGGTTTTAACCCCGTATACGGCTGGGGGGCCGGTGAGCATGTGCATGAGCCGCTGATCCAGAGTACCCTTACTACCACTACGGCGGATTTGAAGATAGGCAGGGATCTTGCCACGGATTATTCCGTAAGCGAGGACGGACTGACCTGGACGGTGACCATACGGGACGATGTGAAATTTACGGACGGAGAGCCTTTGACGGCATCCGACGTAGCCTTTACCTATAACCTTTGTGTGGAGAACAGCAGTGTCAATGATTTTACCATGCTGAAGGAAGCGGTGGCGGTGGACGGCACCACGGTGGAATTCCATATGAATACGCCTTTTTCCATCTGGCCCTATACCATGGCGATTGTGGGGATTGTGCCGGAGCACGCCTACGATGAGAACTACGGACAAAACCCCATCGGGTCGGGACGTTATATTATGAAGCAGTGGGACAAGGGGCAGCAGGTGATTTTTGAAGCAAATCCCGATTATTATGGGGATGAGGTGAAGATGAAGAAGCTGACCGTTCTGTTTATGGACGAGGATGCGGCACTGGCGGCGGCCATGGCGGGCCAGGTCGATGTGGCGCATACGGCGGCTTCCTATGCCGATCAGGTAATAGACGGCTACGGCCTTCTCCGGGTGGCGAGCGTGGACAACAGAGGGATCAATCTTCCTGTGGATCCGCCGGGCGAACGGGACGGCAGGCCGGCGGGAAATGCGGTGACCTCTGCTATTGCCATACGCCGTGCCATAAATATAGGAATTGACAGAGAAGAAATGATCGCCAACGTATTGGGCGGTTACGGGACACCCGCTTACAGTGTGTGTGATAAAATGCCCTGGTATAATGCCGCAGGGCAGGTGGAATACGATCCGGAGGGGGCAGTAAAACTTCTGGAGGATGCCGGCTGGATACCGGGAGCGGATGGGATCCGGGAAAAGGATGGGATCCGGGCGGCTTTTACCGTGATGTACACCCCCGGGGATTCCGTCCGCCAGGCGTTGGCGGAGGATCTGGCAAACCAGTGTGCCGGGCTTGGCATAGAAGTGACGACAGAAGGCGCAGGATGGGATGTGGCCTATGATAAGGCATTGACCCAGCCGCTTGTCTGGGGATGGGGGGCGCATACGCCTATGGAGCTGTACAATATTTACCATACCCAGCCGGATACGGGAAGCGCCGAATATTCTCCCTATACCAACAGTGCCGTGGATTCGTACATGGAAGAAGCGCTGAAGGCAACGGATCTGGAGGCGTCCTACGAGCTGTGGCAGAAAGCCCAGTGGGACGGGACCACAGGTGTGACGCAGGAAGGGGATATCCCCTGGGTATGGCTGTGCAATGTGGATCATTTATATTATGTAAGAAACGGCCTGCAGGTGGCGGAACAGAAAATACATCCCCACGGGCACGGCTGGTCCATTGTAAATAATGTCGATCAATGGGAGTGGGACGGACAGTGAAGAGGAACCTTTTCATCAGAACGATGACCGGAAAATTCATACGGATGCTTTTGCTGCTGCTGACAGTCAGTATCCTGACCTTTACCCTGGTGAGCATGTCACCTATCGATCCGCTTCAGGCCAACGTGGGGCAGGCGGCGCTGGGGGCTATGAGTCAGGAGCAGAAGGAGAAGCTGGAGGAATACTGGGGGGTGAATATCCCCCCGGTACGCCGGTTTATAAACTGGGCATCCGATTTTGTAAGAGGGGATATGGGAACCTCCCTTCTTTACCGTCAGCCGGTGTCCCGCGTCATCGGTGTGAAGCTTTCCAATTCCCTGTTTCTCATGGTGATAGCCTGGCTGCTGTCCGGTATACTGGGGGTGGTGCTGGGGGTTTTGGCCGGTGTGTTCCGGGGAAGCTGGGCGGATCGGCTGATAAAGGGATATTCCCTCCTGATATCCAGCACACCGGTTTTCTGGCTGGCTCTTTTACTCCTTCTTGTTTTCGCCGTATGGCTGAAAGTCCTCCCTATCGGGCTGAGCGTGCCTATCGGCGTGGAGAGTGCGGGCGTTACCTTTCTGGATCGGGTGCGGCATGCTATTTTGCCTGCAGTTACCCTGAGCATTACCGGTGTGGCGGGAGTGACGCTGCACACCAGGGAAAAAATGATCGATGTGATGGAAAGCGACTATATGCTGTTTGCCAGAGCCAGGGGAGAACGTACGTGGACCATGGTGAAAAGGCACGGCCTCAGGAATATCCTTCTTCCAGCCATGACGCTGCAGTTTGCTTCCGTCAGTGAAATTATAGGAGGTTCCGTCCTGGTGGAACAGGTTTTTTCCTTTCCCGGGCTGGGACAGGCGGCGGTAACGGCAGGGACCGGCAGCGATGTCCCCCTTCTGCTGGGAATCACCGTCGTAACGGCGGCTATTGTTTTCTGCGGTAATTTTGTGGCGGATCTCCTCTATGGCCTCATCGATCCCCGTATGCAAAAGGGAGGGGAAGAGTCATGAACCATAGGAAGAAAACAATCCTGATTTTCATCCTGGCGATTCTGTTTCTGGGAGCGGTGACTCTGTCCGGGCTTTTTTGCTATGACGGGGCGAGAAAAACAGATTTTTCCGTAAAGAATCTCATGCCGCAGCTTATGTATCCTTTTGGGACAGACTGGATGGGGCGGGATATGCTGGCCCGGACCCTTACGGGACTGTCCCTGAGCATCCGTATCGGGCTGTGTACGGCCGGAATCAGCGCGGTGCTGGCCCTGACGCTGGGAATCATGTCCGCCCTGCTGGGCAAAAGGGTGGATGCGGTCATTTCCTTTCTGATCGATACGCTTATGGGGATTCCCCATATCCTTTTGCTGCTGCTCATTTCCTATGCCTTCGGAAAAGGCTTTAAGGGTGTGGTCCTGGGGGTAGCGCTGACTCACTGGCCTTCCCTTGCCCGGGTTATCCGGGGGGAGGTGATGCAGCTGAAGGAAAGCGAATATATCCAAATCGCATTACGGCTGGGGCAGAGCCGGCTGCGGATCGCCTGGCGCCATATGGTGCCCCATCTGTTCCCGCAGTTTGTGACGGGCCTGATTCTGATGTTTCCCCATGCTATTCTTCATGAGGCAAGCATCACCTTTCTGGGCTTCGGGCTTTCCTCCGAACAGCCGGCGATAGGTATTATTCTGTCGGAGAGCATGCGTTACCTGATCACCGGAAAATGGTGGCTGGCGTTGCTGCCCGGCCTCATGCTGGTTATGACGGTGGCATTGTTTTATATTGCAGGGAATTCCCTGCGCAGCGTTCTGGATCCATCCAGCGCACAGGAGTAAGAAGGCAGATGCACTTTGGAAATGATCGGTAAACGGTATGTTATCTTATATTACAATGCTTTATAAACGGTTATGCGCTGCTGGATGATGCAGGGCTGTGCGCCTTTGGCAGGCAAGCCCATTTATGACAGGAAGCCCGTCTGAACGGGCCGGGAGAGTGAATATGAGCTGTGGTAATAAATTTCATATCCTGGAAATCCGGGATCTTTCCATATCCTTCCGCCAATATGAAAAAGGGACAAAACAGGTGGAACTGCCGGTTATATCCCGGCTGAATGTGACGGTGCATGAGGGAGAGATTGTGGCGGTGGTGGGATCCAGCGGATCGGGAAAAAGCCTTCTGGCCCATGCGATCCTGGGGCTGCTGCCGGCGAATGCCGCATGCAGCGGGGATTTCTTCTTTTTGCAGGAGCCTCTTACCCCGGAGCGTATGGGACAGCTGCGGGGGAAGGAGATCGCCCTGGTCCCCCAGAGCGTCACTTATCTGGATCCTTTGATGAAGGTGGGAAAACAGGTAAGAAGGGGACGCGGCGACAGGAACACTGTCGGCCGGCAGCGTGAGCTTTTCGCACAATACGGTCTTTCCCGGGAGGTGGAGGAAAAATATCCCTTTGCCTGTTCGGGCGGGATGAGCAGGCGTATTCTGCTGGCAACGGCCCTGATGGAACATCCCAGGCTGATTATCGCCGATGAGCCGACTCCCGGTATGGAGCTGTCCCTGGCCCGGAAGGCCATGGAGGATTTCCGCAGGTTTGCAGATGACGGAAACGGTGTTCTGCTGATCACCCACGATATAGAGCTGGCGTTACAGGTGGCGGACCGCATTGCCGTTTTTTATGCGGGCACAACCGTGGAAGAAGCGCTGGTGAGCGATTTTGAATCGGAAGAACTGCTTCGCCATCCGTATACAAAGGCTCTGTGGAGGGCGATGCCGCGAAACGGGTTTCAGCCTATAAGCGGGGTACAGCCCTATGTAAAGGATTTGCCGAGGGGCTGTGTGTTCGGCCCCCGGTGTCCTGCTTTTTCACCGGAATGCGAAGGGGAGATACCGGAGCGGGTGATACGCTGCGGCACGGTACGCTGCATCAAATGCGGGGAGGATTCCTCCCATCACCATCACGGAGGGAAGGAGGCGCATGGATATGCTGGAGGCTGAAGATATTGTTTTTTCTTATAAAAATAAGGAAAAGCCGGTGCTGGATCACGTGAGCCTTTCGGTGGAACCGGGGGAACGGGTGGGGGTGCTCGGTCCCAGCGGATATGGAAAAACCACGCTGATGAAAATCCTTGCGGGCTATCTGAAGCCGGATGCCGGCAGAGTGCTTCTGGACGGAAAACCGCTGTTTGAAAAAGGAGGTTTTCCGGGACGCATATTTGGAGGCAACCAGGGCTGCAGCGAGATCTACTGCCGGGGTTGTAGCTCCCGCTACTGCCCTGTGCAGATGGTCTGGCAGCATCCGGAAAGGGCGGTGAATCCCCGGCTTACGCTGGGGGAGACGCTGAAAGAGGCGGATCGGATTGACCGGCAGCTGGAGATTGGCCTGGGTATTGAAGAGGATTGGAAAACCCGGTATCCCCGGGAACTGTCGGGGGGAGAGCTGCAGAGATTCTGCATTGCCAGGGCATTGGGACAGAGAACCAGATATCTGATCGCGGATGAAATCAGTACCATGCTCGACATGATTACCCAGGGACAGATATGGAATTTCCTGATCGAGGAAACATCCAAACGTAACATAGGAATGCTGGTGGTCAGCCATAGCAGGGAACTGCTGGATTACATCTGCACAAGGCAGATAACGCTTTAATCCGGGGTACCGCAGCCCGGAGGGAAAGGAAGGACAGAATGGATACACAGGAAATATTACTGCAATATAAAAACGGGCAGATGTCGTTGGAGGAGGCGGAAGCATATCTGAAGCGGCAGCCCTTTGAGGAAATGGGCTATGCCAAACTGGATTCCCACAGAAAACTGCGCTCCGGGTTTGCGGAAGTGATTTTCTGCAGCGGGAAAGCGGATCTCCACCTTCTGGAGATTTTCAGGCGCCTTTATGAGGAAGAAGGAGAGGTGCTGGGGACGAGAGCGTCACTTCACCAGTATGAACTGCTTAAGAAGGAATTTCCACAGACACAGTATGATGAAATCGCAGGGATTATCAAGATAGAAAAAGAGGGCAAGAAGAAAATCGGCAAGATAGCGGTGTGCACGGCGGGTACCGCAGATATCCCGGTAGCGGAGGAGGCGGCCCAGACCGCGGAGTTTTTCGGATCCTGTGTGGAGCGTATTTATGATGTGGGAGTGAGCGGCATCCATCGCCTGATGTCCAGGCTGGATGTCATTCAAAGCGCCAACTGTGTGGTGGCGGTGGCAGGTATGGAAGGGGCCCTTGCCAGTGTGATCGGCGGCCTGGTAAGCAACCCGGTGCTCGCGGTTCCCACCTCTGTGGGATATGGTGCGAATATGCACGGATTATCCGCCCTTCTGACGATGATCAATTCCTGTGCCAATGGAATCGCGGTGCTGAATATCGACAACGGCTACGGCGCCGGGTATATGGCTACACAGATAAACCGTCTTGCAGAAAAAAATGCATAACGGTTCTTCAGGCCATCGCGTTTACTGCGCGGACTGTAAGAAAGTGATTCAGGAGTGCATAAATACAAAAAATGAAGCTGGAGAGGAGACAAAACATGAGTAATATGCTGTATTTGGAATGCCTTTCGGGTATCAGCGGGGATATGACCGTAGCAGCCCTGCTGGATCTGGGCGCTGACAGGCAAGTGCTGGAAAAAGCGCTGGAGAGCCTTCCCGTGGACGGCTTTTCCATTGAAATCAAGCGGGTGGTGAAATCCGGGCTGGATGTCTGTGACTTCGATGTGGTGTTGGATAAGAAATACGAAAATCATGACCATGATATGGAATATCTGCATGGGAAGGAAACGCCTTCCTATGCGCAAGAGAATACGGGGCTGGAGCATGTTCATGAAGAGGCGGAACATCCGCATGTGCATGATCATGAAGGAGGGGAACATCCGCATGTGCATGATCATGAAGGAGCGGAACACCCGCATGTGCATGATCATGAAGGAGGGGAACATCCGCATGTGCATGATCATAAGGGAGAGGAACATCCGCATGTGCATGTTCAGGAAGGGGGAGAACACCATCATCCCCACGAACACAGAGGGCTTCAGGAAATTCTTGCTATCATCAGCCATGCAGAGATAACGGACAGGGCCAAGGAGACGGCAGGCCGTATTTTTACCATTCTGGCGGAAGCGGAAGCCGCCGCTCATGGTGTCCCTATGGAAGAGGTTCATTTCCATGAAGTGGGAGCGGTGGACTCCATTGTGGATATCATTGCAGCTGCGGTGTGTCTGGATAATCTGGATATAACACAGGTAGTGGTGCCGAAGCTTTGTGAGGGCAGCGGTTTTATCCGGTGCCAGCATGGTACGATTCCCGTGCCGGTACCGGCTGTGGCAAATATCGCAGGACGTCATCAGATCAGGCTCCGGATTACGGATATCCAGGGGGAATTGGTAACGCCCACCGGTGCGGCAATTGTGGCAGCTGTGAAAACTGCGGATACCCTGCCCGAAACCTTTACCATTCTCCGTACGGGAATGGGGGCCGGCAAACGCAGCTATGAGAGGCCCAGCATTCTCAGAGCCATGCTGATCCGCGGGGAACAGAAAGAAGCGGACAGCATCTGCAAGCTGGAAACCAATATTGATGACAGCACCGGAGAAATGCTGGGATATGTGATGGATCTGCTCTTTGAAGCCGGTGCAAAGGATGTTCATTATACGCCCGTGTTCATGAAAAAAAACAGACCGGCCTATCAGCTGAATGTTATTTGCACAGAAGAGGATGCGCACAGGCTGGAGAATATAATTTTCAGGGAAACCACCACCATTGGTATCCGCCGGTGCCGCATGGACAGGACGGTGCTGAAACGGGAAATGCTGCAGGTGGATACCAGACTGGGCCGGGCAGCGGTAAAAGCCTGCCGTCTGGAGGATGCGGTCCGTTACTACCCGGAATACAGCAGTGTGACGGAGCTTAGCAGGACGCATAACCTTCCGTTCAGGGAAGTATATGCCGTCATACAGGAAGAATGCAGGAAACTGAAGAAATAAGGGAACCTTCCAGACTGGTTTGCGCATATACTGCGCAGACCGTTAGAACGCATGGAAGCATAGAAAAATGAGGCTGTATATGGAACAGACAATGGAAAAAAAAGAAGAACTCTGCGCCCTTATGGATGAGCTGGCAGAGACGGATCTCATGGTGGCGTTTTCGGGCGGTGTGGACAGCAGCCTTTTGCTGAAGGCGGCCTGTGACAGTGCCAAAAAAACAGGAAAAACGGTCTATGCCGCAACCGTTCATACCCGGCTGCACCCTGCCGGGGATATGGAGGTGGCAAAAAGAGTGGCAGGTGAAATGGGTGCCGTGCATATCGTGCTGCCAATTGATGAACTGGAGGAGGCCGGGATACGGGACAATCCGGTGGACAGATGCTATCTCTGTAAAAAATTCCTGTTTCAGAAAATGAAACGGGAAGCACAAAAGCTGGGAGTCCCGATTCTTCTGGAGGGAACCAACGAGGATGATCTCCATGTGTACCGCCCCGGAATCCGGGCAATCCGGGAACTGGGAATCACCAGCCCTCTGGCCGCCTTGGGGATTACGAAGAACCAGGTAAGGGAAATGGCTGCCACATACGGCATTTCCGTTTCCGAAAGACCGTCCGCCCCCTGCCTTGCCACACGGTTTCCGTATGGAACCAGGCTGGATATGGCGGTAATGGAAAAAGTGGACGAAGGAGAAGGTTTTTTAAAGAACCTTGGCCTGTATAATGTCCGTATCCGAGTCCATGGGAACGTTGCAAGAATCGAGGTTGACGAAGCGGATATGCCTGCCCTGATGGCACACAGACAGGATATCGTCAAAACCTTGGAAGCTTTGGGATTTGTCTATGTCACGCTGGATTTAAAGGGGTTTCGCTCCGGCAGCATGGATGTGGGCATTAGCCCCTGAAAAAGGACGGCATTTCACAACTACGGATAAAAGAGGCATAATAATGGACAGAAGTGAAAAAACCATATTGACTAACATGTGTATGATATTCGATGATGACGGCAATATCCTTGTACAGGATAAAAAAGATGAGGAATGGGGAGGAATCACCTTTCCCGGCGGCCATGTGGAAAACAGGGAATCCTTTACCGATGCGGTGATACGTGAAATATATGAAGAAACGGGCCTGATAATAGAAGCTCCGCAGATCTGCGGTATCAAACAGTGGCAGGAGGAAGAGGATATCCGCTATGTGGTGCTTTGTTATAAGACAAACCGCTTTAAAGGACAGCTGAAATCCTCGGAAGAAGGGGACGTATACTGGATGAAGCTGTCCCATGTAAGAGAAATCCCACTTGCAAGAGGAATGGAACACATGCTCCGGGTTTTCCTGGAGGATGAGGTAGGAGAGTATTATATCTATGAAGATAATGGGGAATGGAATCATGTGTTAAAATGATTTCCCTGTGGACAGGCATATAAGTTCAGGCAACGAATAGCAGATGTACTTGACGCAGAGAGGGATTATGAGGTAAAAGATTATATAGACGCAAAGGAAATTAACTTGAATAAGCTTTGGGTTATTAATAATGTTGTAAAACGTAAACTGGCGCAAGAGAATCCTGTGATCGATAAAACCAATAAGGCAGTAATGTTTATCGATTTTACTGCGGAACAAATCGTCATTACCTTCCGGCAATGCCGAGAATTGTCGTTTTACCCGGAAAGCAGGTTGAAAGAATGAAATTACAGATAAGACAATTACAAAAAAAAGATCATAAAAAGGCAATTCAGTTTGCTATAAAAGGAATGCACTTTGACTGGTATCTCGATAATCCCTTTCTGCTGTATTTGTATGGAACGTACTTCTGGTATATGGAGCTTCTTCGGGCAACGCAGGTTATAGCAGTTTATGCCGGAAAGGAACTGGCAGGCGTATTGCTGGCTGAAATTTATGAGGAAGAGAAAATAGATACCTCTTTTGGCAAAAAGTTATATGTCAGGATTTTCGACTTCTTACAAAACCTTTCTTATAAAGGGGTAGGGACCTATGATAACGCCAACAGAGAAATGTATGCATTGTATCGGAAAAGGACTACGCCGGACGGTGAGCTCATTTTTCTGGCGGCCAATCCGGGAATAAAAATAAAGGGGATCGGAAGCCTGCTTTTACAGGAACTGGAATGCCGGGAACCGGGAAAACAGGTTTTCTTATATACAGATAACGCCTGCACATACCAGTTTTATGAACACAGGGGATTTCAGAGGGTGTGCGAAAAAGAGATATTACTGGCTTTGGGGAAAAAAGAAGTGCCTCTTGAATGCCTGCTATATGCGAAAAAAATACCGTGTCTATGAAAACGCCGCCCAAACAGAAATTATGGGCGGCGTTTCGTCTGGTTTATTGGAAAGTTATTGAAATATTATCCATTGGCAGTAGTTCAGCAATATTAAACAGTGACGAGAAAAATTAAGAATCCGTTATAAGTTTCGGTACAGTTTTCAGGCTTCCAATATTTCATGTACCATTTCTCGTATAATCAGGCAGACTTTGGCAATATCTTCATCACTCATTCCCCCGGCTGAAAGCCTCATTACTTTTTGGGTAAGGAGTATTCCTCGTTCCAGGCCCTTCTCCTCAATCGATTCACTCAGAATACACATTTGTCTCAGCTCCTCTCTTAATTCATATTCCATTTTCATCCCAAAGTCCTGCGTCAGAAGCTTCTCCTTATCTGCCGCAGCTAACACGGGGGACAGCAGTACATTCAGAAAGCCGTGAAGGGTTCCTGCACAGTCTGCCCCGCCGGTTTCATGCAGACAGATAATGACTACCGACAGCTTATCATAGCTCTCTCTTTGCTCCGTGATGTTTCTTCATCGGTTCCTCCTTGGAGAGCGGGAACCGATAACGATGTGCCTCAGCGCCTGTTCTGGTTCCTGCCCTGTTAATACGTGTGGTTTTCGGCAGAAACTGCCAGAATGTGCGAATGCATAAGTTACATATAAGAATATAATTATGATACTTTAGTAATGGCAAAAAGTCAACGCATCTGTTTGATATTTTCAGATACAGGGATACAGGGGGCCGTGAACAATAAATACAGGGTAACAGTTCAGACGGCCCCTTGCGTTATTACACGGTAATGTTTTTATCCCGCTTATTGATGACAGTCACTTATGTTTTGCAATTCCTCCATCCGCTTTACCGCAGAATAATATAGCATCACCAAAGCGGAAGCAAGCAGAACACCCGCAGCAATATCGGTAAACCAGTGGACACCGGACAGCAGCCTGCCAATCAGCATTCCCGCAATTAACAAGATACAAAAACCTTCCGCAGCGATAAGCAAAGCCAACTTATTCCCAAATAGCTGACGGAATTGCAGAGCCGCCGCTGCCATGATACAGACAGTGAGCATAATGTGGGAGGATGGATAGGAGGCCTCTAATTCGGTATCCATGAGAATCGGCCTGTAATTAATAATGACAAGTTCAAAGAAAACATAAAAGAAGACGACCAATGCATACAGTCCGCCCATTGCTAAAATCCGGAAATCCACCTTTAAAATATGTTTTCTTTTGATAAGCTGGCAAAGACCTGCAACTGCAAAACCGAATGCAAAAAGTATGGCAATACCGCCAAGGCAGCAGGTAATGTTATACCATAGAAGGTTTACACCGAAAAAGTCAAAGAGAAACAGATTAAGGGAAGCAAATCCTATCTCGGATTGGTTTGGGCCGACGGGCTTTACATCAATGGTTTTGATGAGTACTGTAAATAGTAGGAAGATCAGAAATAAGAATCCTGTTACTATAAAATTTTTTTTTGAATTCTTTTGCATACAACATTCCTTTCTTTGGCTGTGATAGGTTACCTGCAGACTGCATGCTGATTATCCTGCCAAACCTCAGAAAGGACAAGAAACGTTGCGTCACAATAAAAAAAGACCATGATACGTTTCGTATCAATGGCTTTTTTATGCGAATTCACTTTTTCCGGCGGCCCTTTCTTCCCGTGGGGAAATTGACCCAAAATACAATCTTGCCCATAAAAAACAAGAAGAGAAGAGCGGTGGCGTAGGGCTGTCTGGAAGCGGTAAAGGCGAGAATAGAGAAGGCCTGCAGGAAAATGGAGACGGTCCGTATATAGCTGTGCCACTTTCCTTCCGGAAAGTGCTGCAGGATCAACTGGATAATCCCCAGAACCGCCGTGAGAACCGGCAGCACAAAATAAATAGTCATGGTTATGGTATTTGCGTCGGAATAATCAAACAGGCTTACCATACGTATCATATCTTTATCCTGTTGGCCATAGAGCGGTAAAAATAGAAATATTAACATCATCAGATCTAAAATACCATAAATAAGACTGATAATCCTGCTGATGTTGGTGCGGTTTTCTTTATCGGCAAGAGATATCAATTCTTCGCCGGACAGCAAATCATCAATCGTAACAGCGAAAAGTGCGGATATACTTTTCAATGATTCAATATTCGGATATCCCTTACCGCTTTCCCATTTTGACACAGCTGTTCTTGAAACAAACAGCTTCCCGGCAAGCTGCTCCTGTGTCATATTATTTTGTTTTCTGAGATACTGCAGTTTTTCATTAAATTCCATTTCACCGTACCTGTAATCCTTTGCCGCCTTTTCTTATGATTAGTATTGTAAGTTGGAAGTGGGGATTATTCAAGAATTTATTGCAGATTAGTTGTAAAAAATAGATAAAAATTCTTCCATAGTCTTTCCCTATGGAAATGCTATCCTGATACAGGAGATGCTTTTCATGGCAACGCTATTAATTGCGGAAGATGATCCTAAAACCAATGAGGCTATATGTGAGTATATGAAATCTGCCGTGCAGAAAGCCATCTCTGCCTATGATGGAGCGCAGGCGCTCCGTTGTTTTCAGGAGGAGAAGCCTGATCTGGTGGCTCTGGACATCATGCCCCTAAAATAACCAGGCTGGCCGTGCTGTATGAAATCCGGCGTACAAGCTTTATCCCCATCCTCATGCCACCGCAATAGAGGAGGAATACACACAGGTGCAGAGCGTAATGCCTTCATTGTGGAGCAGAAAAGCCTGAAATCAGAGGAATACAGATAACCTTCTGCTGATTTCGGGCTTATTTTTTGTTTAAATCCCCGTAAATACGCCCAAAATCACAAGTAAAATTCCTTCCCACAAAAATCCTTTCCCCGCATTTCACAAGAATCCACAGCCATCACAAGGATAAATTCTTGGAAAAAGAAAGATACAACCCTATTATGTAATCAAGTTAACAAAACGACTGCATCTTATGAAGAAGGGAAGGAAAAAGATGGCTAAAACGAAAAAAGAAAGATGGAATCTGAAACAGGATTTCCGAAAAAGGTGGCAGCTGTATCTGATGCTGCTGCTTCCGGTTTTGTATATTATAATATTCTGCTATGTACCTATGGGAGGAATTGTAATTGCCTTTAAGGATTATTCATTCCGGAAAGGAATCCTGGGCAGCGACTGGGTGGGGCTGAAGTATTTCAAGCAGTTCTTCGGAAGCCCGGATATCGGAATGCTTCTTAAGAATACGCTGATTATCAGTTTTTATCAGTTGATCGTCACCTTCCCGGCACCTATTATTCTGGCGCTGGCGTTACATATTATAGGAAATGACCGTTTCAAGAAGTTTATGCAGACCGTTACCTACGCCCCTTATTTTATTTCCACCGTAGTCCTGGTCGGTATCGTGCTGCAGTGCCTGCACCTGAATATCGGTATCGTGAACACGGTTATAGAATTCCTGGGAATGGACAGGGTGGATTTTATGGGAAGGGTATCCTACTTCCGCCACATCTATGTATGGTCTGGAGTATGGCAGACAACAGGTTTTTCCGCTATTATATATATCGCGGCCCTGGGAAATGTGGATCAGTCCCTGGTGGAAGCGTCCCTGATTGACGGGGCCAACCGGCTGCAGAGAATCCGGATTGTAGAGCTGCCGGCCCTGAAGCCGATTATCACGATTCAGCTGATTATGGCAATTGGAAGCATCATGGGCGTTGGCTTTGATAAAATATACCTCATGCAGAACACTTTGAACCTGCCGGTATCCGAAATTATCTCCACCTATGTATTTAAGCGGGGCATGAAGGATTTGCAGTATTCCTTTGCCACGGCGGTGGGCCTGTTTAATTCGGTCGTTAACTTTATACTCTTGTTCGCCGCAAATAAGCTTTCCCAGAAGTTCGGCGAAACAAGCTTATGGTAGGAGGGAGCAGGAATGAGAACAATGGAAAAAAACAAAAAGAAAAGAAAGAATAAGGTAAAGCTTTATCACAGCACCCCGGACAGGATACTCACTGCTTCCGTATGGGTATTGTTACTCCTGATTATGATAGTTATCCTGGTTCCCCTTTTGTTTATCCTGGCATCCTCCTTCAGTGATCCCAGTGCGGTTTCCGCGGGGAAGGTTCTGCTGTGGCCGGTGGATTTCTCTCTGGTGGGCTATGAGGCGATTTTCCAGTCTCCCAGCATTCTGCGCGGCTTTATCAACTCCGTGGAATATACGCTGGCAGGAACGGTTATCAGCGTTACCCTGACTTTGTTTGCGGGCTATCCGCTGTCCCGTGTGGATTTGAAAATCCGGGGGCCGGTCATGTTCCTTTTTACGGTAACCATGTTTTTCAGCGGCGGTATGATTCCCACCTATCTGGTGGTGAGTAAGCTGCATTTGATAGATACATTCTGGGCGATGGTCATTCCTTCCGCCATGGGTGTATGGAACGTTATCCTGACGAAAACCTATATCCAAAGCTCCATCCCCCTGGAGATTTACGAGAGCGCTTCCATAGACGGCTGTTCGGACTGGAAGTATTTTACCAGCATGGTATTTCCCCTCTCCAAGCCGATCATAGCGGTTATGGTACTGCTGTATGCGGTGGGGAAATGGAACGATTTCTTCTCCGGGCTGATTTACCTGAATGATTCTGCCAAGCAGCCGCTGCAGATGACTCTCAGGAACATCCTGGTTATGAGCGACAGCACCGGTATTACCATGAATCTGGCGGAACAGATGAACCGCCAGGAACTGAAAACGCTGCTGCAGTATTCCCTGATTGTGGTTTCCTCGGTACCCGTCCTGCTTTTATATCCGTTGATCCAGAAGCATTTCGTAAAGGGTATCATGATGGGATCCATAAAGGGCTGATGCAGGAACGCAAAAAGAGAAGAAGGGTAGGTAACAGTTACCCAAAAAGATGCTTCACTCACGGAAGGATAAGACAGCCTTTCCTGGTGGGTTAAACATAAAAACAAGAAAATATGGGAGGTAGCGTATGAAACGCAAAAATTTAGGAACCAGACTTGTGGCGGCAGGCCTCACGGCAGCCCTGCTCCTTACGGGCTGCGGCGGGAATTCTTCTTCCGCACAGACGAACGGCACCGGGGAAGGAACACAGAGCGCAGGGGAAGAGGAGCGCCCTACCATTACCGTGGCAGTCTCCATGAATGAAAAAGGGGAATATTCCGACGCCAATTATGCCATCAAATATATTGAGGATAAAACGGGCGTAAATATTGAATTTGTCCAGCTGCCCTCTGAAAAAGCGGATGCGGACACCAAGCTGAACCTGATGCTCTCCAGCGGGGAATACCCGGATGTTATCTGCTATGGCATGAACAAGCAGAAAATGGTGAAATTCGCAAAAGAAGGCATTTTCATTCCCATTAATGATTACATTGATCAGTACGGTGACAACATTAAGAAATTATTTGAAGCAAGACCCCAGTATGAGCAGCTTTCCTATGCGCCGGACGGAAATATCTACGGCTTTGTAACCGCTAACGAATGCTACCACTGCCAGGCTTATCCCAAGCTTTGGTATAACACCGAATGGCTGGAATCCTTAGGGCTGGAAGAACCCCAGACCACCGAAGAGCTGAAGGAAGTCCTGCTTGCGGTAAAGAACAGCGACTATAACGGCAACGGCAAGGCGGATGAAATCCCCCTAACAGGCAGCAAGGACTGGGACTGCCAGCTGGAATGGTATCTGCTTAATTCCTTCGTTCCGGTTGACAAGGATACCCTGTCCCATGTGGAAGACGGCAAGGTGGTTTTCTCCTGTAATACGGAAGAATTCAAGCAGGGCCTGATATACCTGAATGAACTGTACTCCCTCGGCCTGATCGACCCCACCTGTTTTACACAGACCTCGGATCAGATGCAGCAGGTAATCCGTTCCGACAAAAACCTGGTATTCGGCTATACCGCCGATCATTTTGCCATGGGCATTGACCTGGAAGACGCCCATCTGAACGAAGTGACCGCAGCTATGATTCCGGCACAAGGCCCCGGCGGCGCGAGATGGCAGCTGCACAAGGATTACGTGGATATGACAGAAGGCTTCAGCTGGTTTATTACCGATAAATGTGAAAATGTAGAGGCGGCTTTCCAGGTTGGCGATTTCCTTATGGGTGATGAATCCTCTATGGTACAGATGTATGGGGAAGAAGGCAACTACTGGGGAAAACTGGATACTCCCACAGAATCCATCCTGCAGGGAACCGATGCGGTTTACTGGATTAAACCCGGATTTACATCCAATGAAGATGATGCGTACCAGAAAAATACGTTCTGGTCAGGGCTGATGAACCAGCTGGCGGAGTTCCGTGCGTCCATGTCACCCAGACCGGAGGATATGTATGTGCCCGATTCCTATGAAGCGAGGCTTTTTGATGAAACGGCAAAGGTAATTCCTTATTTTTATCCCGAATACCTGCCCAAGAACCTGTTCCTGGAGGATGATACGGATTCGGAAACCTTCACGACCATCCAGACCTCCTTACGGGAATATGTAAAGACCTCCATTGCCCAGTTCGCAACCGGTGAAATGAGCGTGGAAAAGGATTGGGATTCTTATCTGAAGGCTTTGGAAAAATATGATGTGGAGACTTATGTGAGCCTGTACCAGAAGGCCTACGATGTATATGCAGCAGAATAAGTAACCTGTGCAAAAGGCGCGCTTGAAAAGGCGCGCCCCTTTCTATTTTAATCTGAAACTGCTATAATTGTTCTGCCGCCGCAAGCTGTTGTACTATTTACCGGCGGCGGAATAAATGAGGAAGGGTAGGACGATGCACAGGTGCGATGGTGCATGTCACAGGAGGGGGCCCCGAATGAAATACAGGAAAGTTTATATCAGATTAATTATTACCTATCTGGCTATTTTTTTGCTGCCGCTGGTCATAAATATTGTCATGCTGGAAAATCTGGCGGTTTCCACCCGGGAAAATATCTGCGCCAGCGTGCATTCCAACATGGCCCATACCATGGATACGCTGGACAATAATTTCCGGGAAATCAACACCATTACGGCGAGGCTTTCCGGTAACGGCAATATCCGTTATATCGCCACACAGATGGACGAAGAAGACAAGAAAATCGAGATATCCAAAATCACCTATGCCCAGGAATATATGGCTGCTATGCAGATCCAGACCTTTGTGGAGGAATATTATGTCCTGTTCCGTGAGCCGGATATGGTCATATCCCCAAACCGGGTTTATTTATACCAGGATTCCTGGCACTCCTTTTTCCAGTACGGGGACATGTCCTGGGAGGAATGGAAGGAACTGATGAAGGGCCACTATACCGAACGTTTTTTCCCGGAGGAGCAGACCAAACAGAACGGGGCCATAGAGGAGAGGATCCTTTTCGTCCAGTCCCTTGTCACCGATACCGGGGTAAAAGGAAACCTGATTTTCCCTATCCGCTCCGAAGCGATCAAAAACCTGATGCGGGATGCGTATATATCCCAGGACGGCTGGGCGTATCTTCTGGACAAGGAAGAGGAGGCGATCATTTTATCCGTCCCTGCGGCGGACGGAAGCTTTGCACAGGTTCCCGCGTCGGTGCTGGAAAATGGGAAGGAAATCCAGGAAATAGAACTGGACGGGAAAACGGTGGAGGTGATACGGGTAGACTCCGAACACCTGGGAATGACCTATATTTCCGTTCTCCCAAAGGCGTATATCACCCTGCAGATCAACCGGGACCAGCAGAAACTGTTCCTGCTGATGCTGGCGGTGCTGTTTGTGGGCATAGGCAGCATCCTGCTCGTTTCCTGGAAAAGAGGAAAGCGGATAGACGGCATCCTGCAGATGCTGTTCAATATGGGCGTGGACGATAAAGAGCCGTTAAAGGGAGATGAAATGGAATACATATCCAATTCCCTGAAACAGCTGATTGATAATAATACGGATTTACAGGAAAGCATTATCCGGCAGAAGCCTGTCACCAGGGCCTTGCTCCTGGAACGTCTGCTTCATGGCGGAGAGGGCGTGACCATACAGGGCCTGGAGGATTACGGCATCTGCCTGCGGGATAAAAGGATGCTGGTAATCGCCTTCCTCATCGGTGGGGGAGATTCCGGGGATGTGGAGCTGTATGCGGAAGAGACGGTGGTCTATAAGCAGGTGCTTCACCAGGCCCTGGATTCGCTTTTGCCCGGGGATAACTATATGTGCGATACGGACATGGACAGCAGTGCCGTGATCTGTACGCTGGAAGATGGGTTCCGGCCCTCCCGCCCCGGTTTCCTTAATGCGCTGGAAAAAATGAGGGAAACCTTCTGGGAGGAGTACGGCGTAAGGGTGCGGATCGCCGTAAGTACGGTATGCAGGGATATGGCGGAAATCAGCAAGGCCTACGACCAGGTATACGAGATGCTTACCTTTGGGGATTCCTCCGGGAAATCCGTGGTATTTTATGAGGATTACCAGGACAGCAAGGAATTTTATTATTTCCCGGTGACGCTGGAGGAACGTCTGGTAAATGCGGTGCGTGCGGGTAATGCGGAAAGCATGCATGCCCAGCTCAGCGAGGTTTACCAGGTTAACGTGCTTTCCCGGAATATCAGCCCCTCCATGATGCATTTCCTTGTCAATGATCTTCAGTGTGCGGTGTTCAAGGCACTGCACAGCTTAAACGACAGGGTGGAAATACAGGAAGAGGAAATTTACCGCCAGCTGGAGCAGCTGAACCGGGAAAATGATATTTTGCTGCGGTTTCACCATATTAACAGCATGTTTAAATATATCTGTGATATGGTGAAGGCCGTAAATAAGGAAAGCAGCAGCCGGCAGGTGGAGGAGATCGAACAATATATAGGTAACCACTACATGGACAGCGATATGGGGCTGACCAAAATATCCGACGACTTCGGGTATGCCAGCACCTATTTTTCCAAGCTGTTCAAGGAACTGTTCGGGGAAAATTTTGCCACCTATCTGGAAAAAATGAGAATCGAAAAGGTATGCGCCCTTTTGAAGGAAGGACATACCATGGAAAAAATAGCGGAACAGACTGGCTATAACAGCGTATACGTGATGCGTACCGCTTTTAAACGGATAAAAGGAATGACGCCCAACGAATTCCGCAAGCTCAGTCAAATACCCCGCAGGAATGAAGAGGAGTAATTGTGATGAATAAAAAAATGGTACTGGACAGGATCCCCTGCCAGTTTTGTGAAGGGCCGTTCTGGGGAAACGGGAAAATGGGAACGGTGCTGTATGTGCAGAACGGAAAGCTTTGTGTTTCCGTGGATCATGTGGGTTTGTGGGAACTGCGGGAAACGCTTCCGGATATGCCGAAAGCGGATTTTTCCCAAATCCTGTCCCATAAAAAGGAATTTATTGAGGGCGATCCCCGTTATGTGGAGAAAACCGATATTTTCGGGGAACATATCGGAAGAACCAGGCTGCCGTCCCTCGCGGCGGAACTGAGCCTGCCCGGAGTCATCACATCCTTTTGGGCGGAGACGGATATGCAGGAAGCCAGAACCACCCTGCGTCTGGAAATGGAGGACCAAAAGGTGTTCCGGGGAAAGATCTGGCTGGATTCCTGCGTGAACGTGCTGGGAATAGAACTGCACGGGGCCGGGGCCGGCTCCCTGGCGGTCAAAGCGCTCGGCTGGGATCTGGACTCCCCCCGCCTGAAACCCCTCCGGGACTGGAACTATGAGCCATGCACCCAGACGGAGGAGAACGGCCTGGTTACCGTGCGGCAGCATTTCGGAGGAAAGGACAGCGCTGTCTTAAGCGCAGGGCGTATGGAATGCGGCGGGGAAAGCCTGTTTCTGGCGGTAAGCATAGAAACCGGGGAGCAGGCCGGGGAAACGGCCATGGCGGAAGCCGGGAAGGAACGCGTGCTGGATTATCTGGCAAACAAAGACGCCTATCTGGAAGCCCATATCCGGGACTGGAAAACCTATTGGGACGGGTTTGACATCCGGGTGCCCAACGAACGGCTTCAGGAGGCGTTTGAGCAGGAGATGTATAAGCTGTACTGCAACGAACGGGAGGATTCCTCCCCGGTAACGCTTCAGGGCATATGGAACCCCAATAACCGGATGCCCGCGTGGTACGGGGATTTACATAACGATCTGAATGTACAGTCCTGCTACTGGCCGGCCTATAAAACGGGCAATGGGAAGCTGGCGCGCCCCTATGTGGATTATTACTGCAGGGCGGTTCCCCGTTTTATGGAACGGGCTTATAAACTATTCGGCATCCGGGACGCGATCCACATCCCCACCATGATGACGCCGGACGGGACCGGCGCAGCCTCCGAATGGTGCTACTGGAACTCCCTTTTAGGGCCGGAGCTGTTCGTGGCGGTGGATTTCACCTGGTTTTATGAGTACAGCAGGGAGGAAGATACCCTGCGGGACAAGATTTATCCGTTTATCGAAAAGGTACTCCACCTGTATCAGGGGATTGCCGTGGAAAAAGAGGACGGTTATCTGCACATTCCTTTTACCACATCCCCGGAAGTGGATAAGGACGGCCACATGTTTATGGCGGACGACGCCACCTTTACCCTTTCCTGCCTCCATTATCTGTGCCGGAAGATGGACGGCTATGCGAAGCTGCTGAAGCAGGACGGATCCCGGTGGCAAGATTTTTGCGGCAGGCTGGCCCCTGTGGTAACGAATGAAAAAGGGCTGCCCGTTTATGCCGGGATTGACGTATTTGCATCCCACCGCCATTTCTGCCACCTGTACCCCATTTATCCGCTTTGTGAGGAGGCGCACAACGATTTGGCGCAGCGCTCCCTGGATACGGCAATCAACCAGGGTTTCCTGGAATTTGCCGCGTTTTCCTGCCCTTACCTGGGCATAATGGCAGCCAGGTGCGGCAGGGGGAATATGTCCAGGACCATGCTGGAACTGTATTGCATGGTATTCCGTTCCCGGAATTCCTTTACCGTAAACGGGGATCCGTACCGGAACGGGATCCTGCGCATATCCGATACCAATGCAGGAGAAAGCGCCGATGCCTTTACCCTGGAATCCGGGTTCTTTATCCCCACGGCCCTGTGCGAAATGTTCGTCCACCGGGCCAAGGATACCATCTGGCTGCAGATGGGCATGCCGGATGAATGGAAGTCCTGCAGCTGCAGGGATCTTGCCGTGGAAGGCGGGCACCGGATCACGACGCAGAGAGAGGACTACCAAATCCGGCGTCTCCTGCTGAAAGCCGGCTGTGAGGAAACGGTTACCCTGCGCTGGAAAGACGATATCCCGGCCGCGCGTGTTGTGAAAAACGGACAGGAGACAGAAGGAGCCGGACGGCAGTCACTCACCCTGGCTGTTTTGACCGGGGATGAAGTGGAAATCGAATGGGGGAAATTAGGATGAAGGATTTACATTTGATTTGCAACGCCCATATGGATCCGGTGTGGCTGTGGGATATGGAAGAGGGGATCGCCGCCGCCATTTCCACCTTCCGTATGGCCGCTGTCTTTTGCGAGGAATATG
Source organism: Eisenbergiella sp. OF01-20 (assembly GCF_003478085.1). Taxonomy (NCBI): domain Bacteria; kingdom Bacillati; phylum Bacillota; class Clostridia; order Lachnospirales; family Lachnospiraceae; genus Eisenbergiella; species Eisenbergiella sp. OF01-20. The sequence goes on along the minus strand of NZ_QUES01000007.1, from coordinate 25,596 downwards.
ACGGCCTTGTGTTTAACCACAATGAAGTGGTGCTATACAAATGGATAGAAGAAATGGAGCCGGCGCTGTTTGCCCGGATCCAAAAGCTGGTGGAAAAAGGAAAGTGGCACATCATGGGAGGCTGGTATTTGCAGCCGGACTGCAATATGCCCTGCGGAGAATCCTTTATCCGGCAGATGGAAACCGGAAGGGCGTATTTCCTGGAAAAATTCGGGAAACAACCCGCCACGGCCATTAATTTTGACCCCTTCGGGCATAGCAGGGGCCTTGTCCAGCTGTTGGCAAAGGCCGGTTTTGATTCGTATCTTTTCTGCCGCCCGGGGCAGGGGGACTGCCCCCTGCCGGCGGATGATTTTATCTGGGTGGGGTTTGACGGTTCCGAAATCATGGCCCACAGAGCCGATTCCTACGGAACCCTGATGGGGGAAGCCGGGAAAAAAACGGAGGAATGGATGGACTCCCAGCGCAGGAAGCCGGAGGATCAACAGCCGCTGACCGGCTGTATGCTCTGGGGGGTGGGAAACCACGGCGGCGGGCCGTCCCGGATGGATCTGGAGGATTTGAAGGCACTTAAGGAGCGTACCGGAGACTGGAACCTGCTTCATTCCACCCCGGAGGCCTATTTTGCACAGAGACGCGAAGTGCTGCGGGCGGCCGGCAGAGAGGAACCCAGAGTGGAACGGGATCTGAATTCCTGGGCGGTAGGCTGCTATACCTCACAAATCCGGGTAAAACAGAAACACAGGGAAGCGGAAGGAATGCTTTCAATGACGGAGAAAATGCTGTCCCAGGCGGCTCTCAGAGGACGGCTGCCTTATCCTTGCAAGGAGCTGGAAGAAGCCGGGGAAGCCCTGCTGTTTTGTGAATTTCATGACATCCTGCCGGGGTCTTCCATCCAGTCCGTGGAGGAAGCAAGCCTGCAGATGCTCGATCATTGTCTGGAAATCCTGAACTACTGGAGACGCAGGGCCTTTTTCGCCTTGCTGGAAGGAGAGGCGAAGGCGGAAGAAGGGGAGTACCCGATCTTCATATATAATCCCCACCCCCATCCGGTGGAGGGTATTTTTACCTGTGATTTCCAGCTTGCCAACCAGAACTGGAGCGACGCCTGGGCCCTGCCGGTAATCACCCGAAACGGGCAGGTTCTGGAAAGCCAGGCGGAGAAGGAAGCCTGCAACATGAACCTGGACTGGCGCAAAAGAGTATCGTTTTGCGCAGTGCTTGCGCCTTCCTCCATGAACCGGTTCTCCGCAAGAATAACTATGGCGGATAAAAGTACGGGGAATGCGGCCGGTGAGATAAAAGAAGCCTGCTGTTACGCCAATGACAGGATCCGTGTCCGGATCAACCCGGAAACGGGCCTTCTGGATTCTTATATGGTGGATGGCACGGAATATTTACGGGAAGGCTCCTGCGGGCTGGTGGTGATGAAAACGGATTGCGACCCCTGGGGAATGAACCGGCACAGCTACCGGGAAGAACTGGGGCGGTTCTGCCTGATGGGGGAAGAGGAAGGAAGCCGTTACTCCGGTACCTCCAATGAACGCCACGGCGCGGCGGGCCGCAGGATTCCCAGCGTGCGCGTTGTGGAGGACGGGCCGGTGAAACGGGTGGTGGAAGCGGTCATGGAATACGGCCATTCCCAGGCATGCATCCGCTACAGCCTGCCGGCAAAGGGAACGAAAATCCAGGTGGAAATCCGGGTGAACTGGGCGGAAAAAGGCGCTTTCCTGAAATGGGAAATCCCCACGGCCATGAAGAAAGGGATGCCTTTGGCCGAGACGGCTTATGGCGTGATGGCGCACAGCAGCGACGGGGAAGAAAAGGTGTTCCACCGCTGGTGCGGTTTTTTTGACGAAGAAGAGAACCGTGCGCTGACTGTCCTTAACCGGGGAAATTACGGCGTGGACTTTCTGGAGGGTACCATGCGCATATCCCTTCTTCATTCCGCCGTATATGCCGCCCATCCTATCGGGGACAGGCCGCTGCTTGTCCAGGATCGGTTCCTGCCCTATATCGATCAGGGAGAAAGAAGCTTTTCCTTTGAAATCAATGCGGGGGATGGGGAAGAACGCCGCAAATGGGTGACCCGGGAGGCGGCGGTATATCAGGAACCCCCCATGGCGGTGCCCGCCTTCCCTTCCGGAGAAGGGGAAAAAGGGGGATCGGTCATTCTGGTGGACAATCCGGCGGTGGTATTATCCGCCTTCCGGAAAGGCACAGACGATGCCTGTTATCTGATCCGTCTTTTCGAATCCACCGGAACCCCGCAGGAAACCGGCGTGCGCATACCTGTCCTCAGGCAGGAGCTGTCCGTTTCCCTGGGAGCGTTTGAAGTGAAAACCCTGCGTCTGTCCGCCGACGGAAAACACCTGGAAGAATGCGGGATTTTCGGGGAATAATATCTGTGAATAAATATAAAAACCTCCTTGACTCTCTCATTATGGTATACTCTATACTGTAAATGAGCTCAGGAAACACAAGACACATGCATGTGAGGTAACCCGAATGTTAAAAATAGGTGATTTTTCAAAACTGTCAAGAATCAGTATCCGTATGCTGCGCCATTACGACGAATATGGCCTGCTGATCCCGGCCTCTATCGATTCCGCAACAGGCTACCGTTATTACGGGGAAAGCCAGCTGATAGAAGCGGAACATATCCAGGCCCTGAAATGTATGGGCTTTGGCCTTGCCCTGATCCGTGAAATCCTGGAAAAATACGAGGAACCGGAAGAAATGGAACGCTTCCTTCTTATAAAAAAGAAAGAACTGGAGGCGGAGGCTTTGGAAACGCAGAACCGGATACTTCTTCTTGAAAACACCCTGCGGTGTCTGAGAAAGGACGGAAAACTTATGAATTATGATGTGGTATTAAAGACTCTGCCGGAACGTTATGTGGCAAGCCTTCGGCGCGTTATCCCCGCTTACGATCAGGAAGGCTTGTTATGGCAGCAGCTCAATGAAGAGATTGTCCCCCTGCATGTGAAACCGGTAACCCCCTGCTATGGTCTGGCTATCTTTCATGACGAAGGCTTTAAAGAGAATGATGTAGATGTGGAAATCCAGATTTCCGTGGCAGGAACCTATCAGGATACCGCCAATGTAAGGTTTAAGAAGGTGGCGCCCATTCAGATCGCGTCGGCAACTTATCAGGGCAGCTATGAACAGATAACTAAGGTGAACAGTGCGGTGGCAGCATGGATTAATGACAACGGGTACGAATTCGACGGTACTTCCTTCTGTATCTATCATGTAAGCCCCGCCCAGGCCGCCTCCCCGGAGGAGCTTGTAACCGAGGTCTGCTATCCCGTGAAAAAAAGAGGATAATTTTTACAGCCGCGCTGCAGGATGGATGCAGCGCGGCTGTCTGTGTCATATACAAGCGTAATGGCTTACGTTTACTCTTCAGTAACGGATGGCAGTGTCCCTAAGTTATTGCTTTCCGTATCATCAGGAAGGGATTTCAGATATTCCGTATCTTTTCTATGGGCGATTCCCACCCCTTTAATTTCCCCGTCCTTTGCCAGAGCCACACCGTCTTCTTTGGAAACCGTCGTTCCGTCCGACAACTGATAACCGGTAATCCGTCCGCTGCTCTTTACAAGCCCCACAATATCCTTCGCATCATCCTTGGGTGAGGGAATATCGTCTAATGCCATTCTGGCCAATGCAGAATCAGGTATATCATTTCTGTCCATAATCTTAAGTATCCTTTCAATAAAATTACCGTCCGACAAGAATTAGTATCCACATTGCCTAAAAAGTTATTCAGATAAATGACAAAATGTGTTATCATTATACTTTCAGGAGAAATAAGCCGAGGAGGCGGAAAGAGGGAGAGCTGATATGACAAGTGAGTTCGGTATGGCGGTTCATGCGCTTACCTTTTTAAACCATAAGGGGGAAATTGTTTCCAGTGAAGCGCTGGCGCAGAATATCTGTACCAATCCGGCGCGGGTGCGCAAGGTTATGGCAAAGCTGAAAAAGGCCGGCCTGGTAGAGACGAAGGAAGGGCTGGAGGGCGGCTACCTTTTTTCAAAAAATGCGGGGGAAATCGATTTGGGTATGGTAGCCGGCGCCCTGGAGGCCAGGTTTGTATCCTCCGCATGGAAGAGCGGGAATCCGGATATGGCCTGCCTGGTGGCTTCCGGCATGGCCGGCCTGCTGGACGGCATTTATGACGATTTGGATTCCCTGTGTTATGAAAGGCTGAAAGCGATCACGATAGATGACATCAATGGAAAGATTTTCGGGCCGGATAAAGGATGACCGGTTTTATTCCCGCAGGCGGCGGGCCGGAATTGACAGCATAAGGAGGGAAGGGGAATGCGCGTTTCGAAGGCATCGGAGGAAAGAAGACAGGAGATACTGGACGCGGCAATGCGGGTGTTTTATGATAAGGGGTATGAGAAGGCTTCCATCAGTGATATTGCGCTGAAAATCGGGGTTGCGCAGGGACTGATATACCGGTATTTCAAATCGAAGGAAGCTCTTTTTGCAGGGGCGCTGGATTATTATGCAGGTTGCCTGGCGGAAGAGATGGGGCGGGAAATCAGAAATGATAAGACAGCGCTTCGGGAAAAGATCCTGAATGCGCCGTCCTTCTATCATATTGAGGATGACGACAGCTATTATTACAAATTGCTCAGCGGGCCTGACAGCAAAGGGATCTACCAGCAGTTATCCCTGCGGGTCGCTGAACGGCTGGTTCCGGTGGTGAGGGACGCCATTGCCGCAGATATGGAAAAAGGCAGGCTGAACTGTGTGGAGGATCCGGAAACAGTGGCTGCATTTTGTGTGTACGGACAGCTGGGAGTCCTTTTCCGGGAAGATTTGAGCGGAAGCCAGAAGGTGGAGCGGATCAGAAAATTTGTATCGGAGCAGATACGTTAGATGGGGGAAAAATGGAAAAAGAGGAAAGGTTGGAAAATCAATTCTACAGTCAGGACTGGATGAAGGAAATACTGACCGGAGGGAAAACCGGGCTTTGGATGACGCAGCGCGATATGCGGACTGGGCAGATGCAGATGCTTGCGGATGCGCAGATGCATCTTCTGCTGGGAACAGAGAATATAGAGTTATCCCCGGAAGAGCTTTTTCTGTATTTTGAACAAAGAATAGAGCCGGGCTATGAAAAGGCTGTGCAGGATTACACGAACAAGATGATAGAAACCGGGCAGCAGGCAGAGGTGGAGTACTACTGGCGCCATCCGTCCGGGGGGAAAATCTGTATCCGTTGCAGCGGCAGGATGTACCGGCAGAAAGATGGCATCCAGTATTTCCGCGGGACGCATCAGGATATTACGGAGCTGATACGCCTGAAAAAGGAAAATATCCAGCAGGAGCAGCAGCTTCGGGATCTGGAGTGGCAGAAGGAAAAATATGACAGCCTGTTCCAGTCTGTTTTATGCGGCATCATGCAGTACCGTGTCCTGGAGGACGGTTTTGTTTTTATAAAAAATGCCAACAGGGAAGCGATCCGAATCCTGGGGTATGGACAGGAGGAATTCTGGCAGAAAGAGAAATGGAATCTGGCGGATACGGTCTGTGAGGAAGATCGGGAACGGGTTATTTCTGAATTTTATGCGCTCAGGGATGCGGGGGACAAGATGTTTTTTGAATACCGTATCCTGTGCAGAGACGGGGGCCACTGCTGGATTATCGGAAGTGCGGAGGTAATACGGGATACGGACGATGATCTGATAATACAGAGCGTGTTCCTGGATGTTGACAGACGAAAGAAAATCGAACAGGAAAACCGGCAGCTGGAGAGACAGCTGGAAGCCGGGGATGAATTCCTGCACCTGGCTTTGGAGCACACATCCATTTATGAGTTTTACTATGAACCGGCCAGCGGGACAGGCCGCCTTCCGGAGAGAACTATGAGGTTTTATAAAAGAGAATCGCCGGTATGTCCGCATATGCCGCAGGTATTTGCCGGGGAATATGTGGCGCCGGAATGCAGGGAGGCTTATCTGGACATGTTCCGTGCCGTCGATCAGGGGGCGGCGACGGCCACTGGTGAATTTATGGATAAGAGCCGGAAGCATTGGCGGAGGGTAACCCTGTCTGCGCTCCGGTATGATAAAAACGGCAGAGCCGGCTATGCGGTTGGGATAGCGGAGGATATTACCAAGGAAAAGGAAATGGAGACAGCGCTCCGGGAAGCCCGGTCCAGGGATTCCCTGACAGGCCTGTACACAAGGGAGGCCGGAATATACCAGGTGAAGGATTATCTGGAGAAAAAAAGCCCGGTTCTTCCCTGCTGCCTGATGCTCCTGGATATGGATGACTTCCGCAAAATCAATGATAACTGGGGCAGCACCTTTGCTGATGTGGTGCTTCAGGAAACGGCAGACATCCTCCGGCGCGAAACGAACGAGGGGGATATCCTCATCCGCCTTGGCGGGGATGAATTCATGATATTCCTGAAGGACTGCAGCCGCCGTGAAGCGCTGGTAAAGGGGGAACGGATTACGGAACGGATCCGGCGTCTCTCTCCCGAACGGGAGGAGGATTTACAAATATCCGCCAGTATCGGAATCTGCGCCTCCTCCGTGGTGGAGGATTACAGCGGACTGTACCGGTGTGCCGAGAGCACCCTGCAGTATGTGAAGGAAAAGGATACGGGCCATGTGGCATGCTATCTGGATACCTCCAACGATCTGGGGACATGGCTCACCAACCTGTATGCGGACGGGATGGAGATCACTGCCATTGACGGCAGCAGGCTGAGCGCCGACGAGGAGCTGACCGCATTTGCCCTGGAGCTTTTGGGAAAATCCAGGAATATTTCCGATGCCATGAACCTGCTGCTTGTGCGCATAGGAAAACGTATGAAGCTGGATCGGGTGAGCATCAGTGAAGCGAACCAGGAATACCAGAGTATTTCCTGTATTCACCAATGGGCGGCCAATCCTACGAATTTTTATGGAACCTCTCCGGTTTATCTGAGCCGGGAGGAAATGGATTATGTGATAGGCATGTATGCGGAGGATGGCACAAGCTCGGAAAAGCACATAAAAAACAAGAAGATCATGGCAAGCGTCCTGCATGCCGCTTTTTGGAATGAAGGAAAGTACGCCGGAGCACTCTGCTGGGAAAAAAATGTGGAAAACTACCAATGGAACGAGGAAGAAAAGAGGCTGCTGAAGGAGCTGGCCCATATCATCTGTTCCTTTACCATGAAGGCCAAAGCCGATGCGGTGAGCCAGGCAAAAACCGACTTCCTTTCCAGCATGTCCCACGAAATAAGGACGCCCATGAATGCCATTATGGGAATGACGGCGATTGCCAGGACGGTACTGGACGATAAGGCGAAAACCCTGGAATGCCTGGATAAAATAGAAACAGCCAATGCCTACCTTCTGCAGCTTATCAATGATATTCTGGACATGTCCCGCATTGAGAGCGGAAAGGTGGAGCTGAACATACAGAGGATGAATCTGCATCGTATGGTTAACGGCCTGGGCGTGCTCATCGGCCCCCAGGCCCAGGCGAAGGGAATCCTCTTCACGGTAAAAGACGGCTGCGGCGGGGAAAAAGAGGTAATGGCAGATGAACTGCGCTTAAACCAGGTGCTGATCAACATTCTGGGCAACGCGGTGAAGTTTACTCCGGTGGGAGGCCATGTGACCTTCACAATGGAGCAGCTGGAGGCAGGGGATACGAAAGCGGTGTTCCGCTTTGGCGTGAAAGACGACGGCGTGGGCATCAGCAGGGAAAAACAGACAACTATTTTCAACGCGTTTGAGCAGGAGGATAAAAGCACTGCATCCCGCTACGGCGGGACCGGTCTGGGCTTGTCAATATCGGCGCGGCTTGTGCAGATCATGGGAGGCAAGCTGGAAGTGGAAAGCGAACCGGGACAGGGAGCCTGTTTCCATTTCACCCTTACCCTGCCCTATGCGGAGCCGGAACCGGAGGAGGCGCAGGAGCCGGAAACGGATGACGGGCAGGATTTCACCGGAAAAAGGCTTCTTGTGGTGGAGGACAACGAAATAAACAGGGAAATAGCGGTAACATTGCTCGGCCAGTGGGGATTTGTTACCGAAGAAGCCGTTAACGGCAAAGAAGCCGTGGAAATGTTTATAAAGGCTCCCGTGCATTACTATGACGGTATCCTGATGGATATTAAAATGCCTGTTATGGATGGGCTGCAGGCTACAAGAGCCATCCGGATCGCCGGAAAAGAGGACAGCATCTGTGTGCCCATAATAGCCATGAGCGCCAATGCGTTCAGCGAGGATATGAAGAAATCCATGGAAAGCGGGATGAACGGGCATCTGGTCAAGCCCATTGAAGTGGAAAAGGTAAAAGCTGTCCTGCAAAAATGTCTTACATAGTCAGTGTCAAAAGAAAAAGGTATGGAGGTTTTCATGGGTAACGGACAACACAAGAACGGGAATTTTACATCAACGGTAGGCTTTGTGATTGCCTGTGTGGGCTCGGCGGTGGGACTGGGGAATATTTGGATGTTTCCTTACCGGCTGGGACAATATGGGGGCGCCGCCTTTCTGATTCCCTATCTTTTATTTATTTTTCTGTTCGGCTGGGTGGGGCTGTCGGCGGAATTTGCCATCGGCAGGAAGGCGCGGACAGGTACGATCGGGGCTTATGGGTACTGTTTTGCGAATCGGAACAAGGAGAAAGCGGGGAAGGTTCTGGGATGGTTCCCTTTGCTGGGGTCCCTGGGAATCGCTATCGGTTATTCCATTGTCCTGGGCTGGGTGCTCCGTTCCCTTGCGGGGGCTGTTACGGGAAGCCTTTTGGAAAAGGATGCGGCACAATATTTTGCCCAGGCGGCCGGGGCGTTCGGAAGCGTACCCTGGCATTTGCTTATTGTTGCGGCAGTTTCCCTTATCCTGCTCACGGGAGTGACAAAAGGGATTGAAAAGGTGAGCAAGGTTATGATGCCTTTGTTTTTCCTCCTGTTTGTGATTCTGGCGGTGCGGGTGGCTTTTCTCCCGGGGGCGTCGGAAGGCTATGAGTTCCTGCTTGTGCCCAGATGGGAGGAGCTGCTTCGGGTGGATACATGGGTGATGGCTATGGGGCAGGCTTTTTTCTCCCTTTCGATTACCGGTTCCGGCATGATTGTCTATGGTGCATATCTGGATGACAGCGTGGATATCCCGGGGGCTTCCATACGGACGGCTGTTTTTGATACACTGGCGGCCCTGCTTTCGGGGCTGGCGATTATGCCTGCGGTGTTTGCTTTCGGGATTGATGCGGGAAGCGGGCCGTCCCTTATCTTTATCACCCTGCCCGGCGTATTCAGCCAGATGCCTGCGGGACGGCTCTTTGCTGTGTTTTTCTTCCTTTCCGTAACCTTTGCGGGGATCACTTCTCTCATCAACATGTTTGAGGCGGTTATCGAAAGCTGGCAGACACAGTTTTCCATTTCCCGCATTACGTCCACGCTGCTTGTGGGAGGAATCACTTTTCTGGTGGGGCTGTTCCTGGAGGAAGAAAGCCGGACGGGTAAGTGGCTGGATGCCGTTTCCATCGGCATTGTACCGTTGGGAGCTGTGCTGGGTGCGGTTTCCGTTTATTATGTCCTTGGCTATCCCCGGATACGGGAGGAAATGGAAAAGGGGCATAAGGGAAAGCTGTCGGCAGCCTTTGGGTTTGCTGCAAAGTATATTTATGTACCGCTGACGATACTGGTTCTGATCCTTGGCTTTGTTTATAATGGAATCGGATAAGGCACGTTGCCGCTCACGCCGCCTGCCGCTGTAACGGGACGGGGGCAGTGCCGTGGGGAAGAGAAGGGGGAGCCGCTGTGAAAATTACGATTTTAACGGAAAATACGGTAAGCCGGCGGGGGCTTCTGGCGGAACACGGGCTTTCCGTCCTGGTGGAAACCGGGGCGAGGCGGCTTTTATTCGATACGGGACAGAGCGGCGTTTTTGTACGCAATGCCGGGAAGCTGGGGGTCGGCCTGGAGGGCCTTGATGGTATTGTTCTCAGCCACGGCCACTATGATCATACGGGTGGGCTGCCGGAATTACCTGCAGGGCCGGACTGTCCGGTGTTTCTGAGGGAAAAAGCCCTGGAGGATAAATGGTGCCTGGATAAAGCCGGCCAGGCACGCTGCATCGGTATACCCTGGCGGGAGGAAAGAAAGTCCTGCCGGATGGCCGGAACGCTTACCTTTACCGCAGAAAAAGAGGAAATTTTCCCCGATATTTATGTGCTTGGAGATATTTCCCCCACCGTGCCGGAGGAGGCTATGGCGGATAATCCGTTCCGCATCCGCAGGGACGGACGTTTCGTACCGGACCGTATGGAGGATGAACAGCTTTTAATCCTGCGTACGGCCCGGGGGCTGGCAGTTTTTGCCGGCTGTGCCCACGCAGGCATCCTCAGCTGCATGGAAAAGGTACGGACCTCCTTTCCCGGGGAAACGTGCTGTTTCCTTCTGGCAGGCATGCATCTGCGGGGCTGCGGGGAGGAGCGGGTAAATGCGGTCATAGAAGGCCTGAAGCGCTATGAAATTTCCTGCCTGGTTCCCCTGCACTGTACCGGGACGCTGGCGGCGGCCCGGATGAAGATAGCTTTCGGCAGAAGCTGCCTTATGGCCGAGGCCGGTAAGAGCTTCCATATCCCGGAGGAAGAGTAAGAAACCACAGTGCGGCCGTCTGAACTGTTACCGGTTCCGGGCAATAAGTTAAATTTACCTATTGACATATTTTGTAATTTGCTATAAGTTAATTAATAACAGAAAAAATAAACCTGTGAGAAAGAGTAGTAAGCATCAGGAAATATAGCAGAGAGCCGCAGATGGTGGAAATGCGGTATAGGAACTCATGCTGAATGGACTTTTGAGGCCGGCCTGAATGGAGTAGGCGCCGGCGGGAATTCGGACCCGTTATCAACCCGGCGTGCATAATAGTGCATGCATACGAATCGGATACTGCTTCCGGTTGTATGGAAAGAGTGGACGTAATGTCAATTTGAGTGGTACCGCGATAATAACAGGGTTATTACCGCCTCAAGTATTCCCAGTGGGATAGCTTGAGGCGGTTTTTGTTTGAACAGAAGTAACTGGGAAGATACGGAACGGTTACGAACGGAAAAAGCAAACCGCAGGATGCGGAATCTGTTGTTTAAGCTGTTATCAGAGAATAGGAAAAGGAGAAAAAAGCTATGGCAAACAAAGAAATTCCCTACAAAATCTACCTGGAAGAATCGGAGATGCCCAGGCAGTGGTATAACGTGAGGGCCGATATGAAAAACAAGCCGGCCCCGCTTCTGAATCCCGGAACCCTGCAGCCCATGACCTTTGAAGAATTGCAGCATGTTTTCTGTGATGAGCTGGTTAAACAGGAGCTGAATGATACCGATGCCTATATCGACATCCCGGACGAAATCAGGAAATTTTATAAAATGTACCGTCCTTCCCCCCTGGTGAGGGCATATTGCCTGGAAGAAAAGCTGCAGACACCTGCAAAAATCTATTATAAGTTTGAAGGCAACAACACCAGCGGAAGCCATAAGCTCAATTCTGCCATTGCACAGGCCTATTATGCAAAGCAGCAGGGGCTTAAGGGGGTTACCACGGAAACCGGTGCAGGACAGTGGGGAACCGCGCTGTCCATGGCCTGCTCCTATTTCGATCTGGACTGCCAGGTATATATGGTAAAGGTGTCCTATGAGCAGAAGCCCTTCCGCCGTGAGGTGATGCGCACCTACGGGGCAAAGGTTACCCCTTCTCCCTCCGAATTCACGGAAGTGGGAAGAAAAATCCTGCAGGAGCATCCCGGAACCACAGGTAGTCTCGGCTGCGCTATTTCGGAAGCGGTGGAAGCGGCGACCAGTCAGGAAGGCTACCGTTACGTATTGGGAAGCGTCCTTTCCCAGGTGCTGCTCCATCAGACGGTAATCGGCCTGGAAACCAAAGCGGCTCTTGATAAATACGACATTGTCCCGGATGTGATCATCGGATGTGCGGGCGGCGGCTCCAATCTGGGAGGATTGATTTCCCCGTTCATGGGAGAAGTGCTCAGGGGAGAAAAGGATTATAAGTTCATTGCCGTGGAACCCGCATCCTGCCCCAGCCTTACCAGAGGCAAATATGTATACGACTTCTGTGATACCGGAAAGGTATGCCCGCTGGCTAAGATGTACACCCTGGGAAGCGGCTTCATTCCTTCCGCCAACCACGCCGGAGGCCTTCGTTACCACGGCATGAGCTCCATCCTTTCCCAGCTTTATGATGACGGCCTTATCGAGGCGCGCAGTGTGGAGCAGACCGCCGTATTCCAGGCGGCAGAGCAGTTCGCCAGAGTGGAAGGCATCCTTCCTGCACCGGAGAGCAGCCATGCAATCCGGGTAGCTATCGACGAAGCCATGAAATGTAAGGAAACCGGGGAAGAAAAGACTATCGTATTCGGCCTGACCGGAACCGGATATTTCGATATGGTCGCTTATGAAAAATTCCATAACGGACAGATGAGCGATTATATTCCTTCCGATGACGACCTGCAGGCTGGTTTCGACGGAATCCCCAGGTTCCCCGGGAATGAAATCTAAGAGCTAACCGGATAGATGAAAAAACGGCGCAGCAAAAGGATTGTCACCTTAAAAGCTGCGCCGTTTTTTTTTCGGAGGACGGAAGGAAGTACCGTTCAGACCGGTACGGGACGGAAGGAAGAAAAAGAAGGGCGCAGCTACACCACCACGGAAATAACCTGCTCATATTTATCTTGATATATTTCTTTCCCTCTTTCGGACAGCTTCTGATAGCTTCGTGTCAGTTTGTTTTTTACAAAATCGATTCCGTCGTCAATGTCCAGTTTACGCTGTACATAAGCAAGATAAAAGAGAGAAGGGACGGCATCAAAATGGGATATGGAATCCGCATCGGCCACACAGATTTCTTCCGGGGATTATTTTTCCATTACCTTGCTGCCCCTGTGGTTTAAAATACATTTCTGCACCAATTCCCGCTTTTTCTCCTCGTAGCGGAAGCCTTTCAGCAAATCGCCCGCCATTTCCGCTCCATGGATGTGATGATTCTCATAGAGCGCATAATCGGTTATGGAGGCGGCATCGTGCAGCCATGCGGCTATTGTTACCACTTCTACATCCGCACCATATATCCCCGCCAGCTGTACCGCGTTTTTTACAACGGCCCGGATGTGATGATAGCCCCCCATTCCAAAGAAATTGGACTCCTTTTCACAGCGCTTTCTGATATCTTCTTCCAGATAATGGATAATATCCGTTCTCATACGTCCGCACCCTCCTCCCTATTTCCGGCATTGCGTTTTTCTGTCCCCTTGACAAAGCTGATTTCATAGGAAATATAGGAACCCCCGGAATGATAACCAAGCGTTTCCGCCAGATGCAGAGATTCCGGGTTTGCGGCATCCCAGCTGGGATAAAGCCCACGGTCCAGACACGCCAGGATGAGACGGGCGGCACAGGCTCTGGCGATCCCTTTTCTCCGGTGCTCCTGTTTTACATCAATTTCTATCTCGATGCCCCCGTTATATACGGTATAGGAAGAGGCGCCTCCGGCGATTTCCCCGTCTTTCAGGGCGGCAAAACCCAGACCCAGCTGTTCATAGCAGGCGCTGTCCGGGAATTGGGAGCACAGGTCCCGGGACCATTCCCCGGATAAGATACGGGGATATAATTCCCTGTCTATCATCCTAAGCTCATATCCTTGCGGAAGCCTTTGGATATAGCTTTCCAGCAGGCTGCGGTCAAAAATATCTTTTTCTTTTTTCAGGGCATACCGGTAAAACTTTTCATAAGTATCCGGATAACAGGCTTCGATCCATTCACACCAGCTTTCCTCACGCGGCACGATAAGAAGAAAAGGGGCGGAAAAAGAAGAAGGGAATTCGCATACCAGCTTTTTGTCCGGCTGCCCTGCAAGAAAACAAAAATCTCCGGTAAGGATCCGCGAACTTTTCGGTTCCGGCAGACAGTCCGCCCAGGCCTGCCCCATGACGCCCTGCAGGCAGGACCAGATCATGGTTTCCTCCCAGTTTCTGAAGAGCGGTTCTATATATTTCATCTCGTCTGTTTTCAATTGTACCATGTTATATTTCCTTTCTGATTCAGGAGACCTGTATTCCCGTCAGGTCTGCAATAAACTTTTTGTTTCGGCATGCTTCCTGTCTTGCAAGCATTTTAGCATAGTGTTAAACTGAATACCAGAGGCGGCCTGAAAAATGTGTCGTGCGGCGTAACCGTTCAGGCTGTGCATTTACGGCGCGGAGCGCAGGACGGGTGTTACCCTGTATAGACAGTTACTATGGCAATATAAAAGGAGGCAGATGAGCTTGAACAGAAAAAAAGCAGGCATGATCGCAGCGGCGGTTATGCTGCCGGTGACTATACTGGCCGGCAGCGTGGCGTTTTTCTTTCATTATGCGGTTGTCAGAGTGGAGAAAAAAAAGAAAACGAATAAACAAAAGAAGGCGGCAGCGGCGCCCAAAGAAGGAGAAGGGCTTTCGTTTGACTGTTTCCGGGATAAAATGGAAGAAGGGGTGCGTTGGTTTAAGGAGCAGGATCCGGAAAAGATAACGCTTACCAGTTATGACGGGCTGAAACTGTCCGCCTATCTGCTTCCTGCAGAAAAAGAAAGCCGGAACGTGCTTCTGCTTATGCACGGCTACCGGTGTGACGGTTATTCGGATTTCTCCTGCCTGTACCGGTTCTATCACGAACAGGGATATCATCTGCTGGTACCCCATCAGAGAAGCCATGCGGACAGCGAAGGAAAATATATCTGCTTTGGGGTAAAAGAACGGTATGATTGTAAAATGTGGGCGGATTATGCGGTGCGCCGTTTCGGCAGCGGCTGCAATCTGTATCTGTCCGGAATATCCATGGGCTGTTCCACGGTACTGATGGCGGCGGGGCTGGATCTTCCGGGCAATGTGAGGGGAATTATTGCAGACTGCGGCTTTACAAGCCCGTATGATATTTTCCGCCATGTCCTGCATATCCAGTTCGGAATGCCTTCTTTCCCGCTGATGAACCTGACGAAAATGGTGGTGAAACACAAGGCGGGTTTTGGCTATAAAGATGTCTCCACACGGGAGGTCCTGAAAACCTGTAAGATTCCAGTGCTGTTTATTCATGGGGGGAAGGACAAATTTGTTCCCACACAGATGACACTGGATAATTATTCCGTTTGCGCCTCTCCCAAGGAGCTGCTCATTGTGCCCGACGCGGCCCACGCCACCTCCAATATGGTGGAACCGGAGCGATACCGGGCGACAGCGCTTGCGTTCATGAAGAAATACGAAAAGTAGTGTGATGCGGATGGAGTCGAGAACAATTATTTTCCATATTGATGTAAACAGTGCCTTTTTAAGCTGGAGTGCGGCTTACCGTACGGAGGTTCTCGGGGAAAAGATGGATCTGCGTACGGTGCCTTCCATTGTGGGGGGCGATCAGGAGGCCCGCCGTGGAATTGTGCTTGCCAAAAGCACGCCTGCCAAGAAATACGGGATCCAGACCGGAGAACCTATCGTAGCGGCCAGGAAGAAATGTCCGAACCTCATAATCATTCCTCCGGATTTTCCTGTTTATGTGGAAAAATCCAAAGCCCTGATCGCACTTTTGAAGCGGTATTCCGATCAGGTGGTACAGTACAGTATTGATGAGGCCTGGGCAGATTTTACAGGATATGAAATGCTTTATGGGGATCCGGTGGTATTCGCCCATAAACTGAAGGATATAATAAAGGAAGAACTTAAGTTCACGGTGAATATCGGGGTTTCCTCCAACCGGCTGCTGGCCAAAATGGCCGGAGATTTCAAAAAACCGGATCTGGTGCATACCCTTTTCCCGGAGGAAATCGAAGAAAAGATGTGGCCGCTTCCCGTAGAGCGGCTGTTCCTGGTGGGAAAAGCCGCGGCGGATAAGCTTCACAGCCTGGGAATATACACCATTGGGGATTTGGCACGTACGGATGTCAATACGCTGAAGGCGCATATGAAAAAGCACGGCGAAGTTATCTGGAACTATGCATGGGGACGGGAAGAAGAGAATCCCATGGAAGAGAAGCCTTCCATGGAAAAGAAGCTTTCCATGGAAGAAACACCGGAAGCCAGGGAAGGAAATAAGGTCTATGGGAACAGCATGACCACACCTGTGAATGTTACCGATGTGGAGTATGCCAGGCAGATCCTGCTGTCCCTGAGTGAGACCGTAGGCATGCGGCTGCGGGCGGATCAGGCTAAAATCAGCTGTGTGAGCATTACGCTCAGAAGTTCGGATTTTATAAACCGCAACAGGCAGATGCAGCTGAGCAGCGCTACGGATGTTACGGAAGAAATCTATGCGGCAGCCTGCAGGCTGTATGACGAACTGTGGGACGGAAGGCCGCTCCGGCTGATCGGCGTTTCCACATCGCGGGTCAGTTATGAGGAATACAGGCAGTATAATCTGTTTGACCAGGGGAAATATGATAAGCTGGAAAAATGCGACAAAGCGATTGACAGTATCCGGGCCAGGTTCGGTGAGGATTCCGTGATGCGGGCCAGTTTTCTGAACAGCCGCATTTCCCATACGGGGGGCGGCCTGAATAAAGAGAAGAGGGCAGAGGCTGTTTCCGGCCCCGAAAGGGAAAAAAGAAGAACGGCAAAGGAGAGATAAATTGAGAAGAAAGAAGGGATTGGCAATTGCCGTTATCCTGGCGGTGCTGTTGACCGCAGGCTGCGGAACGCGGCCGCAGACTGTAGTTCCCGGGGAAAAGACCGGGGCGCAGGAGGAGACACAGACGGTAACAGAACCGGTTCCGGGCGGGGAAGAAGCCGCTGCCTCGGAAAGTATGTCTGCAGAAGCTATCGGCGGACAGGACGGCGTACCGGGAGAAGAAGCTTCCGGACAGCAGGCCTCCAAAGAGGAAAACCAGGAAAAGGGCTATCCGGAAAAAGAGGAAAAAACAGCGGAAGAGGCGCCGGGGGACGGAGCGGTAGTGGAAACAGTGCCGGGGGAAGCTGTGGACGTAGAGAACGCGAAGGAAGAAGCAAAACAGCGGGGGGAATTGCCTGACAGCGCTTTGACGGCACAGACGGATCCGGGACAGGAGCCGCAGGCAGGAGCGGAAGCCGCACTTTGGGTAGAGGAACAGACCGTGGTGATACCGGGACTGGAAAAGGAATACAACTATCTGTTTCTTTCGGATACCCACATTATCTGTCTGGACGGGGAGGAAACGCAGCAGCAGCTGGATAATGCCCTTCCCCGAAGAGATACGCTTTTTAAAGATGCCTGGGGACGGACGCCGGAGGAGGTTTTTCCGGCGTGGATGGCTTATGCCAATGAACGGCAGGTGGACGGCCTGCTGCTGGGAGGGGATATTATTGATTTTCCCTCCCGGGCGAATCTGGCTTTTCTGGAAGAAAATCTGGAAACGCTGGAGATGCCATACCTTTATGTACCTGGAAATCATGACTGGACCTATCCCTGGGAATATATGACGGACAAAGGCAGACAGGAATACCTGACCGCCCTGGCGCCCCGGATGCATGGAACACCCGCTGCCCAGCTGCTGGAAAATGAGGAGCTGGTGCTTCTGGGAGTGGATAACAGCACCAACCAGATAGATCCGGCGGCGCTGGATACGGTAAAAAGCGCGGTGGAACGGGGAAAGCCTGTGATTGTCCTCCAGCATATCCCTTTCGCAACGGATCGGCTGGTGGAAGAAGCCGGCCGGCTCTGGCAGAATCCGGTTCTTCTGGGGAAAGGTGTCCTTGGCGGGATTTATCCCAATGAGGTTTCCCAGGAGTATATGAAACTGATCCTGGCGGACGCAGGGCCGGTGAAAGTGGTTCTGGCAGGCCATATCCACATGGGAGCCAGGGACAGCCTGACAGAAGGGATCTCACAGTATACCGCCGATGCGGGATATCTGGGAAAAGGACTGCTTCTGACCATCCGGGGAGAAGAAGAGACGGAAATGGAATAAAAAGAAGAAAAGATAGGAACGGGGAGAAGATTTTTCTCCCCGTTGCTGTGTCTGTAAGCTTCAGATACGTTCCTTACACTGAGGCCGGAACGGTATAGGTCAGTTTTTTACCAGGCGGATGGTCTTTACTTCAAAGGCCCGGAAGGAGAGTTGGATATCCCCGTTTTCGGAAGGGATTTCTTCCGCAATGTTTTCAAGCATGTCACACAGATAAGGGCGGTACCCCTGGAATTCTGTATGGATCCGGACGGGAACCGCCGCTTTTTTGGATTCGTACAGACGCAGGATAATATCCCCGCTTCCGTCTTCCGCAGGCTTCATGGTATCCAGAAGGATATTTTCCCTGTCGATCTGTATCTGGCTGAAACGGCTGGTGCTTCCCGGCATAACAAGAGCCGGTACATTCAGTTCATAGCCCTGCCGTACCACATCACAGTCCGCAAAGCTGCCTTCCCAGGCGGTAAACGCATAGGTGAAGGTATGTACCCTGTTATCCGCGCGCATTTCCGGTGCGGAAGGGGCTCTCAGCAGTGTCAGCTCCAGGCGGTTTCCGTTCATGCTGATACCGTATTTACAGTCATTGAGTACGGCAGCACCATGGGCCGCATCACAAAGGGCGCTGTAGCGGTGGTTGCAGACCTCGAAACGATCCTTGTCATAAGCTTTCGAACGGTGGGCCGGTCTTTCCACATAACCGAACTGCATTTCATTAATCCCATTTTCCGCATATACGGCAACCGGGAAAGCGACCTTCCACAGGCGGTGAAGCTCCTTCCAATCCACCTGGGTATCAAAGACCAGACGTCTGCTGTCCGCCGCCAGACGGATGTGCTGCGTATAAGTGGATTCGCTGATTCTGCCGGTAACCCGAAGCACGGCTTCCAGTCCCTGAGACAGGATCTCCACAGTGATATCACGGGCGCCTTCCACTTCCTGGTCGATATAATTGGAGTCGATATCCCAGGCGTCAAAGAGCCGGGGAACATCCTTATACAAGTGGAAACAGTTCATAGGTGCGGCGGCAAATTCCCGTCCGGTTTCCTTTACCCGGAAAGAAGTTACCTCACCGTTCTGGTTTATAACGGCTTTTACTACTTCATTTTCCAGAACAAAGCCTTCCTCCGTTTTTTCGATGCGGGCACCTTCGCAGGAGGTCTGCGTTGTGCAGGGAACCAGGGTTACCCCGCCGCAGGAAGGAAGCTCCACCAGGGCCTTTACGCCGTTTTCCGCAGCCTGGGTGGAAACGGAAAGACCTTCCGCCGTACATGCGCCGTCCGCGAAGGCGGGGGAAAGGGTCACAAGGGCCTTCCTGTCAAAGCTTAAGGAATTAAATACGGTAACAGCGTCGCCGCCCTGTTCGGTAAGCAGGCTGTCGGCGGCATCTGCGGTGATACGGGAGGTATCGCGGAAAATTTCTTCAAAGGCCTGTTCCGCTTCTGTGTACACCCTGGCGATGGAGGATCCGGGCAGTATGTCATGGAACTGGTGAAGCAGCAGCTTCTTCCAGAGGGCATCCGCTTCGGCAAGAGGGTATTCCCATCCCTTCGTTTCAGCCAGACAGCTCCACATTTCCATTTCCCGCAGGGCAAGCTCACTCTTGCGGTTATTTTTCTTTACCATGGCCTGGGAGGTATAGGTCCCTCTGTGTGCGCTGAAATACAGCTCGCCTACATAGGTATGCGCAGGGCCGCCCTGTTCCTCCATTTCTTCGAAGAACTCTCTGGGGCCTTCCATTTTCACCTTTACGCCGCCTTCCAGGTCTTTCTGACGGAGGGCGTATTCCACGTAATCCCTGGACGGGCCGCCGCCGCCGTCCCCGTAACCGAAGGGCAGCAGGAAGGCATCCAGATCCTGTACCTGTGTGCGGTTTTTCCATACCTCATTGATCTCTTTGGGATCCGTGCGGTAGGTATAACTTGTGGGCAGGAAGGAGTCCACACGGGACCCGTCCATCCCTTCCCAGGTAAAATAGTGGTAAGGGAACTGATCTCCCTCATTATAGGACCAGAAAATTTTCTGGGTAACCAGATATTTTACCCCGCAGCCACGGAGAATCTGAGGAAGAGCTGCGGTATAGCCGAAGGTATCCGGCAGCCAGAGTACCTGGCTGTCCACACCCAGTTCCTCCTTATAATAACGCTTTCCGTGAACCAGCTGGCGGATAAGGGATTCCCCGCTTGTCATATTGGTATCCGGCTCCACCCACATGGCGCCGTCGGCAATCCACTGGCCGCCCCGGATGGCTTCTTTGATCCGTTCAAACAGCTCCGGATAATAGGTCCGGCACATTTCATAAGAAGCGGGCTGGCTCTGGATAAATTTATATTCCGGATATTCCTCCAGCAGACGAAGCTGGGCGGCAAAGGTCCTTTCTGTTTTGCGGTGCGTTTCCGCCATAGGCCACAGCCAGGCCAGATCCAGGTGAGCGTTGCCAACCGCATAGAAAACAGGCATGGTGGAACCGTTTACCGCTTCCATGGCAGGCCTAAGTGCTTCTCTGGCCGCCCGGTAGCCGGCCGATCGTTTTTCTTTTTCCTGTTCAAAATCCACGATAAGAGTGAATTGCTCCAGAGCCTTTGCAACCTTGGCAGCACGAAGGGAAGTCTCATCCAGGGTCTGCAGAAGCTTATGCAGCGTATCCACGTCCATATACAGCTGATAGGCATCTTCATCCCAGATCCCGTAGGTACAGCTGCCCAAAGTCCTTCTGGCGCCTTCCGGAAGGGGATCCGTAAACGCTCCGGGAAGGACCGGTCCGGTAGCACAGCCGCCGTCGGCACATTCCGGATAATAATGTCCGGCATAGGTTTCCATGAGCACCTCATAGCTGCTTCCGGCTTTTCCTTCTCTGGCCAGTGTATTATCTTCCATAAAATGATGGGGTTCGCTGACCCAATCCGCACGGTAGGTTCCGAAGGACTGGCCGTTTATGAACAGGGTGGACTCCCCGCCCGGCTTCAGATTCATTACAATCCGTTTTCCCTCCGCTTCCGGGGGCAGCTCAATACGGCTTCGGAACCAGCAGTACTCATAGGTATTTCCCCATGTAAATCCGGGCTGCACCGGTGTAAAGGCCATACCGGCAGCCTCTTCGGGACTAAGATGCTCCATTGTCCTGCCTGCTTCCCAACGGAATTCTCCCAGGGGTTCATAAAAATCATCTTTCAGCGTACGGATCCAGTGTTTAAACCGTCCGCTCCATTCTGAATGCATCACGTTCATCTGGGTGCTCCTTTCCATAAATAGTTTTATGTTTTCCCCGCCTTCTCTTTCCGTAAAAATGGACAGGGTATGTTTTTGTTATAACAGGTTACGGTGGTGTTGGCAATCAATTATTTTGGCTTTTTTTCTTTCTTTTTTACCTTGTTTTGAAATCCCGGAAACGGGAGTATCAGAAAAAATTATTTTAAAGTATTGACATTTATTCTCAAATCATATAAAATACATTTTGTCGCGCAGGAATGGCGGAATTGGCAGACGCGCACGGTTCAGGTCCGGGTGGTAGCAATACCATGAGAGTTCAAGTCTCTTTTCCTGCACTTGATAAAGAAGGGCTTTTGGATAACAGATATCCAAAAGCCTTTTCTGATATCCGGAAAAGCAAAAGTAAACCGGTTAGCTGGATTACTCGTACCGCGAATATGGATTGTGACCCCAGATGCAGCGCCTGTTACCATTATTGATATTTGATATAAAGGAAACGAATGGATTTAAGAAACTGTCGGAAAATCCTTCTGAGCAAGAGCCTGCAATGGTATTACTTATACGAGATTTTTTCCATATTGAAGAAAACAGCCAGGACAGGATATTATATGTATTTTATGAGGAGAGCAAGGATGATTGGAACGCAACTAATCCTGCTGGAGGGTATGCCTTCTACAGGTAAAACTACAAATTCCCGGTTTATACAGGTACAACTTGAGCGTAATCAAATTAATGCGGAGTGGATACATGAAGTAGCCATGCCTCATCCGGTACTATTTTTTGATGAGGTTGGTATGACCTATGACGAATTTGAAAGATTTACGGAAAGGTACCCGGAAACAGCTGCTATTCTTAAGCGTATAGCAGTGTTTAGAAAGAGCACCGTGGGGATACATCTGCCCGAAATACAATGGTACTATAAAGATATAATCGGAGGGAAGGCTTACCAGGCTTTGACAGAGTTTGACGTTTGGAATTTTCCTCTTGAAGTATACCAAAAATTTGCTTTGGAAAAATGGATGCATTTTGCTGAAAAAGCGATGGAGGATCAGGAGAAAGTCTATATTATAGATAGTGCGATCTTCCAGTTCCAGATATTCATGTTTTTATTTAAAAATAAGAACTATCAAGAACTGCAAAGCTTTATCAGCCAAATGGAAGATATTATACAGCCTTTAAACCCATGTCTGATTTTCTTTTACAGGGAAAACACCGAGGCGACAATTGAATATCTTGAAAAAGATAGGGGTACTTCATACTTGGATTACATATGGCATAGAGACAAAGACCAACCATACTATTCAGGTAAGCCGGAAGGGGCAGAAGGTTTTAAGCAGTTCCTGCGGGATTATGCCAATATGGCAAATTCGTTGTTCCATTCATGCAAGACAAATAAAATATCTCTTGAAATATCTAATGGAAAATGGACCTTCCTTGAGGATGAGATACTTTCTTTTTTAGGTATCGATCGCAAACCAGGCCCCATTGCTTTTCCGAAAAGCGGTATCTATAAAAATGAGGCATTGGGCTATATAATACGAGTTGATGGCCTTTCCATTACCGATCCAACGGGACAAAATCGAACGCTCTTACCGAAAAAATACAATGAGTTCTATGTTGACTGGCTGCCGACGGTCCTGCGGTTTGAAGATCATAAAATCATTATTTCGGGGTCGCAGATATGCGAGCAATGGACAACCAAGGGCATGATCTATGACAGGATGGAATTATGAGTAAAAGGGATATCGTTCATCTTGTCGTTACTGGTTACAGAGAGATAAGATTGGCAGATAGTTGCATTAAGAACAACTTCTGCGCCATTGAATATAAATGTTCTCATGATATGATGTTATTAAAATAAATCATTAGGAGGACAATATGCTATATTTATCGGAAAATTTAAAAAAGTATCGTTTGTTGAAAAATCTGACACAAGAGGATGTTGCTGAATATTTAGGGATTACAGCACAAAGTGTTTCAAAATGGGAACGAGGGGATTCCTACCCAGATATTACTTCTTTGCCGGCATTGGCTAACATATTTGAAACAAGTGTCGATTTACTTATTGGCATGGATACCATACGAGCAGAGGAAACACGTTTCAATATTCATAAAAAGGCTGTTGCATATCAACGATGCGGAGATTATGATTCAGCTGAGAAAACATACAGAGATGCATTACTAATATATCCCAATAAACCTGGTATGATTCTTGGATTGGCAAGTACATTGGCATTGAAAGGAAATACGAATGAAGCTATTGAACTAATGGAAAGAGGATTGCCTTTGTCAAGCAATGAGAGGCAAAAAGCGACTATGCGTGCGACATTATGTTTCTTATATTTAAAAATGGGGAGAAAAGATAAAGCGAATGGGCTTGCATCGGAACTTCCACATACAAGGGAAAGCAGGGAAGTGATTCAACCGCTTGTGCAGCAGGAATTAAGCAATGTTGAAATCGATAAAAATATAAAAGCAATACTTTTTGGTGACGGAAAAGGAATTTGGTAATAGATGGAAGGTGAATTATCTCTATCTCACAACTTCCAGATATGCACGAATGAATCTGTGAGGGGTTAACCCTATGTCTGCCCGACTGTATAAACAAATAAGAAATAACCGGATGAGGTAACAATTGCTGATTACTTTATCCGGTTTTGTTTTTAGAAAACTTTATATGTCCTATGTAATTAAGGTAGTACATTAATTCGATAAATGTATCGTAAATTCATATTTAATTACCGGGAAATGAAAAGCTTACAAAATTAATACCAAAAAGTAATAGAGGTGTTATTATATTCAAATCTGATTTATTATTCTATTAAAATTAAGTCTAAGAATGCTTATTTTACAGGGGAGTTGAAATACGGAGTTCTCCTTTGGCGTATAAGCCGTACAGAGGATTATTTATATAATCAACTAAAATGTAGGTTGAATTGTACGCGAATCTAAAGAGTAAAGTTATTGTTTTGTCTTTTCGTAAAATGATAATATAATATCGGAGGTGAGTTAATGAATAATGTTATTGGATTAAATATTTTACGGTATCGAAAAGAGCAAAATTTAACGCAAGAAGAACTTGCGAAACATCTTGGAATTTCATATCAAGCAGTGAGTAAATGGGAAAACGAACAAACTACACCAGATTTATCTTTATTACCTGCTCTTGCTTCAATATATAAAGCCCGAGTTAAAACAAGAAATATTTACAAATTATAAGGATTTCACCAATAACAATGGAATTAATGCAATGCATTGTTTTGTAGAAAAACCTTTTATAATGCGACCGCCTGGAAAAGAAATTCATTCTCAACAATGGAAATCAGGAGAATTATTGACCTTATACCACGATTGGTATATTGAAAGCACTTCTGAGTATGTTTTTGATTGTAACTCAGGTGGAATCCCGCATAAACATGCTGCTAATAGAGAGTTTGCACGAAAGCTTTAAACCAAGCAAATTAATTTGACTTTAGAAGCATAAGAACCAAAAGGGGATAGCTCAAAAAAGTGGCCAAAACTTCATCGCGTTTTTTACAATAAAAAAGCGAAAAGCCTCAATAAAATCAAGGCTTCCCGCTCCTAAAACACTAGTGCGGAAGATGGGACTTGAACCCACACGAGCGCATTGCCCACAAGATCCTTAGTCTTGCTCGTCTGCCAGTTCCGACACTTCCGCATGCCTGCACAGTTTTGAGTTCCGTGCTGCAAGAGGTATATTATCATTTTAGGACAAATAAGTCAAGATACTTTTTTAGATTTTTTTATTTTTTTCCAATTAGATAAGTGAAAAGTATATTTCCACTTTATGATTTTTTTTAGCATAAATTTTTTAACTTTTTCATATTGACATTTGCTCTCAAATCATATAAAATACATTTTGTCGCGCAGGAATGGCGGAATTGGCAGACGCGCACGGTTCAGGTCCGTGTGGTAGCAATACCATGAGAGTTCAAGTCTCTTTTCCTGCACTTCATAAAACACTTCAGGACAGGCAATTGTTCTGAAGTGTTTTTTTGCGATTAATAACAGCCTCTATGGCTTCCAGTAAAATAAGTCTTTCATCCGGGCAGGTATACCTGACATTCACACATCCTTTCCCTTTGCCCGGATGGGAGAGTTTTTCTTTCAGAATATCGATATACGCAAAATCCATGGTGTGCATGGAGAAGTGGTTTTTGGCCGGAAAAAAAGCGATATAGTTTCGCTGTTTCCCGCTGCCGAGTTTGTAAGTGGGCATTTGAAAGGAGATGACCTCCTCCAAATCGGAATGCTTTTCGCGCATGTAATTTATGAAAAAATTCATCCATTCCTGTTCTGTGGGGGAAAGCGTTAAGAGATACGCATCCACTTCGTTTCTTGTTTTTGACATGATTTACAGTCCTCCAATTATTTTTTCAGTACTCAAACTTCGCAGGAGCAAAATGGCCTTCCGCCCGCTGGCAGAGCGG